>WIAM01000083.1 GCA_015519965.1 Thermaceae bacterium
CTTCTTTCCCGAAGCGGCGTTCGGCGAAGGTCATGGCAAAGTCGGCAAAGCGCCCTTCCTTGATGGCCTGCCGCATCTCTTCGGTGAGTCGGTGGAGGTAGCGCAGGTTGTGGAGCGAGAGCATCACCAAACCCAGGATTTCGCCTGACCGCACCAGATGGGTGAGGTAGGCGCGGGAATAGGTCTGGCAGGCGTAGCAGTCGCAGGTCTCGTCGATGGGGCGCGGGTCCTCGAGGTGGCGCGAAGCGTTGAAGTTGAGCCGGCCCTCGGGCACCAGCGCGTAGCCGAAGCGGCCGGTCCGGGTGGGGTAGACGCAGTCGAACATGTCCACCCCGAGCGCGACCGCCGCCACCAGATCCTCGGGGTGGCCGACCCCCATCAGATAGCGTGGCCGATCTTCGGGGAGGAGGTCGGTGGAGAGGTGGATGGCCGGGATCATGGCCTTTTTGGGTTCCCCCACCGCGAGCCCGCCGATCGCGTAGCCGGGGAGATCGAACTTGATCGTCTCCAGCGTGCTCTTTTCCCGGATCGCCAGGTCGGTTCCTCCTTGCGCGATGCCAAAGAGCGCTTGGTCCTTGCGTTTTTTCGCCCGCAGCGAGCGTTCCAGCCAGCGCAGGGTACGCGAGGCCGAGGCCTCGAGGTAGTCAGGGCTCGAGGGATACGGCGGGCATTCGTCGAAGGCCATGATGATGTCGGCGCCGAGAAGCTCTTGCACCTCGATGCTCTTTTCCGGGGTGAGTCTGACCAAGGATCCGTCGAGGTGGTTGCGAAACGTGACCCCCGCTTCGCTGATCTCCCGCCGGTGACCGAGGCTCATCACCTGAAAACCCCCGGAGTCGGTGAGCCAGGGGCCGTGCCAGGCGGCAAAGCCGTGCAGCCCTCCGAGCCTTTTCACCAACTCGGGGCCGGGGCGCAGCAGGAGGTGGTAGGTGTTGGCGAGGAGAATCTGGCTGCCGACGGCTTTCAGGTCGCGAACCGCGATCCCCTTCACCGTGGCCTTGGTGCCCACCGGCATGAAGAGCGGGGTTTGCACGCGGCCGTGGGGTGTTTCAAGGATGCCGGTGCGGGCCTTGCCTGCTTGAGCGACGCGGGTGAAGGCGAACACGAATGCTAGACATACCATAAAGTGCGGCCCGTGCCCAGTAGACTAAAAAAGTGCTCTTGGCGATCGATGTGGGGAACACCAGCACCACCATGGGGCTTTGGCAGGGTGATCGCTTGCTCGCGCGCTGGCGGGTGGGCACGTCCAAAAAGCGCATGGATGCCGAGTACGCGGTGTTTTTGGAACAGATCTTCCGCCAGCGGAATCTCTCCCGGCCCTCGGCGGCGGTCATCGCCAGCGTCGTACCCCCGGTCGAGCACGAACTGGGGCGGGCGATCTTTGAGCTTTGGGGCATCGAGGCCTTCATCGTGACGCCCGAGCGGGCCGGGCTTTCCGTGGAGATCGAACACCCACAGAGCGTGGGGGCGGACCGCCTGGTCAACGCGCGGGCGGTTTTGGCCTACCCGAATTCCCACGGGCGCTACATCGTGGTCGATTTCGGGACCGCCACCACCTTCGACCTGGTCGAAAGCCCGAACCGTTACCTGGGTGGCGCCATTGCCCCGGGGCCCGAGACCGCGGCCGAGGCCCTGGCGGCGCGGGCGGCGATGCTGCCCCGGTTCGACCTGGTCCCCCCGCCCCGGGGGGTAATCGGGAAAAACACCGTTGAAGCGCTGCAATCCGGCCTGGTGCTCGGCTATGCCGCGCTGGTAGACGGAATGGTCCGTCGCATCAAGCAGGAGGTGGGGGAGGCGCTGGTGGTGGGCACGGGGGGATTTGCCAGGACCCTCGAGGGCCTTTCGACCGAGCTTTCCCTGGTCGATGCCGACCTCACGCTCAAGGGGCTGCGGCTCATCTGGGAGGACCGCGCCCGCGCCTGAAGACCGGTTTTTTAGCGAACGAAGGTCACCGGATGGGATAGCGCCATGGGTTCCTGGCACCCTTGCCCCGCCTGATACTCGGCGAGCAAAGTTTCTTCGTTTTGAAGGCGGAGGAGAAGCCGACCCGCCCCGGTGGGGTAGCAATAGATTGAACCGGGAACGACCTCGTCAAAAGCCTGGGCGACGTTGCCGCTCTCGGCTGGCGTGAATACGATCACCCGTCCCGCTAGGCCCGAAAGCGCGGTCCCGACGCTGATCGCGTATTTTTGAGGGTCGATGGGATCTTTGACCAGCGCCAGGTTGTGATCCTCGGGAAGCGAGGGTTGCCCCTTGAGGAACCAGTTGCCCATGGCGGTCCCGGGCACGTCGTAGCTGATCTGGCCGTGGACCGGCTCGGCGGTTCGGCGGGTGTCGGGTCCGCCCACGTTCGCATCCACCAGGCCTTTGAGGTCAGATCGGAGGAAATCCAGCGGGCTGACCGCGTAGATCAGCCACTCGAGGTCGTTCCGGTAGCGGTCCTGGTTGGCGAAGCGGTTTTGTTCGCCCCGGCGATCGCTCGCCCCGACGTCGAGTGCCCACTGGCCGGGATTGCCACCGGCCATGCCAAGCGGGGTGCCGGCAGCGACGGCGAGGAACATCGGGTAGTCCGAGACCCGAAAGGTGTGGCCTCCGCTCGTGTACGTCTCGGTACGCGAGGGTTTTGCCTTTGCGATTGCGTCGCGGAGAAACGCACTTAAACCGCTCACGTGCCCGTACCAGAACTCGAAGCCCCGGCACACGCCGACCGTGAGGCTGTAGTCGGTAAAGCCTTCGTCCAGATGCTCGCTCACGCTGACCCGAATGACCCAGCCTTTGGCCATCGAAAAAACGGGTACCACCGCGGCTTTGCCCTGCCCATCGAGCGGAAGGTAGAAGTAGTGGTGGTCGCTTGGGAAGACGTGACCCGTCGGGTTGAGGTTCCCAAGGGGCATCACATAGCGGAAATCGCTGAGCTGGAGGGGCAGCGACGCGAGCTCGGGGCCCGAAGCCGGGCAGGGCTGGAGCATGGCGGACGTTCCCCCTCCGCTTCCGGACAAAAGCCCGCAACCGGTCAGGAAAACCCCGAGGGGGAGCGCCAGCCAGCGGCCTTTCGGCATGGCCTCAGTTTATCGCTTGCGATCTGGAACGGCTCGCGAAGGCCATCTAGGCCTTTGATTCGGGGAGGAACGCACGGAGAACGACCGCGCCGGCGATGAGCACCCACATCAAGAGGTAAAAGCCGAGCAGTAGCAGGGCGGGGCTGGCCAGGGGGCCGAAGACCAGGGCGTATTGCTTTTGGGGAAGGAAGCGGGGGAGCCCCCAGGCGACGAGGTTCCACCCCAGCGCGGCCAGGAGACTGACCATAAGCGCGGGCTTCGTCGGCGGCCTGGGGCTTGGCAGGAGGCTGTAGATGGCAAAGAGGACCAGGGTGCTGGTGAGGTAGGTGGTGAGGAGGCCCCGGGCCGGGCTCCAGGGGCCCTCGGGGAGGAAACGAAAGACCAGGCCCAGGACAAGACCGCCGAGGCTGGCAAGGGTCAGCGCCAGCCCCAGCGCCACCGGCCCTAGGAGTCCGAGGAAACGGTTTTGCAGGCCCCGAGTTTTTCCCCCGAAGACCAGCGAGAGCACGGCGGAGAGGGCGGTGAAGAAGTGGCTGGCGCTCCAAAGGAGCAACAGCACCGAGCCCGCGGTCAGCGAGGGGGCGCCGGCCTGCAGTGCCTCGACCACCTGCTGGCCGATGCCCTGGGCGGTGGGGAAAAGGCGAGTGACGAAGGCTTGCAGCTCGCCGCTAAACGCCTTGGCCAGCTCCGGGCTCCGGCCGAGCAAGATGCCGGCGATCCCGGCGAGAAGGAGGATGAGCGGGAAGAGGCCGAGCAGGGCGTAGTAGGCGAGGGCGGCGGCGTAGAGGTGCACCGGGACCCGGGCGAAGGTGGCGTAGAGGCGGAAAAACTGGGTCATTCTCCCCCAGTTTAAGGGGAGGCTTGTACGGCGAAGTACCGGGCTTCGGGGTGGTGGATGGCGATGCCTGAGGTGCTGGCTTCGGGGACGAGCTGAAAGTCTTCGGTGAGGCCAATGCCGATCTTTTCCCAGGCCAGCAGTTCGGCTAGGATGCCCTGGGCCTCCAGCTCCGGCCAGGCCGGATAGCCGGGGGCGTAGCGGGCTCCGCGGTATTGCTTTTGGAAGAGCGCCTCCGGGGTGGGGCCGTCGAGTTCGTCGATGCCCCACTCCGCGCGGAGGGTTTTATGCCAGTATTCGGCCAGCGCCTCGGTCATCTCCACCACGAAGCCGTGGAGGAAGAGGTAATCCTGGTAGCGCCCGGCTTGGTAGAGACGCTGGGTTTCGTCCAGGGACGCTTCGCCCATCGTCACCACGAAAAACACCGCCACGTCGCGGGCACCGGCCCGGAATGCGGGCTCGGGAAGCCAGGTTTCTGCTCCCGAGATTGAAGGACTAAAGCGGGGCAGGTGGTAGCGGGCGATGGAGAGCCCTTTTGCGGAGACGGAGAAAGGGATGGTTTGAAGGATCCGCCCCGTTTCCGGATCGAAAACGAGGAGTGCCTCGCCTTCTCTGGCCACGGGAAAGTAGCCGTAGGCAACCCGGGGGGTGAGGAGGCCGGGGGCGCGTTCGAGCAGCGCGCTGAGAACCGGCTCGGCCTCGCGGCTGAGGAGTTTTTGATGTTCACTTTTTGGCATCTTGCCCTGTTTGAACCCCCACTGGCCGCGAAAGAGGGCACGTTTGTTGAGAAAGCGGGCGATTTCGGCGAGCGAGAACGCATCTTCCATGAGGTAGCGAACGCCGAAGAAGGGGGGGCGGGGAAGCTGCTCGGGCGGTGGCGGGCCTTCGCTGGCGGTTTCGGTTGGTCGAGTTTGGACCCGGCGCTCGGTCTTGGGCGCCTCGATCGTCTCGCCGCGAACGATTCGCTCCATCAGCGCGAGGCCCTCAAAGGCGTCTTGGGCGTAGTGGACGTTGGTGTAGATGGGCCTGAGGTCCTCGTCGACGTAGCGGCGGTTGAGGGCCGCGCCCCCGAGCAGCACCGGCAGGGTGTAGCCCCGGTCGGCCATGGTTTCGAGGTTTTCCTTCATCACCACCGTGCTCTTAACGAGGAGCCCGCTCATCCCGACCGCGTCGGGCTTGTGCGTGCTGACCGCGTTAAGAATGGCTTCGATCGGCTGCTTGATGCCCAGGTTGATCACCTCATAGCCGTTGTTGGTGAGGATGATGTCCACCAAATTCTTCCCGATGTCGTGCACGTCGCCCTTGACCGTGGCCAGGACGATCTTGCCCTTCTTTGTCCCTTCGACGCGCTCCATGTGGGGCTCGAGGAGGGCCACCGCCGCCTTCATCACCTCGGCCGACTTCAAGACGAAGGGGAGCTGCATCTTGCCTTCGCCAAAGAGGTCGCCCACCACCTGCATCGCGGGCAGCAGGATCTCGTTGACGATCGCTTCGGCCTTGTATTTCCCGAGCGCCTCGTCGATGTCGGCTTCAAGACCCTTTTTCTTGCCCTCGATGATGCGCGCCTTGAGCCGTTCCTCGACCGGGAGCGTCGCCGTGCTGGCTGCCTTTTTCTCCTCCTGGTGGGCCTCGAAGTAGGCCATGAAGGCAAAGAGCGGGTCGTAGTCCCCTTCGCGTCGGTCGTAGATGAGGTCCTGGGCGAGCTTGAAGACCTCCTCGGGGATCTGGTTGGTGGGCAGGATCTTCCCCGGGTGCACGATCGCCGCCGTGAGGCCGGCCTGGGTCGCTTCGTGGAGGAAGACCGAGTTCAGCACTTTCCGCGCCCGGGGTTTGAGGCCGAAGGAGACGTTGGAAACGCCGAGGATGAACCCGGCCTCGGGGAATTCGTCTTTGAGGATGCGGATAGCCTCGATGGTCCAGCGGGCGAGCTTGCGGGTGTCTTCGTCGCCCTGGGTGATGGGGAAGGTGAGGAGGTCGAAGAGGATTTCGTGAGGCAAAAAGCCGTGGAGGTTGACCAGACGGTCGTACATCCGCCGGGCCACCTCGAGCTTTTCCTCGATCGTCTTGGCCATGCCGCGCTCGTCGATCGCGAGCGCCACGACCAGGGCCCCGTGTTCGCGGGCGATCTTTGCCGTGCGGTCGAATCGGGCCTCGCCGTCCTCGAAGTTGACCGAGTTCACCGCCGGGCGGCCGGGGACGATTTTTAAGGCCGCCTCGAGGACCTCGGGGCTGGTGGTGTCCACCATGATCGGCACCGGCACCTCGGGGACGATGCGCTTTAGAACCCGCACCATGTCGTGGATCTCGTTGCGCCCGGTCCAGGCCACGCTGACGTCGAGCATGTGGGCGCCCTCGGCCACCTGCTCGCGGGCGAGCTCGACGATGCCCTCGAGGTCGTCTTTAAAGAGCAGCTCGCGGAACTTCTTCGACCCGGTGGCGTTCATCCGCTCGCCGACCATGAAGAGCCCGGCGTCAAAATGGAGCGGCACCGCCTGGTAGAGACCCGCAGCCATGGGTTTCCGCGTCGGTCGCTCGGGCAGGTGCACCTGGGGGTGAAAGGCCAGGGCATCGGCCAGCGCCTTGATGTGTTCGGGGCCGGTGCCGCAGCAACCGCCGACGATGTTGGCCCCGTATTCCAGCACGAACTTCTTTTGCCAGCGGACGAGTTCTTCGGGCGTGAGGGGATAGTGGACCTCGCCGCCGCGGTTTTCCGGCAACCCGGCGTTCGGCAGCACGCTCACCGGCCGGGAGGCGTTTTGGGTGAAGGTCCGCACGTGGCCATCCATCAGGTCGGGACCGGTGGCGCAGTTGGTGCCCACCACGTCGACCTCGAGGGCTTCCAGGGTCGCCAGCGCGGCCTCGGGATCCGTACCCACCAGCATGGTGCCGGTGGTCTCGAAGGTCACCTGGGCCTGGATCGGCACCTCCCGGCCCAGCTCGCGCATGGCCTTTCGCACCCCGAGCACCGCAGCCTTGATCTGCAAGACGTCCTGCGCGGTTTCGATCAAAATCAGGTCCACGCCTCCGGCCAGGAGCCCGCGGGCGGCGATCCGGTAGGACTCAAAGAGCGTGTCCCAGTCGATTTGGCCGAGACTGATGAGCTTGGTTCCCGGTCCCAGGGACCCGGCCACGAAACGGGGGCGTTCGGGGGTGGAAAAGGCGTCCGCAGCTTCGCGGGCCAGCCGGGCCGCGGCCTCGGCCAGCGCCTCGGCGCGGTCTTCGAGGCCATACTCCTTGAGGACATGGGGCATCACCCCGAAGCTGTTGGTCTCGATGACGTCCGCCCCGGCCTCGAGGTAGCGTTCGTGGATGCGGCGGATGACGTCGGGGCGGGTGACGTTTAAGATCTCGGGGCAGCCTTCATAAGGCTGGCCGCCATAGTCCTCGGCGGTGAGCGCTTCCTTTTGCAGTTCGGTGCCCATCGCCCCGTCGTAGATGAGGACGCGCTTTTTGAGGGCCTCGAGGTAGGGCGAGCGTTTTGCGGTGGTGGTCTTTGCAGTCCGTTTCATCCCGGCCAAACCTAGACGCCTATCGTATAAAAATGTCGGTCCCAGGTCCAGGCTGCTGGCTCTTCCGAGCCGCGCCGGCGGTGTGGTTTAGCATCGGGGCATGGACTTCCTGAGCTCGATCGGGGCCAAGCCGCCCCTGGTTTTGGGTCTGGACCCCAGACCCCAACATCATCCGGCGGGGATCGGCGATATTCGCGCGTATGCGCTTTCCTTGATGGAGGCCCTGAGGCCCTACCTGGCTGCGGTCAAGCCCCAGGCGGCCTTTTTTGAGGCGCTCGGGGCCGAGGGATACGCGCTTTTCCTCGAGCTGGCCCGCGAAGCTCGGGCGATGGGGCTGCCGGTGCTCTTTGATGTGAAGCGGGGGGATGTGCCCTCGACCGCGAGAGCCTACGCCCGGGCCTACCTCGAGGCCTTTCCCGGCTCCGCGGTCACAGCGAGTCCCCTCCTCGGCGAGGATTCGCTCCAGCCCTTTTTCGATGCGGCGGCGCAAAGCGGCGGCATGGTCTTCGTGCTGGCTCGGACCTCGAACCCCGGGGCGCGGGAGTTTTTCGAACTCGAGACCGCGCGGGGAATGTTCTGGGAGGTGTTGCTCGAAAAGACCGAGGCCTGGAACCGGCGCTTTGGCGGCCGGGTGGGGGCGGTGATCGGGGCCACCCACGAGGAGGCCCTCGAGGCCGCCAGGGAGCGGTTTGCCGGCTGGATCTTGGCGCCCGGCGTGGGAGCACAAGGGGGCGAGGCCAGACCCCTGGCCCGAGTGCTCTACCCCCTTTCCCGTGCCCTGATGTATCCCGGGGGCAAGGTCGATGTGGCCGAAAGCGAAAGGGCGGCCAAGGCGCTTTTGCTTCGGTTAGGCTTTGAGCGATGGATGTCTTAGAGATTTACCGCGAGAGTGGGGCGCTCCTTACAGGCCACTTCCTTCTCAAAAGCGGCAAGCACAGCCCCTATTTCCTGCAGTCGGCGGCGGTCTTTCAGTACCCGCGTCACGCTCGCGTTCTCGGGGAAGCCCTGGCGCGACACTTTGCTGACCTCGAGGTGGACTTCGTCATCGGTCCGGCGATCGGCGGGGTCATTCTCGCTTACGTGGTCGCGGAACACCTCGGGGTTCGCGGTATCTTTGCTGAAAAGGACGGCAATGGAGGAATGTTCATTCGCCCCGGCCTCGTGGCTGAGCGGGGGGAGCGCTTCTTGGCAGTCGAGGACGTGGTCACCACCGGCGGGTCCGTCCGCCGGGCGATCGAGGCGGCCGAGGCGCGGGGGGCTGAGCTGGTGGGTGTGGGCGCCGTCGTCGACCGGAGCCAGCACCCCCTGGACTTCGGCGTCCCCTTTCGCGCCCTCGCCCGTTTTCCCGTTGAATCCTACGATCCACCCGAGTGCCCCCATTGCCAGCGAGGCGAGCCGCTGGTGAAGGTTTAGTCTCACTCCTGGTACTTGTTCGTGCGCGAGGAGCTCAGGGCCCCGCCAAAAGCGTGATGCCTCGGACCCGGTACCCGAGGGAAAGCCCGGCCAGCGCCTCACCGCCGCTGAGCGACTCTCGAAAGACGAAGGAGACGTTTTGCCTGGACTCGGGGTCCAGGGGCCTGGTCGGCCCCGAAAGCGGCCGAGAGCACGGGCGGCGTGGCGTAGGCGATGGGCTATCTCGCCGAGGCCGAGATTCGGAAGTTCATCTGGTCTTGGCTAGAAACCACCTACTGAGAAGGGATCAGGTCACATGTCTATGGAAGAAGTAGATCTTAGTTGTAGCTTAAATCAGGGATAGCGATGAAAACGACGTCCGGTAGTGAAACATCGATTATCTATCTTATTTATTTCCACTTGACCATCCTTTATGCTTACTATCTTTATCTCCTAAGAAGCCTGGTTATAGGTCGACCTCAACCGCAAGAAAAGTACTCAAGAGACCTCAATATGCTTACCCTAGCATCGACTTTAGCAATGACATTTCTATTTTCCATATTTAAGGTTTATACGAAAAACACCTCGCTTCCCAGCATATTCCTGATTCTTCTCATGTTGTCCACCTCCCTGCCGATGGTATATAGACTTTCCTTCAAGGTAGGCCTAGCGAATGGTCTCAAGACGGGGAACATTAGATACAAACACATCTTATTCTATGGATTTATACTAACCGCCCTCCTCATTATGGCTATTCTAGAAAAAGAATTGCTGGTGAAAAGTACAATCCCTATAATTGTTAGCTATATAATACTTCCTTTTACATTTGGGTGGCTGTAGTCGATTCTAGGCAAAAGCGGCGTGACATAGAGGATGAAGACAAGCAAACATCTTAACTATACCCCCTTCCATCTAACCCTTACCCGCAGAAACCCATTTATGTTCGCATGTGCTTGACAAACCAGTGAAGTGCTACCCCCTCTCACCTCGCAAGTGGTGCTGTTTGAGCTGAAGTACTACAGGTAGCTTTCACATGGGTCAAAGTGTACCCCCTTTTGTGGACACTGCTGTTGTTGACCTGAGATCTTGCATGTAAAACCGCTTACTCCCCGTGGGCGATAGGGTTATAGATTTTGGGTATTCGCTTGAACAGGCAAGCCAACCCTATTAAAGCTGACCAATTCTTCCGATAGTCTAGAAGTATGGTCATAAGAATGATCCCACCGGCGAAAATTGCCGCGCCAACATCCACGCGATAGGCAAGCGTCAAAACCCATACCAGAGAGAGGAGAGAAATTGGAATCGAAACTTGATTGAGGGGTGCCTGCACGCTTCGTGCGCACCCTGATTTCTCGAAAAAAGCGCTGTATTCCGGTAAAGCCTTTTTATCGTACTCATATAGCACAACATGAGAAAAGAGCAATAATGGGTAAGAGATTTCTATAAAATGATTTAAAACTTTCAAGAATCCTTCGTTTAAAGCAAAAGAAATAAAGTCCATCATGGTTAACCACATAAATGTCAACTTAAGCAAAAATTTCAACGTTCATCACCCCCGAACATCTTGAAAAACCCATGGGTAGGACGACTATCTTCACCTGAAACTGTCCTCGTAACCCCCACGCAGCTCCACGTCCATTTACTTGCCTGAAGCCGCCTTCGTTGCCGTGTCAATCGCTTTACTTGCTCCGACCTCAGCCGAAACCGTGCCTCCAATCTGGACTGCTCGCCCAGCCGCGACACGACCAGCCTGTATAAGCGTCGCCTCAGCATTCGCTGCAGCTTCTGCATAAGCACCTGAAACTGCTCCAACCAGAGCGCCGAACAACGTTACGCCTACGCGCGCAGCGGTACTACATTTCCCACTGTTTGTACGCCGTGTACGCCCCAACGATAGCCCCAGCTACAGCCCAATACCATTGCCTTTGGATTCCCTCTAGGCTTTTGTCGCCAATTTCCGGACCCTCAGGCACCACCACCTGCACGATCTCTTCCTGCTGCGCGGTGGCGGCCGCCTTCACCTGCGCCCCCGCGGCCAGGGTGGGGGTCACCCCCATGAGGAGAAGCCCGAAGACCAAAATAACCGCAAGTCCTTTCTTCACACCCATCGCCCCCCAAAGCCAAGCAGAGAGATGGTAGACCTTCCGGTAATCATTCCTAGCCCACGGGGGGCAGAAGTCAAGCGAAATCGCACACCCCGCCCGGGACCCCGGCGCGTTCCTCAGGCCGAAAGGCGGTGGGCTAAAAGCGCCCCCGGTTTTTTGGCCCAGCCCTCCCTTCGGTTGGCCTCCACCCGCTTGACCTGCGTGATCAGGGCCTCGGGCTTGAGCTCCAGGCGCGCCACCTTCCAGAGCAGCCTGGCGAAGAAGTCCCGGCTGTGGATGTCGTAGAGCTGCACGTCGGGCGGCTGCTCATCCGTGCCACCGGCTGCCCCAGGTCCGCAACACGGCATAGCCCGGGCGCTTACGGTGCTTCTTTCAGGCCCCGCCTGTCCGCCCACGCTCGCCTTCGAGGTCGCGCCACACAGAACCGGAACCACCTCTTGATCCTTTCGGGCGCCGCGGCATTCAGCGGGGTTCGGAACGCCCGTGCCTGGTGTGAAGCGCGGGTGATGCCCAGGTGTCGGTACTTGTTCAAAGCCCGCTGCAGACCTAATCCTGCGCTTTTGCCGAGCTTCGATGAGCCGCCTGATTCGGCCGATCCCCGAAGGCGCCCCAACAGGGGCAAAGGCGTGGCTGGCAGTTCCGCTTTGTGCTTCAGGGACCGGCCCGTCTGGGTTTTGGCGAAGGAGAAGTGCTTGGCTCCCAGCCTCGCTGTGGGGCGAGGGGTATACTTGGGCCTGTGTACGGTGTTCTCGCCTGGCCTCCTGACGATTTGATGGAGTGGATGCGGCGCTTGCAAAAGGCCTACGGCGTGAGGGGCTACGGGCCGCCGCATTTGAACCTCCGGCAGCCTTTTAAGTGGCGCTGGAGCCAGGAGGCGTTGCGGCGGGGGGTTGAAGGCATCCTGCGCGGCCATCAACCCTTCCGGGTGAAGCTGGGAGGATGGGGGGTGTTCGACGGCAAGGGCGTCGTGTACCTCAGGGCCTACGGTGGATCGGCGTTTGACCGCCTCTACCAGTCGCTCGAACCCCTGGCCCCTCCCGAGGCCGAGATCGAGGGGCCGTCTTATATCCCCCACCTCACCCTGGCCCTGGATCTCGAGAGGGACGCCGCGGAGGCCTTGGCCCGCAAACTGCCGCCCCCGCCCCGCAAGTCCTTCACCATCAAGGAGGTGGCGCTCGTCGAAGACGACGATGGCGATTTCGTCGAGCTGGCTCGCTTTCCCCTGGGACCGCTCGAAAAATAATTGCGTCTTCGATGGTGCACGCCCGCCGGATGGGCGGGCTGAAGGCCGATAGACTGAAACGATGAAGCTCGTCGTCGGGCCTCCCGGATTGGCGGAGTCCGCCTTGCTTTTGCGCGCCCGGGAACGCCTTTCCCCCGAGAAGAGCCTGACGTGGGTCACGTTACCGCACCAGCGCCGCTACTTCCTGCGCCGTTTGGGCGAGCGCGGCGCGGCGCTGGGGGTCGAGGTTTTGCACTTCCAGCAGTTTTACTTCAAGGTTTTGAGCGAGCTTGGAAAGCTGCGCCCGGTTCTGGGGCGTGGCGGACGGATTGCCCGAGTGGCCGATGCCTACCGCGAGGTGCTGGGCCGGATGCCCGGCCCCGGGGAGGCGGTGCTTTATACCCGGGCGATCGCCGAGGCAAAGCGCAACGGGCTTTTGCCGGAGGATTTGCCGGTGCCCGACGCTGAGGCGGAGCATTTGGTGGCCGTCTTTGCCCGCTACGAGGCCTGGAAGCAGGAAGCGGACGTGTGGGACGCCGACGATGTGCGGGCTGAAGCGGTGGCTGCGGTGACCTCGGGCCGCTACCGCCATTCGGGGCCGGTGTTCGTCGGTGGCTTTTGGGAACTCGGGGTCCTCGAGGCCCGCTTTCTCCTGGCTTTGGAGGCCGGCGGCGCTGAGGTCTGGGCCTCGCTCCCCGAGCCGGTGCCGTATGCCCAGGTGGCCGAGCGGGTGGAACCATCGGCCAGGAAGCGAGCCTTCCGTGCCCAAAACCCGGTTCAGGAGATCCGCTGGGCGCTGACCC
>WIAM01000084.1 GCA_015519965.1 Thermaceae bacterium
CCCCCCGCCGTCCGCACGACCTTGACCCACCCGGCATAAATCGCATCGAGGCCCGGCATCACCGCTTCGTAAGGCCCGCTCGCCACCACGGTGCCTTCGACCAAGACCGCCACCCGATCGGCGGGACGGGCGTGGTTGGGGTCGTGGAGCACGGTTAGCACCCCGATGCCCTCGGTGCGCAGCCTGGAAAGCAGGCGCAGCAGCCGGGATTGGTGCTGGAGGTCGAGGTGATTGGTCGGCTCGTCGAGGAGCAGATAGCGCGGCCTCGACGCCAGCGCGCGGGCCAGCATCACCCGCTGGCGCTCGCCGCCGGAGAGGGTGTGTAGGGCGCGATCCCGGATGGCCCAGGTCTCGGTTACCTCCATGGCCCAACGCACCGCTTCCTCATCGCCAGGGCCGATCCGGCCCAGCAGACCGAGGTAGGGCGTTCGCCCGAGGGATACCACCTCGAGCGCCGACATCCCCCGGGGAACCGCCCCGTTTTGAGGCATGTAGGCGATCTTTTTCCCACGCAGCCAAGGGCTCATTCTCGAAAGGGGGACCCCGTCCGCCCACACCTCGCCCCGGAAAGGACGCATGAGCCCCGTCAGCACGTGCAAGAGCGTGGTCTTACCCGAGCCGTTGGGACCGAGCAGCGCCAGCCATTCCCCTCCGGCCAAAGAAAGGTCAAGTCCCGAAAGAGCGATCCGGCTGCCATACCCGGCGACGATGCCCTTTGCTTCAAGCGCCACGGGACCTCCGGAGCAAATACAGGAAAAAGGGCCCGCCGAGCAGGGTGGTCACCACCCCCACCGGGAGCTCCGCCGGCCGGACCGCGACCCGGGCCAAAAGGTCGGCGAGCACCATGAGCACCGCCCCACCGACGGCGCTCGCGGGGAGAAGGAAACGGTGGTCTCCGCCCCCGAGCCGCCTGAGGGTGTGGGGGACGATCAAACCCACGAAGCCGATGATGCCGGCCACGGCTACCGCCACCGCCGTGGCCAGCGTGCTCGCGGCGATCAGGGCGTACTTGAGGGCCTCGAGGGGCAACCCCAAACTCCGCGCCACCTCGTCGCCGAGCTGAAGCGCGTTGAGAACCCGGGCCAGGAGCAAAAGCGGCGGAACGGTCAAGAGGAAGTAGAGGCCAAGCCGGTGCACCTCGGGCCAGCCGATGAACGAGAGGTTGCCGAGCGTATAAGCGAAGACGGCACGAACGCGATCGGCGTCCTTCATCATCAGGTACGTCGTCAACCCGGTGAGTACCGCGGCCACGACGACCCCGGCCAAAATGAGGTCCTGGGTCCGTGCCACCCCGCCGGCCAGAAAAAGCGCCAGCGACACGGCGAAGATGGCGCCCAAAAACGCGAAGAGCGGGACCCACCCCGTTCCCTCGGAGGCGATCCAGGCCGCGTACGAAGAGGAAAGCGCGCCCGCGACCGACAGCGCCACCGCCGTCCCCAGCGCCGCACCGCTCGCCGCACCCATCAAATAGGGGTCGGCCAGGGGGTTGCGGAAGAGCCCCTGGTAGGTGGCCCCGGCAACCCCCAGCAAGGCGCCAACCAGCATGGCCCCGAGGACCCGGGGCAGGCGGATCTCGAAGATCACGGGGTTGACCTCGCCACCGACGAGCCCCCCGGTCACCGAGGCAACAACCTGGGCCAGGGGCACCCGGACCGCCCCCACCATCACCCCGAGCAGCACCGAGAGGATGAGGGCGAGCAAAAGACCGAGCCACACGTAGCGACGCCGGGATCGTTCCACGAAGATCCCTTACTGGCCGAGCACCTCGGGGTGCACGCACCGGATGAGGACCTTAAGACCCTGGGCCACCCTGGGTCCCGGACGGTGGACGACGTCGGTTTCCTCCTTGCTCAGCTCACACACGCGCCCATCCTGAACCGCCCGGATCCCCGACCACCCCGGTCTGGCCTCGATCTTTTCCCGGGTGATGCCATAGGGAGCGTCGCCGAGCACGATCACGACAGGATTTTTCTCCACCACCAGCTCGGGGCTGATCTTGGGGAAGAGCCCGAGCGAAGCGGGGATGATGTTTTTGGCCCGGGCCTTGGCGATCAGCACGCCGATAAAGGAGTTCGGCCCCACGGTATAGGGCGTGGGGTCAATCTCGTAGTACAGGGTGGGACGGTCCTTGGCCTTGGCCGCGAGCGACTCCAGGCGGTAGACCTCGGCCTGGATCTTCGCCACCAGGGCCTCAGCCTCGGCCTCACGATCGACGAGCCGTCCGAGCGCCCGTGCCGTTTTAAAGATGTCCTCGAAGGTCTCGGTCTTCACCGCGTAGGTGGGGATCCCGGCCCGGCTGAGAGTATCGGCAAGCTTGCCGTATTTGGAGGCGATCACCAAGTCCGGCTTGAACGAAAGGATCCGCTCGATGTTCGGGTTATAAAGACCCCCGACTTTTGGCAGCGATTTCACCGACGCCGGCCAGTTGGAATAGTCATCGGTGGCCACGATCAAATCGCAAGCCCCGATCGCGCAAAGCGTCTCCGTCGCCGAAGGCAGCATGACCACCACCCGCTTTGGGGCCTCGGACAGGACCACCGTGCGTCCGAGATCGTCCCGAACCGTGAGCGGGTACGACGTGGCCATCGCCAAGCCCAAAAACCAAAGGAGAACTAACAAACGCTTCAACACGAAAAACCACCTCCTCGGGCTGCCGGCTTCGGAGGTGGGGCATGAAAAATCCCCACCGGGAAAAGGCGGGGTAAATAAAGATCTCAAACCCCCCTTTCCCCTCTTCCGCGAGAGGTGCCCAGGCGGGGTGCGCTGGGCTCCCCTGGCAGGTGTTCGGGCTTCCGGGCAACGACGCAAG
>WIAM01000085.1 GCA_015519965.1 Thermaceae bacterium
ACTCGGACGTCCGCTACGGCAACTACGCCCAGGGGCCACGCTTTGGTGCCGACGGCCGCATTTACCTGCTCCGCACCGAGGAAGGCCAGGCCCACCTTTACGCCATCAGCCTGGAAGGTAAGGCCGAGCGGATCGGCCCGGATAAGTCGGCGGAGGCCTTCGCGCTGGATGGCAGGGCGGCCCTGGTCGAGGACTTCGTCCACCCGCCCCGGCTCTGGATCGACGGCCGGGAGGTCTTCGACCCCAACGCCGGCGTTTTACCCGAACTGCCACCCCCAACCCCCACCACCTGGCAAAGCCCCGAGGGGCACCGGGTTCCCGGCTGGGTCTGGCTGCCCGAGGGCGAGGGGCCGCACCCGCTCGTGCTCTACATCCACGGCGGCCCGCACACCGCCTTTGGCCAGGCGATGATGTTCGAGCTCGCGCTCTTTCGCGCCGCAGGCTACGCCGTAGCCTTCGCCAACCCCCGGGGTTCGACCGGCTACGGCCAGGCGTTCGCCCTGCTCGAGGGCCGCTGGGGCGAGATCGACGAGGCCGACCTCATGGGCTTTTTGGACCACGTCCTCGAGAACTTCCCCATCGACCGAAACCGGGTGGGAGTGGCCGGCGGCAGCTACGGCGGCTTCATGACCAACTGGCTCATCGCCCGCCATCCCGACCGCTTCAAGGCCGCGGTAACCGATCGCTCGATCGCCAACTGGACGAGCTTTTTTGGCGCCAGCGACATCGGAATCCGCTTCACCCTTTTGGAAATCGGGGCGAGCCCCTGGGAGCGCCCGGAGCGCCTTTGGGAAAAGAGCCCGCTGCGGCTCGCGCACCGGGTCAAGGCGCCGACGCTCGTGGTGCACTCGGAAGCCGATCACCGCTGCCCCATTGATCAGGGGGAGACCTGGTACACCGCGCTCTTTTATCACGGGGTCAAGGCCAGATTCTTCCGGGTGCCCGAAGAGGGCCACGAACTCTCGCGCTCGGGG
The DNA here is from genome assembly GCA_015519965.1 of Thermaceae bacterium. Classification (GTDB taxonomy): domain Bacteria; phylum Deinococcota; class Deinococci; order Deinococcales; family Marinithermaceae; genus WFXV01. Next base: position 975 of record WIAM01000085.1, read on the forward strand.
CGGCCCGACCGCCGGCTGGCCCGGCTCGAGGCCTACCTCGAGTGGTGGTGGGAAAACCTATAAGCTTTGAGTCATGGACGACTTCGAAACCAAACTCGCCGAACTCGCCGTTCGTGTTGGCCTCAACCTCAAGGAGGGGCAGGAGATCTTCCTTACCGCCCACGTCGACCACCTACCCCTGGTGCGGGCGATAGCAAAAGCCGCCTACCGGGCGGGCGCATCCGGGGTCTTCCCCGTCTTCTCCGACGATGAGCTCAGTCTGGCCCGTCTCCGCTACGGCAACGAGGCCGCGCTCAACCACGCACCGCGCTGGTTCTTCGACGCCGTGGCCCGGGCTTTCGACGAGGGGGCGGCCCGACTCGCCATCACCGGCACCGATCCCGGGCTTTTCGGGGAAATTCCTCCGGAGAAGGTCGGCAAACACATGCAGGCCACCCGGGAGGCCTACCGGCCGATGCTTGAGCGCATCTCGGAATTCCGCATCAACTGGACGATCGTCGGCTACCCCGCCCAGGGATGGGCGAAGGCGGTGTTCCCCGACCTCCCGGAAGATGAGGCGCTCGAGGCGCTCAAAACTGCGATCGCCAAGGCCACCCGCCTGAATGAAACCGACCCGGTGGCCGCCTGGCGCCGGCGGGCCGACGAGCTCACGGCCCGCGCCCGCTACCTCAGCGAGCAAAACTTCGACGCCCTGCACTTTCGCGGCCCGGGCACCGATCTGGTGGTGGGCCTGGCCGAAGGCCACCTCTGGCAGGGCGGCTGGGGTCAGGCGAAAAACGGCGTCAAGTGCCTCCCCAACATCCCCACCGAGGAGGTCTTCACCATGCCCCACCGCGATCGGGTCGACGGCGTGGTCAGGGCCACCATGCCCTTCTCCTTAAACGGCGTCTTGGTCAAAGGGCTCACCGTGCGCTTCCGGGACGGGGTCGCCGTAGAGGTCCAGGCCGAAGAGGGCCAAAAGGCCGTCGAAGCCTTGCTCTCGGCCGACGAAGGCGCGAAGCGGCTCGGCGAAGTGGCGCTGGTCCCCGCCGATTCCGGGGTCAGGCAGGCGGGCGTCCTCTTCCTCAACACCCTCTTCGACGAAAACGCCGCCAGCCACATCGCCTTCGGCCAGGCTTATGCAGAAAACCTCAAGGACGCCGATGCCCTCACCCCCGAGGCCCGTGCGCAAAAGGGGATGAACCAAAGCCAGGTCCACCAGGATTGGATGATCGGCTCCGAGGCGATGGACGTCGACGGCGTTCGCCAAGATGGCACCCGCGTCCCCTTGATGCGCCGGGGTCAGTGGGTCTTCGAGGTCGCTTAAGGCCGGCGCGCGCTCAGCCAACTGCCAAGCCCCGCCCCGGCCGCGTCGGCGAGCCAGTCCCAAAGGCTCACCTCGCGGCCGGGGACAAACCCCTGGTGGAACTCGTCGCTCGCGCCGTAGAGGGCGGCGAGCGCAAAGGCCCATCCCCGGCGCTCGGTGGCCCGGCCCAGCAAAAACCCGAGCAGGGCGTACTCCAGCAGGTGCGCGAGCTTGTCCCACGGCGACGGCAGGCCCACCGCACTCCCCGGCTGGGCCGAGGCAAGGTAGATCACGCCCATATAGAGAAGGGAAAGCACGGCGTAGGTCGTCCGCGACATGGGGGCAGCATACCCGGCTCGCACAAACTCAGTCATTCCGATAAACTAACACGTGTATGAGGAAAAAGCCCGAAGTACGCCAGTATAAGGAAGCTCCCACCCGACGGATGTTCGATATCGATCCCGCCGGGCTGGTCATCGAAAAGGCCCCCGACCGGGCCAGGCGTCAGTTTCTCAACTACGCCTTTTTTAAACTCGACCCCGCGTTCCGCAGGCTGGAAAAGGCCGAGCGGGAAGAGGCGAAGGCGGAGTTCGCCGCGGTGGTCGAGGCTTGGGCCCAGCGCGACGACTTCATCGTGCGCACCTACTCACTGGTGGGCCTCAGGGCCGACGTCGACTTCATGATCTGGCGCATCGCCTTCGACCCGGCGCTTTTCCAGGAGATGCAAGCGGCGCTCAACGCCACCGCGCTCATGGGCTACCTCACCCAGCCCTACAGCTTCCTCTCGATGCAAAAGCGCTCGATCTACGTCGACCGCTACAACCCCGAGGGCGAGGGCGTCGAGGTGCGGCCCGGGGAAGGCAAGTACCTCTTCGTCTACCCCTTCGTGAAAAAGCGCGAGTGGTACAAGCTCACCCCCCACACCCGCCAGGGCATGATGGATGAGCACATCTACCTCTCGGCGCCCTTCACCGGCGTGCGCCTCAACACCAGCTACTCCTACGGCATCGATGACCAGGAGTTCGTGGTCGCCTTCGACGCCGATCACCCCCAGGAGTTCGTGGACCTGGTGCACCGGCTACGCTTTTCCGAGGCCAGCCTCTACACCCTGCGCGACACCCCGATGTTCACCTGCCGGAAAAAGCCGATCCGCGAGGTGATGGACGACCTGGCGTAAGCGCGATCGGCCGCGGTGGAGGCGCTACGCCTCCACCGCGGCTTTTTTGGCCCGACCGTAGGCCATGCGGAGCTTGAAAAGGGCGCGCTTATAGAGCTTTTCCGCCGCCTCGAGGTCCACGCCGAGCGCTTTGGCGGCCGAGGCGATCGGCTCGCCCTTTTCCTCGACCAGCACCGCGATCTTGGCTTCTTCGGCGGAAAGACCCTCGAGGAAAGGCTTTAACTCGGCCCAGCTCGCCTTTTTGCCTTTTGGCTTCGCCTTCTTCGTTTTCTTGCGTCCGGATGCGCGTTTTGCACCGCGCTCGCTCTTTTTCTCCAGCAGCCGGGGGTAAGCGTAGTCCTCGCACGCCGGGTTTGAGCACTTCAAGACCTCGCGCTTACCCTTTTTCACCATGAGCCAGCCGCACTTTTGGCACTTCTCATCGCTCGGCGGGTCGAAGACCACGAAGTCGCAGCCATTCTGGTCGCAACGCCAGTAGGCCCGGCCCTTACGACTCTTCTTGGCCACGATCTCGCCCTTTTGGCACTTGGGACAGGTGAGCCCGGTGGAAGCGGCCTCGTCGCGGGTGTAGTCGCACTCGGGGTAGCGCGAGCAGGCGATGAAAGGCCCAAAACGCCCCCATTTGCGGACCAGCTCGGCACCGCATTTGGGGCAGGGCTCGCCGATCGGCTCGGCCTCGCGGCGCTCCTCGAGGGGCTCGGTGTAGGTGCACTCGGGGTAGCCGGTGCAGCCCAGGAACTGGCCGAAGCGGCCCACCTTCACCTCAAGCGGCCGGCCGCACACCGGGCAGGTCTTGCGCGGCACGCGGCCGAACTCCTCCATGAAGGGCTCGTAAAAAGCGCGGACCGCCTCGGGCCAGGGCCGTGCCCCTTCCTCGACCTCGTCGAGGGCCGCCTCCATCCGAGCGGTGAAGTCGTAGGCCAAAACCCGCGGGAAGTGGGTCTTCAAAAACCCCACCACCTCGCGACCGAGCGGGGTGGGCACCAGCGCCCGGCCCTCGCGCTCGACGTAGCCGCGCTTTTCCAGGGTCTCGATGGTGGGGGCGTAGGTGCTGGGCCGGCCAATCCCCTTCTCCTCGAGGACCTTGACCAGCGAAGCGTCGGTGTAGCGGGGCGGGGGCTGGGTGAAGTGGACCTCGGCTTTGAGCTCGGCAAGCTTTGCTACTTCGCCGACCGTGAGCTCGGGGAGTTCGCGGTCGGCCTCCTCCCGATCCATGACCCGGAGGTAGCCGTCGAAGAGGAGCTGGCTGCCGCTGGCGCGGAAGACGAGCCCCCCGGCCTCGAGGGTGGCCGAGGTCAGCCGGTAACGGGCCGGTGGCATCTGGCTGGCCAGGAAACGCCGCCAGATGAGCTCGTAGAGCCGGGCCTCCTCGTCGGAGAGGTAGGGGCGGACCTTCTCCGGCGTCCGCAGCACGCTGGTGGGGCGGATGGCCTCGTGGGCGTCCTGGGCGCCCTTTTTCGCCCGGTAGACGGGGGGTTTTTCTGGGAGGTAGGCCTGGCCAAAGGCCTCGGCGATGTAGCGCCGGGCCTCGGCGACGGCCTCGGGGGCGACACGAGTCGAGTCGGTTCGCATATAGGTGATGAGACCCACCCGCTCGCCCTCGAGGTCCACCCCCTCATACAGCCGCTGCGCCACGCGCATGGTGCGCCCCGCGCTCCAGCCAAAGCGAGACGAGGCCGCCTGCTGCAGCGTGCTGGTGGTAAAGGGCGGCGGGGCCTTCTTTTTCCGTTCCTTGGACTCGACCGTGGCCACGCGGTAGGGGCCGGCGCCCAGAGCCCGCCGCTCGATCTCGCGGGCTTGGGCCTCGGAAGTGATGAGGAAAGACTCCACCCCGCCCTTCTTTTCCCGAACCCGCCGGCCGTCGACCTGGTGGAGCTCGGCCTGGAAGACCTTTCCGCCGCTTTCGAAGCGGCCCTCGAGGGTCCAGTACTCCTGGGGACGGAAGGCCTCGATCTCCTCCTCGCGCTCGACGACGAGCCGGAGAGCCACCGACTGCACCCGCCCCGCCGAGAGCGCCCGGCGGCGGAACTTCTCGGAAAGGAGCGGCGAGAGGTTATACCCTACGAGCCGGTCGAGCACCCGCCGCGCCTGCTGGGCGTCCACGCGCTTTTTGTCGATGGGACGAGGGTTTTTCAGCGCCTCCTTGATCGCTCTGGGGGTGATCTCGTGGAATTCCGCCCGCACCGGCCGGGAAGGATCGAGTTTTAAAAGGGTGGCCACGTGGTAGCCAATGGCCTCCCCTTCGCGGTCGGGGTCGGTGGCCACCAGGATCTTCTTCGCCTTCTTCGCCGCGGCCTCGAGCTCTCGGACCACCCGCTTCTTGCCCCGTTTCACCTCGTAGGTGGGGGCAAAGTCGTGCTCGACGTCAACCCCGAGCTGGCGCTCGGGAAGGTCGATGACGTGACCGAGACTGGCTTTAACATCGAAGTTCCTGCCAAGGATCTTAGAGAGTGTCCTTGCCTTGGCCGGAGACTCGACAACGATGAGGGTCTTTTCCGGCACGGCATTAAGTATAGAGGGCGTTGCCGCCTGCTGGGAACACCCCGTTATCCTGAGGCATGGCAAAGACAGCGCTGGTCACGGGTGCGGCATCCGGCATCGGCAGGGCCATCGCCGAAGCGTTCGCCGAGGCCGGATACCGGGTCGTTCGCGTGGACAAGGCGCCACTCGAGGGCCCGGACAGTTTCCAGGTCGACCTCGGCGACCAATCGGCAGTGCTCGCGCTCGCCGAAACGGTGCTCGATCGCTACGGCAGCATCGACGTCCTGGTCAACAACGCCGGGTTTCAGCACGTGGCCCCCCTCGAGGAATTCCCGCCCGAGGTCTGGGAGACGATGCTCTCGGTCATGGTCACTGCGCCCTTCCTGCTCATCCGCGCCTTCCTGCCGAAGATGAAAGCGAATGGCTGGGGGCGCATCATCAACCTGGGGTCGATCCACAGCGTGGTGGCAAGCCCGTTCAAGGCCGGCTACGTGAGCGCCAAGCACGCCCTCCTCGGCCTCACCAAGGTGGCGGCCCTCGAGGGCGGCCCCTTTGGCGTCACCGCCAACACCATCGGCCCCGCCTACGTGCGCACGCCGCTGGTCGAGGGGCAGATCGCCGACCAAGCCCGCTCACTCGGTATCTCGGAAGACGAAGTCATCGAGAAGGTCATGCTCGAGCCGGCGGCGATCAAGCGGCTGATCGAGCCCGAGGAAGTGGCCGCGCTGGCCCTCTTCTTGGCTTCCGACGCCGCGGGCGCGATCACCGGCGCCTGCCTGCCGCAGGACCTGGGCTGGACGGCGCGCTAAGTACCCCGCCGTGGCGAAAGCCACGGCGGGGTACCGGAAAATATGCACGCGGCCACCAATGTTGTACCGGTATGCTGAAAAGCCTGTGGGCGCCCCCTGGGCAAAAACCCCCCGCCGGCTTCCGGCGGGGGTTGGGTCTTGGTGGGCCGCGAGGGAATCGAACCCCCGACCAACCGATTAAAAGTCGGTTGCTCTACCAACTGAGCTAGCGGCCCCCAGAGGCCCCACGCGATTATATGCGGGGCCTCTGGCGCTGTCAACGCGGTTTTTTCCCGTCTGTCTCGGACCTAACGGCCCATCATGCGGCCCGGGAGATAGAGGGCGATCTCGGGCCAGAGGGTAATCAAAGCGGCGAGGGCCATGAGGACCAGAAAGAAAGGGAGCGCCGCCCGGGCCACGAAGCTGATCGGCCGCCCGCTGATGCCCTGGATCACGAAGAGGTTGAACCCCACCGGCGGGGTGATCTGGGCTGCCTCAACCATGAGCACGAGAAAGATGCCAAACCAAAGGGGACTGAACCCCGCCGCCTTAATCAGCGGCAGAACGATTGGCAAGGTCACCACGATCATCGAGATGCCATCGAGGAAAAACCCGAGCACGATGTAAAAGAGCGCCAGCACCACCACCAGCGCGTAGGGTGAAAGGTGCATCGCGGCGATCATCTCGGCCACCGCCCGGGGAATGCCCACGTAGCCCATCGCGGTGGTGAGGACGCTGGCCCCGGCCACGATCAGGCCGATCATGCTGGTGGTGCGCACCGCCCCCAGCGTGGCCTCGACGAAGCTCGACCAGGTGAGGGTGCGGTAGGCGAGCGCGAGGAGGAGCGCCCCCACCACCCCGATAGCCGCCGACTCGGTGGGGGTGGCCATGCCGGTGTAGATGCTGCCGAGCACCGCCAGGATCAAAAGCGTCACTGGCAACAGGTCCAAAAGGCCCCGCAAGCGCTCGCCTAAGGTGTGGCGTTCCTCAGTTCGGGGCGCAAGCTCAGGGCGGAGGTATCCGACCACAGCCAGGTAACCCATGAAGCCTAGGGCGAGCAGCAACCCGGGAATGATGCCAGCGATGAAAAGCCTGCCGATGGATACGTCGGCGAGCACCCCGTAGATGATCATCACCAGCGAAGGCGGGATCAAAAACCCGAGCGTCCCCGCCCCGGCCAGCGAGCCCACCACCAACCGCTCGTCATAGCCGCGTTTTCTGAGCTCGGGGATGTTGATCTTGCCGATGGTGGCGGCGGTGGCAGCCGAAGAGCCGGATATTGCGGCAAAGAGCGTGCTCGCGGCGACGTTGACGTGCAAGAGGCCACCCGGCAGCCGCCCGAGCCAGGGGGCGAGGCCGTTGAACATCTTCTCCGATAGCCGGGTTCGGAGCAAAAGCTCGCCCATATAGATGAAAAGCGGGAGCGCCACCAGCGCCCACGAATCCGCGGCATTCCAGGCGATGCTCGAGAGCACCTTGATCGCCGGCGGCGAGGCGAAGGCGGAGATGGCGAAGAGCGCGGTAAGAAAGAGCGAGATCGCCACCCAGACCGAAAGGCCAAGGAGCAAAAAGAGCACGCCGATGATCACCGCGCTCGCGGTCAAGATGCCAACGCTCACGGCTTCCTCCACAGCGCCTCGGGATCGATCCAGGACTTCACGGTCATGGCCAAAAACTGCATCCACAACGTCACCGCGCCAACGAGCGCCGCGCCGTGGGGATAGACCATTGGGGTTCGCGCCGGGGTAAAGCTGCGGCTTTGGTAGCGGAGCGAATCGCTAAAGAGGTAATAAAAGGCGAGTACCAACAGGCTTGAGAAGAATAGACCCACGAGGAGGGCGAAGCGGTCGAGCCAGAGCCGCCCCCGGGGCGAGAGCCGCTCGTAGATCACCCCCACGCGAATGTGCTCGCCGTGGGCCAGCGTGTAACCGGCCGCGCCGTAGATCATCGCCGCAAGCAGGTATCCGGAGTACTCCTGGGCCACCATCGTGGAACGCCCGACCAGTACCCGGCTGGCGATCTCGACGAAGATCAGGGCGGTGGTCACCACCAACAACGCCCCGGCGACCCAGCCCGCGAGCGTCGCCAGGGCCTCGAGCAGACGCACGAGTCGGTTCATTGACCAAAGTAGTCCTTGAAGATGGCTTTCCCGTCCTCACCCGCGACGCCGAGCCAGCGATCCCAGAGCTTTTTGGCCGCGGCCTGCATCGCGTCCGCAATCTCCGCCGGAATATCGCTGATCACCTTCATGCCCCGGTTTTTGAGCTCGAGCTCCGAGGCCAGGTCGGCGCGCTTGGAGTTCTTCCACTGCATGGCCTCGATCGCCTTGGCGGCCTCGAGGATCGCCGCTTGCTCGTCCTGGGGCAACGCGTCGAACATCCGGGCGTTGACGATGACCATGTTGAGCGGGAAGGCGTAGTTGATGCGATGGAAGTAGTTCGTCACTTCCCAGAGCTTGGCGTCGACGCCGGTGGCGGTGGAGGTGAGCACCGCGTTCACCAGGCCGGTGGAGAGGGCGGTGTAGAGCTCGGAGAAGGGAATGGCGATACCTTCAGCCCCGAGCTGGCTCACGAAGGCCGCGGAGTTGGCGTCGTAGGTACGGACCTTGAGCCCCTTGAAATCGGCGACGCTTTTGAGCGGCTTTTTGGTGTAGATCCCCGAGGGCGGCCAGGGAACCGCGTAAAGCAGGCGGGCGTTATTCCGCGCAAGCGCTTTTTCGTAGTAGGGCTTCGCGATCTGGTAGAGCCGCCAGGCCTCGTCGTAGTTTTTCGCCAAGAGTGGCAACGAGGTGAGCCCGAAGACCGGCTCGTCCCCCTGGACGTTGCCCATGAGCACCTCGGCGATGGGCAGCGTCCCGTCCCGGACCACCCGCAAGATCTCGGCGCCCTTAAACCCAAGGGATCCGCCAGCGTGAACCACGATCTTGAGCTTGCCACCGGTCTTTTGCTCGACGAGGTCGGCGAACTTGACCACGCCTTTGGTGTGGAAGTTGGCCGGCGGCCAGGCCACGTGCATGTCCCACCGCTGGGCGCTGGCGAGACCCAAACCCACCACCAGAACACTCGCTAGGAGCGCTATCCGCTTCATGCGATCTTCCCCCTTTCCGATGGGAATTATCCCACCGGCGTCGTACGAGGTCAATATTTATGCACCGCCGGGGGGTACCGGGGTGACGGCAGCCTCGTTCTCCTCGCCGGTCCGGATACGGATCACCCGCTCCAGCGGCACCACGAAGATCTTGCCATCCCCCACTTCACCGGTTCGCGCCGACGAGAGGATAGCCCCGATGGTGGGCTCGACGAAGGGGTCGCTCACCGCGATTTCGAGTTTGACCTTATCGTAAAGCCCCATCTTCACGGTGGTCCCACGGTAGGTTTCGACCCGCTCGGTCCCCCCGCCGTGACCCCGAACCCGGGTGATGGTGAGCCCGCGGACCTCGGCCTTAAAGAGGGCCTCGAGGACCTCGTTGAGCTTCTCCGGACGAACGACGGCGATGATGAGCTTCACGCCGCACCTCCTTCGCTGTCCAGGACCAAAATCGCGCCCTCCATGCTGGGGTAGGCCTCCTCGCCGTGCAACGCGGCGTCGAGGCCGATCGCTTCCTCGCGGTCGGCGGTGCGCAGGGGCATCAGCAACCCGATCAGTTTGAGGAGCACAAAAGTGCCCAGCGCGCTATAAAACACCGCCACCGCCACCGCCTTGAACTGAACGGCGACCTGGGCCCAGTTTCCCTCGAGCCCCCCGGTCACGCCGCCCCAGTCCTGGGAAGCGAACACACCGGTCAAAATCGCCCCCAGGGTTCCGGCCAAGCCGTGCGACCCGACCACGTCGAGCGAGTCGTCAAGCCCGAGGCGAGGCCTGGCCAGGATGAAGAAGTAACTGGGAAATGCGGCCAGGGCCCCGATCCAGAGGGCGCCGGTGGGGCCCACGAAGCCCGCCGCCGGGGTGATGGCCACGAGTCCCACCACTACCGCGGTGGCCGCCCCCACGGCGGTGGCCTTGCCCTCCCGCCCGAGATCGAGGAGCGTCCACACCACCATGGTCGCCGCCGGGGCGAGGAAGGTGTTCACGAAGGCAAGCCCGGCACTGGCGTCGGCCTGATAGGCGCTGCCGGCGTTGAAGCCGAACCAGCCAAACCACAAAAGACCGGCCCCGAGCAATACAAAAGGCACGTTGTGCGGCAAAAAGGCCACACGGCCGAACGCCTTTCGCGGCCCCAGCACCAAAGCGGCCACCAACCCGGCCACGGCGGCGTTAATGTGGACCACCGTGCCCCCGGCAAAATCGAGGGCGCCCTTCAAAAACCCGCCGCCCCAAACCCAGTGGGCGAGCGGGGCGTACACGAAGAGCACCCAAAGCACGCTCAGCAAAAGCCAGGCTGAAAAGCGCATCCGTCCCGCGAGCGAACCCGAGATCAAGGCCACGGTGATGATGGCGAAGGTTCCCTGAAAGGCCACGTCCAGGATCGATGGCAATCCATCCGAAACGAGCATCTGGCCTTCTCGCAAAAACCCTGCGAGCCCGACGTAGCCCAGTCCGCCCAGGAAGGCCCCGCCGTTGTCGTAGGCCAGGCTGTAACCAAGCAGCGCCCACGCCACCCCCACGAAGCCGAGGGCGATAAAGCTCATCATCATGGTGTTGAGGACGTTCTTCTGACCCACCAAACCGCCGTAGAAGAAGGCCAGCGCCGGCGTCATCAAAAGCACCAGCGCCGTACTCACCAGCATCCAGGCCGTACTCCCGGCGTCGATATTTCCCCCGGCCAGGGCCAGACCGAGCACCAGAGGCATTGTGGACCAAACCAGCTTCTTCAACCCCCACCTCCTCAGGGTCAGCCTAGCGTATGAATATGCACGGTGTCAACCGTTTTGTGGACACTTGTACCAGAATCAGTTTACATCTTGCAGTTTTATTGCCCGTTTACGGCATTCAAGCTGGCCTCTATGTTCACGCTGTTACCCAATTGATTAACACCGCGTACATTAGGGGAATAGGGTCGGTGGCGATAAAATACAGGTGTGACCGAGCGGCAAAAGCGGCTACTCAAGCTGCTCGTCGAACGATTCATCAGCGAGAAACGACCGATTCCCTCGGCGGCCCTGGCCCGGGAACTCGCGGTCAGCCCCGCCACGGTACGCTACGATCTGGCCGCCCTCGAGGCCGAAGGGCTGATCACCAAACCCCACGCCTCGGCGGGGCGGGTCCCCACGCGAAAAGGCTTTCGCACCTACGCGCTCGAGGGCATCGGCGATCAGCCGGGCGGTGGCCTCGGGCAGGGGG
>WIAM01000086.1 GCA_015519965.1 Thermaceae bacterium
CCCAGAATCTCTTCTGCGAGCTCAAGCGCGTGTCCTTCCGCTTCCGGATCGGGGTGGAGGCCCTCGAGGGCATAGCGGGTTCCCGGTTCCACGATCAGGGTGTAGGCGGAGACGTGGCCGACGCCGAGCGCCGTCGCCTCGAGGAGGTCCCGGCGAACGTCCTGGCCGGGAAGACCGAGGATCAGGTCGATCGAGACCCGAAAACCGGCCCGCTGCGCTTCCTCAATCGCCCGGTAGGCGCCCCGAGCCCGGTGGGCCCGCCCCAGGGCTTTCAAGACCCTGTCGTCGAAGCTCTGCACCCCGATCGAAAGCCGCGTCACCCCGAGCGTTTTGAGGAGCTCTAACCGCGCCGGGTTGAGGGTTCCGGGGTTGGCCTCGAGCGTCACCTCGCCGCCGGGGACGACTCGCCAGGGCAGGGTGAAGAGCCGGATCAGCTCCGCCTCGCGTAAGAAGCTCGGGGTGCCGCCGCCGAAATAGAGGGTTTCGAGCGGCCTGGGAAATCGCCGGTAGAGCATCTCGGCTTCCTGGGCCAGCCGCTTGAGGTAGCGATCGACGACGTCGCCGTGCCGCCGGACCACGTGGAAATCACAGTAGGGGCAGATGGTGGGACAAAAGGGGACGTGGACGTAGAGCGAACGCACCGCCTTTAGACTACTGGTGTGCACGTGGTGTTGACCCGGCCTCCGGAGAAGGACGCCGAACTCAAAGCGGGTCTCAAGCGGCTCGGCGTCGAGGCGCGTTCGCTTCCGGTCGTGGCCTACGAGGCGCTGCCTGAAGGGCTGGTCAGGCTCGAGGCGTTGCTGACCGAACCCTGGGACTGGGTGGTGGTGACGAGTCCGGAGGCCGCCGAGCACTTTGGCCGGGTCTGGGCCAGTCGCGGACGTCCGCCGCTCGCCGTGGCCGCGGTCGGGGAGAGCACGCGGCAGGCGCTACTGCGCCTGGGGATCTCGGCCCGGTTTCTTCCGCCGCGGGCCACGGCCAGGGACCTGGGCGAGACGCTGCCTGGTTCCGGTCGCGTGCTCTGGCCGGCTTCGGCCCGGGCCGGGAGCGATCTCAGCGATGGACTTCACCGGAGGGGGTTTTCTGTCCATCGGGTGGACATCTACACCCTCCGACCGCGCGTCCCCGACGAGCGGGAGCGCGCCGTATTAAGGGGCGCGGGCGCGGTGGCGTTCGGATCGCCTTCGGCGGTCCGCGCCTGGCTGGCGGCGGAACTGCCCCGGCTCCCCGCGGGCTGCGTCGGCGCGGTGACGGCCCGGGTGGCCCGCAAGGCCGGTTTTCCCGAGGTCAGGTATCCCGAAGCACCGGGCCTTGAAGGGTGGATGTTTGTCCTGGCCCGCCTTGCAGGACGGGTGATAGACTGAAAGGCGATGACGATGGGGCTACCTGTGCACATGGTGGGGCTTTCCCACAAGAGCGCCCCGCTCGGGGTTCGGGAGTGCGTTGCCGTCCCCAAGGCGCGGATGAACGGGCTCCTGGCCGCGCTCAGCCAAGAGGCGGAGGAAGCGGTCCTGGTTTCGACCTGCAACCGTTCCGAACTCTACCTGGTAGCCCCGAAACGCTCGCCGATCGCAATCTACGAGACCCACCTGGGGGCTTTTCGCGAGTACTTGGTGCACCTCGAGGGTGAGGCGGCCCTCAGACACCTTTTCCGCGTCGCCGCCGGGCTTGAGAGCCTGGTGGTGGGCGAGGCTCAGATCCTCGGCCAGGTGCGGCAGGCGCTTTTCGCCGCCCGCGAGGCCCGGAGCGTCGGGCCCGTGCTCGAGCAGGCGGTACAGCGGGCGCTCTGGGTCGGGAAGCGGGCCCGCTCCGAGACCGCGATCGGGGCCGGGGCGGTGAGCGTCGCGTATGCGGCTGTGGACCTCGCGCGTTCGGTCTTTGGCGATCTGGCGGATCAGGTGGTCTTGGTGCTCGGCGCCGGCGAGATGGCCGAGCTGGTGCTCACCCACCTCAAGGAGCTCGGGGTTCGCAAGATCTTGGTTTTGAACCGGACCCGAGCTCGGGCCCAGGCTTTGGCCGAGCGATTCGGCGGCGAGGCCTGCGGCATGGAGGATTTGCCTCGAGGACTCGAGGCCGCCGACATCGTCATCGCCTCCGCCGCGGCGCCCCACCACGTGGTCCGGGTCCAGCGGGTCAAGGACGTGCTTGCCAAACGCGAAAAACCTCTCTTTTTGATCGACATCGGCGTACCGAGAAACATCGATCCCGAGATCGCCCGCCTGGCCGGAGCCTACCTCTACGACCTCGACGCCCTGGAGTCGGTGGTGGCGAAAAACCTCGAGGCCCGCCGGGGCGAGCTTCCCAAAGTCGAGGCCATCGTTGCCGAGGGTGTGGCCGACTTCCTCGAGTGGTACGCCGGGCACCTGGCCCGTGATCGCATCGGACGATTGAAGGCCCGCATCTTCGGGTTGGCCGAGGCCGAGCTCGAGGCGGCGCTCCGGGGCAAGCTGAAAGGGCTTTCGCCGGAGGAGGCCGGGGAGGTTGAGCGATTGGTACGGCGGATCCTCGCCAAGGCCAGCCACCCCCTGATCCTGCTGGCCAAGGATGGCAAGGTAGGAGAAAAGATCGAGTACGCGCTTCCCCGGCGATGATCGTCTTTTTCGTAGGCCTTGGCGTCTTCGTTCTCGTTTTGGGTTTGGTCTTTGGTCGCTACTGGCCGCTTCCGGCGACCGGCGCGTTTCTCCTGGCCCTGGCCCTGCACATCCTGCGGTCTGGCGAACCCCTCGCCAGCCCCTTTCAGACCGGCATGCTGCTCTCGCTCGGCCTGCTCGGCGTGGGGCACCGTTATGCCTGGCGGCCGCGACTCGTGCCCCTCGTACGCGCTGCCCAGGCGGCCGCGGCCTTCACCGCGCTTTTTAGCCTGCACTACCTGAACCGCTTCGCCGAGGGCCTCTCGCCGGGGTTGCTCGCGGTGCACGCCGGGAGCTTCCTGCTGGCCTACGTGGCCCTGACGGTCGCCTACATCGCGGCGCTGCTCGGTTACGTTCAGCACCTGGCCTTAAAACGGCGGCCCTGGCGGGCGCTCAGCTGGCCGCCGCTTTTGGTGCTGATGGGGCTCGAAGGGCCGTATCTGCGCTTTGGCTACCTGGCCTACACCTTTGGCCTTTTTACCGGCATGGCCTGGGCCTTTCGGCTCTGGGGGCAGCCGCTTTCCTGGGACCCCAAGGAGGTGACGACACTTTTCGCCTGGTCGCTGCTCACCCTGCGGCTGTTGCTGCCGGCCAAGACACTCCCCGGAATCAAGATTGCGGTCTGGACGCTGGCTTTCCTGGTCATCGTCTTGGTCTTCCTGGTGGTGCCGCTCTTTGGGGGCCGCCACCCGGTGTGAAAATGTTAGCCTGAACTTGACAAACTAGCAAATATGTATTTACAATCTATGGCAAAGGCCCGAGGTGAACCGCCCGCATCGGGTGAGGAGGGGAGCCTGTGGAGGAGGCCCGTATTCTCAAACTGTTGGAGGAGGGTAAGATCACCCGGGAAGAAGCCGAGCTCTTGCTTGAAGCGCTCAGCGAGGGCAAAGCCCAGCCAGCGGCCGAGGCCGTGCCGGAAAGCGTCGAAGCCTGGGTCGAGATCAAGGCCCGGCACGCCGAGGTCCGGGTTACCGAGGGGGCCGAGTTGAACGCGGTGGCCTTTGGTCCGGGCGAGGTTTTTCTCGATGGAAACCGGGTGATCGCCGAGCAGCCGCGCCGTGGCCTTTGGGGCCTCAAGACGCCCCGGGTGCGGCTTGAGGTCCAGATTCCCGCCGGTGCCGGGGTTGAACTCGATCTCGGAATGGGGCGCCTCGAGGCCCCGGCTCTCATCGCCCTTAAAGGGAGCCTGGGCATGGGCAGCGTGCGGCTGGGGCGGCTTTCCGGGCTCGATTTCCACCTGGGCCAGGGAGATTTCAAGGCCGACCTGCTGGTGAGGGGTGGCCGCCATCGGCTTGAGATCGGCATGGGCCGCGTCGGACTCAGGGTTTTGCCGGGCGCGAGCCTGCGGCTAATTCGGCGCATCGGCCTCGGGCAAGCGAACAGCAAGCCGGCGATGGGTTTGGGCGAGACGATGGTTTTTGGGGAAGGCGATGCCGAACTCACGGTCGAGGTGGGTATGGGGAGCGTGGAGGTAAGCGATGGATGAACTTCGGCGCATTTTGGAGATGCTGGCGGCGGGGCAGATCAGCGTGGATGAGGCGCTCGAACTCGTGAGCGCCCTCGAGGGCGAGCGCCAAAAGCCACGGCGCGGGCGATTCGTGCGCATCGATATTCAGGGGCCTGACGACAAGGTCAAGGTCCACATTCCCCTAGCCCTGGCCCGCTTTGCCGCCCGGTTCCTGCCGAAAGAGGCGCGCTCGGCGCTGGGCGCGGCGGACGTCTCGCTCGATGAGCTTCTCGCCGAGCTTACCCCCGATGCCGAGGGCAAGCTGCTCGAGGTCGACGTGGACGAGGACGGGGAGAAGACCCGAATTCTCATCGAGGTGGTGTGAGCCTTTGTCGCTTTGTGGCAAACTGAAAACGCCCGGTTTTCGGGCGGGGAAGGGGCGTGAGTGGCGATGAGCGCCAAGTATCCGATGCCGGCCACGTGCCCGGTGTGTCGCGAGCGGCTCGAAGTGACCGGGCTCGCCTGCCCGGGGTGCGGCACCCGCCTGGAAGGGCGATTTTTGCCCAATGAATTCGCCACTCTCCCGCCCGAGCAGCTCGAGTTCTTGCGCCTTTTCGTCAAGGCGCGGGGCAACCTCAAGGAAGTCGAGCGGGTGCTCGGCGTCTCCTATCCGACGGTCCGGGCGCGCCTGGAGCAGCTCTTGCGGGTCCTCGGCTATGAGGCGGCGCCCGACCTCAGCCAGGCGCGGCAGGCGGTGCTCGATGCCCTCGAGCGCGGTGAGATTACGCCTGAGGAGGCAGCGGCCCGTCTACGCGCCTTAGGGCAACGCTGAAGGTCGCCCCTTTGCCTTCCTCGCTCTCGACCCAGACTTCGCCACCATGGGCCTCGACGATGGCCTTGACGATGGCCAGGCCCAGCCCCGAGCCGCCCTGGGCGCGGTCGCGGGCTTTGTCGACCCGATAAAAGCGCTCGAAGAGGTGGGGAACGTGTTCTTTCGGGATCCCGCGCCCGTTGTCGGCGACCTGGGCGATGATGCGTTCGCGCGGGGCGTGGATGCGGAGGGTGATGGTCGTGGCGCCGGCCTTGATGGCGTTCGACACCAGATTGGCAAAGACCTGGTGGAGCCGGTCGGCATCGCCCCTGACCCAGGCCGCTTCCGGGGCCAAAAGCCGGATTTCGCCACTGAAGGTGTGCTCGTACTCCTCGGCCACCTCGGAAAGGACCTGGGTGAGGTTGATGATTCGAGGTTCGAAGCGCCACCCCGCCTCGCTCGAGGCCAGGTCGAGGAGGTCGCCGACCAGTTTTCGCATCCGTTGCCCCTCGCGCTCGATGACCTCGAGGCTTTCCTTTTGCGCCTCGGTGGGGTTGGTGCGGCGTTTGAGGTAGCCCACATGGCCCAGGATGGCGGTGATCGGGGTGCGCAGCTCGTGGGAAGCGTCGGCGAGGAAGCGCTTTTGCGCCTGGAAGGCGGCCTCGAGGCGGGCGAGCATGCGGTTTAGGGCCCGGGCCAGGGTGGCCACCTCGTCGCGGCCTTCGGGCTCGGGGAGGGGGGCGAAGGATCTCGCCGAGACCTCCTCGGCCTGGCGGGCGATGGCCTCAAGAGGCGCCAGGGTGCGGGCCACCAGCAGGTACGCGAGCCAGCCGCCGAACAGGAGGACGAGGAGCGCGGTGACGGCGTATATCCTGACCAGCTGGTCGAGCGTGGCCTCGATCGGCTCGGTGGATTTGGCCACCAGCACCACTACCGGGATGCGTTCGAGGGGTGGCGGGCCCTGGGCCTGGAGCAGGGTGGCCCGGACCAAAAGCGGGACCGGCTTTTCCTTCGCGCGGGGGAGCGAGGCTCGGGTCCAGATCATGCCCCGGCGCAGGAGCAGGGCGTAGTCCTTGTCGGTGAGGGTGAGGTTTTTGGAGGCCAGCGAGGGGCTCCGGACCAGCGGGACCGCCTGGGCGAGGTCCTCGGGGGCCAGGGGCGGGAGCGAGAGGACGACCTCGACCTCGGCGTAGACGGTCGGCGGCAGCGCGATATCGAGGAGGCTCTTGCCCCCGCGGTTCACCAGCCGGACCACCTGCCCCAGCGCGTCGTCGAGCTCGTTTTTGAGCCCCTGGTACATGTAGCGGGCGAGCAGCGAGTAGACCGAGACCCCGATGGCGAGCAGGCTCGCCGCGAGCAGAGCCACGGTGAGCAACGTGATGCGGGTGCGTAGCGTCATCGGAATGCCACGTGGGGACTGGGGTCCACGTCCTAGTCTTCCCGCAAGACGTACCCCACGCCGCGGACGGTGTGGATCAGTCGGCGTTCACCTTCGGCCTCGAGCTTTTTGCGGAGGTAGCCGACGTAGACGTCGACGACGTTCGAACCGCCCTGGTAGCCGGGCCAGACCTTTTCCTCGATCTCAAAGCGGGAAAACACCTTGCCCGGATTGGAGGCCAACAGTTCGAGCAGCTCGAACTCCTTGTTCGAGAGCTCGATCCGGCGTCCGCCGCGGAAGACCTCGCGGCCCTCGAGGTTGACGATCAGGTCGGCCACCCGAATCTCGCCGGTGATCGCGGGGGTGACCCGGCGCAGGTGGGCCCGAACCCGGGCCAAGAGTTCCTCGATGGAAAAGGGCTTGACCAGGTAATCGTCCGCCCCGGCGTCCAGGCCTTCCACCTTGTCCTCGACCCGGTCCTTGGCGGTGAGGATGATGATGGGTACGTTGGAGGTCTTGCGGATGATGCGGGCCACCTCGAGGCCATCGCGGGCCGGGAGCATGAGGTCCAGGATCACCAGGTCGGGCTGCTTTTCGCGGAACTTGGAAAGGCCGGTGACCCCGTCGTAGGCCACCTCGGTCTGATAGCCCTCGGCCTCGAGCTCGAGCTCGAGGAAGCGGGCGATGTCCTTTTCGTCCTCGACGATCAGTATGAGCGGTGCTTCCATGGTTCCCATCATATCACATGAGAATGTAAGTTTCTCATGTAAAAGCAATATTAAATCACTGGATTTTCAGGCTCGTTGCCGCTGAGCACGGCCAGGAGGTCGTCGACCACCATCTCGGCCATCCGGACGCGGGTGGCCCTGCCGGCGGAGCCCACGTGAGGCGTCACGATGACGTTCGGGAAGTGCAAGAGCCGGTGGTCGGGCGGCAGGGGTTCGGGGTCGGTGACGTCGAGCCCGGCGCCCCCGAGGTGGCCGGCTTTGAGGGCCTCGACGAGGGCCTGGGTCTTGACCACCTTGCCCCTTGCGGTGTTGATGAGCAAGGCCCCTGGTTTCATCCGGCGGAATGCGGCCTCGTCGATGAGGTGGTGGGTCTCTGGGGTCAGGGGAACGTGCAGGCTCACAAAGTCAGCCCGGGCGAGCCCTTCTTCCAGGCTGATCCGCCTGGCGCCGAGCGCTTTCGCCTCGGGCCGCTCGCGTCGGCTGGTGTAGAGCACGGTCATATCGAAGCCCCGGGCGCGCTTGGCGAACGCCTGGCCGATGCGACCAAACCCGACCACCAGCACCGTTGCGCCGTGGAGCTCGGGGCCGAGCAGGAGCTCGGGGTGCCAGCAGCGCCACTCGCCGTTCCTGACGTAATCGTGCCCCTCGACTACCCGCCGGGCGGTCGCTGCGAGCAGGGCGAAGGCGAGGTCGGCGGTGGCGTCGGTGAGCACGCCGGGGGTGTTGGTGACGCGGATGCCCCGGGCCCGCGCCGCCTGAAGGTCGATGTTGTCCACGCCGACCGCGTACTGGGCGATGACTTTGAGCGAGGGGCCGGCGGCGTCCATTACCTCGGCGTCGATGCGGTCTTCGAGCAGGGTGATCAGGCCCGAGACCCCCGCGACCTTCGCCAGCATGGTGTCGCGATCGGGTGAGCAAAAGCCTTCCCAGACCTCGAGCCCATAGCCCGCCTGCCGGATTCGATCTAGCGCGCCTCCGGGGAGTTTTCGGGTGACGAAGACCTTGGCCATACGCTTAGATTAAGCGAGCCGAGGATGCTTTTGAGCTGCTCGGGCGGCGGTGGGTCGGCGACGAGGTCTTTGAGCCAGGTGGGTTCGTGGGCCCCGAGGTGCTCTATGGCGCCCATGAGAATCCGCCCCTGGAAGGCCAGCTGCTGGCCAAGGGTGCGGGGTTTGGCCGGGGGCTTTGGGAGTCGGGCCAGTGCGCCGGCCCAGAGCGTGAGGCGGGCGAAGGCCTCGGGCTGACCCCGCCTCAGCCCCAGCGCCCAAAGGAGGTTGGCGAGCGCTTCGTCGAGTTCGCGAACCCGGGCCCTGAGACCGGTCCCCACGGCGAGCGCGTGGCCGTACTCGTGGCCGGTGACCAGGTCAAAAAACTCGCTCGCCGGCCCCGGGGGCTGGACCTTCGCGCCGGTGAGGACCTCGAGGAACCGCATCACCAGACGGTCGGGGACCCTGGCCGGCGCGTAGACGGCGAGCGTGCCCCTCACCCGGGCCGCGGGGTAACCGTAGGGGAGTTTGAGCCGGGCGTGCCAGTCGGCTTCATCCAGGACGTAAAGGGTCACCCGGGGCCAGTCCCGGTGCGAAAGCGCCTGGCTTAGGCCTCGCTGCATCGCCAGCAGGTAGGTCTGGAGGTGCCGGGCCCGAACCAGGAGGCCGCTCGTGGCGTAGGTCGGCAGCGTGGGGTGGGGGAGATAGTGCGCCTAGATCACCTCCCTGAGGCCCAGAGCCCGGCTGCGCTGGCTGAGTTCCTCGCGCAGGGCTCTGTGCTCGGGCTTTTTAAGCGTTGGGTCGGATTCAAGAATTTCCTTGGCCAAAGACCGGGCGGCTTCGATGATCTCCGAATCCTTGGCCAGCTCGCCCACCCGGAGGTCAGGGAGTCCCGACTGTCGCACGCCTCTGAGCTCGCCCGGACCGCGTAGCTTCAGGTCCATCTCGGCGACGTAGAAACCGTCGTTGCTCTCCTCGAGGATCTTGAGCCGCCGCATGGTTTTTCTGGAGGCTTCCCCGGCGATGAGGACGCAGTAGCCGGGGTGCTGCCCCCGCCCTACGCGGCCGCGGAGCTGGTGGAGCTGGGCGAGGCCAAAGCGCTCGGCGTTTTCCACGATCATCAAGGTGGCGTTTGGAATATCGACCCCCACCTCGATCACGGTGGTGGAGACCAGCAGGTCGAATTCGTGCCGGCGAAAGGCGTCCATGACCCCGTCCTTTTCCTGCGGGCTCATGCGGCCGTGGAGCAGCCCGATCCGAACCTCGGGCAGCATCGCCTCGAGTTCTTCCTTGAGCTCGGTCGCGGCCTTGATCTCGGCGAACTGTTCGGATTGCGACTCCTCGATCATGGGGGCGACCACGAAGACCTGGCGCCCATTTTCGATCTCCCCCAGCGCGAACCGGTAGGCCTGGGGCCGGGTCTTTTGCGAGAGGACGCGAGTCTTCACCGGCGTGCGTCCTGGCGGGAGCTCGTCGAGAACGCTGACCTCGAGGTCCCCGTAGAGGGTGAGCGCGAGCGAACGGGGGATGGGGGTCGCGGTCATCACCAGCACGTCGGGCCGGCCCTGCAACAGGGCCCGGCGCTGCATCACCCCGAAGCGGTGCTCTTCGTCGATCACCGCAAGGCCCAGCGCGCGGAAGGTCACCCCTTCCTGGATCAGGGCGTGGGTGCCCACCACCACGTCGACCTCGCCGCTTTTGATCCGCTGTTTCACCGCTTCTTTATCCTTTTCCCGCATCGAGCCCACGAGCAGCGCAAGCCGCACCCCGAGCGGCATGAGGTAGCGGTTCAGGTTTTGGAAGTGCTGCTTGGCCAGCACTTCGGTCGGGGCCATGAGCGCGCCCTGCAGGCCGTTTTTGGCCGCGATGTAGAGCGCGAGCGCCGCGACCACGGTCTTGCCCGAGCCCACATCCCCCTGGAGGAGCCTCGCCATCTGGCGGTCGGATTGCATGTCGGCGAGGATCTCGTCGATGACCCTTTGCTGGGCCTTGGTCAGGGTGAAGGGGAGGCTTTCCTTAAACTCGCGCAGCCACGCCTCGCGAACTTCGAAAACGCGGCCGACGAGGGCGCTCTCGCCCGATTGGATCATGACCCGGAGTTCGAGGTAGAGGTACTCGTCGAACTTGAGCCGCCTGAGGGCGGCCTCGAGGGCCCCCTCATCGGGGGGAAAGTGGTAGTGGGCCAGGGCGGTGTCGAGATCCAACAGCCGAAAGCGCTCCCGGTAGGCGCCGGGCAGCGGGTCGGCGATGGGGCGGGCCAGGGCGAGGCCGC
>WIAM01000087.1 GCA_015519965.1 Thermaceae bacterium
GTCGCCTGGCCCAGGGCGACCTGGCGGGGTTCAAGCAGCAGATCGAGCAAATCCGCCAGGCCCTGGTGCCGGTGGTGTCCACCCTCCCGCCGGCGCCGGTGACGGGCGAACGCGCCGGCGAACCAAAACCCAAGGCCAAACCCGCCCCGACGCCAGCGCCTGCCGAGGCCACTGCCAGAACCCCGCCGCCCGAGCCGGAGCCAAAGCCCCTCCCCCGGCCCCAGATCCCCGAGGAAGTCAAGACCTTCCGCGCTCCGGCCTGGATGCCGACCGCGCTCCAGGCCAAGGTGACCTCGAGGGCCGAGGCGCTGGGCTATGCTTACGTCTCGGACTTTTTGAACACCGTGAGCACTGTCCAAAGCGACGTGGGCGCGGCCTCGGCGCTTTTGAGCTCGGTGAAGTTCGAGGAGGTTCGCGAGCGCCTCGACCGGGCCTGGTGGCGCTACGAAACCCAGCTCTCGCCGATCTTCGAGCTCCTCGACCCGAGCATGGACCGCCGCATCTCGCTGGCCATGGAACGAATCCGCCGCGCCCCGGGAATCCGGAGTTCGGACCTCACCGCCCTCTACACCCTGCTCGGCGCCCAGACCGAGCACTTCCTGAACGGTCCACCCTCAAGCGGGAGGCGGTTCTGGCTCAACCTCCAGGCCATCCTCCTCGGCTTCACCGGGCTGCCGCGAGCGGTCATGTTCATCCTGGCCGGGGCGCTGGCCCTCTTCCCGCTCCAGCTCATCCGGATCACCTTCGGCGGCCGGAACGTTTACTGGCGGCTTTTAGGTCTGGCCTTTTTCTTCCTGCTCTGGCCGGCGATGCTCGAGGGCCTGACCTACTTCAGCGACATCCTGGCCAACTACGGCGGCCTGCCCTCGCTGGCGGTGCTCATCAACCTCTCGGTGCTCCAGAGCCTTCCGGCGCAGGTGGGCTGGGGGCTTTCGGTCCTCCTGGTGGTGGTGCTCGCCAGCTGGGGCCTCAGGGGGATCGCCCTGCAATTCGGTCTCATCAGCGACCGCCAGCGCACGAGCGCGCCCCAGGAAGCCCTCTCACCCGAGGCCACCTCGGAAGCCGAGATCGAGTGGGACGACGAGTTTTAAAACCCCCCTTGGCAAATGCCGCGGGGGGTTTGGCGATTCCGGATCAGATGGCCGGGAAGGTGAAGTCGGCGTAAGCGAGCTCGTTGGTTCCGAACCAGCGGAAGAGCTGGGTCCGGGCGTGGATCCAGTGCTCGTAGATCTTGCGGTAGGTGGCGTCTTTGGCCGCGAGCTCCTCGTAGAGGCTGAAGGCCTCGCGGTAGGCCACCCGCATGGCCTCCTTGGGGAAGGGCCTGAGCTTCACCCCGTAGCTCAAAAGCCGCTCCAGGGCGGCGGGGTTCTTGGCGTCGTAGGCCGCGAGCATGCGCTCGTTGGCCTCGTGGGCGGCGGCCTCGAGGGCCACCTGGAAGTCCTTGGGCAGGCGGCGCCAGGCCGCAAGGTTGACGAAAGCGTGGGTGGTGGTGCCGGGCTCCCACCAGCCGGGGTAGTAGTAGTAGGGCGCGACCTTGTAAAAGCCGAGCTTTTCGTCGTCGTAGGGACCGACGAACTCGGTGGCGTCGATCTGGCCCTTTTGCAGGGCCGAGAACACCTCACCACCGCTGATGACCACGGTTTTCACCCCGAGCCGGCCCATCACCTCCCCGCCTAGGCCGGGTATGCGCATGCGGAGGCCCCGCATGTCGGCCAGGGAGTCCACCGGGCGACGGAACCACCCACCCATCTGGGCGGCGGTATTGCCTGCCGGGAAAGCGACGACGTTGTAGGCGGCATAGAGCTCGGCGTTCAGGAGATCCTGACCGCCGCCGTCGTAGAACCAGGCGTTTTGCTGGCGCGCTGTCAGCCCGAAGGGGAGCGCCGAACCAAAGGCGAAGGCCGGATGCAGGTTCAGGTAGTAGTAGCTCGCGGTGTGACCGATCTCGACCCGCCCCTTTTGAACCTCCTGGAAGACCTCGAGGGCCGGCACCACTTCGCCACCGGGGAATACCTCGATCTCGAAACGCCCGTCGGTCAGCGTCTTCACCCGGTCGGCGATGGCCTTTGCCGTCCCGAAGATGGTGTCGAGGCTCTGGGGCCAGCTGGTCGCCATCCGCCAGCGAACCCGCTTTCTCGTCTGGGCGTAGACGGGGCCGAACACGCTGGAAGCCGCAACTCCCGCGGCGGCCTTTTTCAAAAACGCCCGTCGTGGCATCTTCTTTTCGGCCATACTGGGCTCATCATAGACCATACCCGAAGCCCCGAGCGACGCAGATGGCTGGCAAGGCCTGGCGCGGTGGCCTTAGCATGGGGCCATGCGAATCGAATCGGCTGAACTGCTGACCCTCGAACTGCCGCTCAAGTTTCGCTTCGAAACTTCCTTCGGTACCCAAAAATCACGACGCGTTCTGCTCCTCATCCTCCAGGGCGAGGGACTGGAAGGCTACGCCGAGGGGGTCATGACCGAACTGCCCCTCTACCGCGAGGAGACCGTGGCCGGGGCCAAAGCCCTCCTCACCGAAACCCTCCTGCCCAGCGTCCTGGGCAAGGACTTTCCAAACCCAGAGGCCTTGCGCCAGGCCCTGGCGCCCTTCCGGGGCAACCATCAGACCAAAGCCATGGTCGAGATGGCCTTTTGGGACCTCTGGGCCAAATCGCTCGGGGTGCCGCTGGCCGACCTCCTCGGCGGCGTGAAGCGCGAGGTGCCGGTGGGTGTCTCGCTCGGTATCCAGCCCTCGATCGAGCGGACCCTCGAGCTGGTGGAAAAACACCTCGCCGAAGGGTATAAGCGCATCAAGCTCAAAATCAAGCCCGGCTGGGACGTCGAGGTGGTCCGACAGGTTCGCGAGGCGTTCCCCGAGGCCAAGCTGACCGTTGACGCCAACTCCGCCTACCGCATCTACGACGACCGGGTTTTCCGGGCGCTCGATGCCTTCAACCTCGACTACATCGAACAGCCCCTCGCCTACGACGACCTAGCCGACCACGCCCGGCTCCAGGCCCGCATTCAAACCCCGATCTGCCTCGACGAGTCCGTCCTCTCCAAGGAAGGGGCCCGCGTCGCGCTCAGCATGGACGCCGGCCGGGTGATCAACATCAAGGTGGCTCGGGTCGGCGGGCACGCCGAGGCTAAAAAGATTCACGATCTGGCCGAGGCCTTCGGTATCCCGGTCTGGATGGGCGGGATGCTGGAGACCGGGGTGGGTCGCGCCCACGCCATTCACGCCGCCACCCTCCCGAACTACACCCTCCCCGGCGACACCTCCTCCGCGAGCCGGTACTGGGATGAAGATATCGTCAACGAAGCCCTCGAGGCGAAAGCGGGCATGATGCCCCTTCCCGAAGGCCCCGGGATCGGTGTTACCCTGAACCGGGAGCGAATCGAGCGGGCGCGGATCGATCGCTGGCGCGCCGGGCAATAAAACCCCAACCGCCACCAGGCGGCCTCTCCACCGGCCGGGTCGGCGTCCCGGCCGGTGCATATTTCCCTTAAACCGAGTGCAAAACTGACCGCGCGTTTTGCTATACTGGATAACGGCCGCATGAAAGGCTTGTTTTTGGAAGGGAGGAAGATATGAAGGAATACTTCAAATGGTTGGCTGCGGGTGCACTCGCTCTTGGGCTCGGTTTCGCCGCGACGCCCAAGGACACCTTCGTCCACATGACCTTCGGTGAGGTCGACACCCTCGATCCCGCACAGGCCTACGACACCGCGTCGGGCTACATCCTGGAGAACATTTACGAAACGCTCTACACCTACAAAGGGGACTCCCTCACTCAGTTCGAGCCCCTGCTCGCCACCGGCTACGAGGTCTCGAACGACGGCAAGACCTACACCTTCTATCTCCGCAAAGGCGTCCAGTTCCACTCCGGCAACACCATGACCTGTAAGGACGTCGAGTACTCGATCCAGCGCCTTTTGGTCACGAACCCCGGTGACTCCGCCGGCTGGTTCTTCGCCGAGAGCCTGGTCGGTTACGACGTCAACGCCAAGGCTGCCGCCGAGGAGGTCCTCGGGAAGAACCCGCCCCAGGACAAGCTCCAGGCCTTCCTCGACGA
>WIAM01000088.1 GCA_015519965.1 Thermaceae bacterium
GGCCACGGCAGGGGCCCGGATCCCGAACCGACGGGCTTCCACTTGGTACAATCTTCATCGTGAAGGCCTTCAAACCGCACGTCCTCGAGCTTCCCGACTACCCCTACACCCACCACCAGGCACCGATCAAGCTCGATCAGAACGAGAGCCCCTACGACATTCCCGAAGCCATCAAGGCCGAGATCGCCGAGGCGCTGCAAAAGGCCCCGCTCAACCGCTACCCCGAGATGAACGCCGAGCGCCTGGTCGAAGCTATCGCCGATTTCGAGGGCTGGGAGGCCTCGGGGGTGGTGGTGGCCGGAGGCTCGAACGTGCTCCTGACCGCGCTGGCCCTGGCGGCGCGGAAAGTGCTGGACGTCGTTCCCTCGTTCTCCCTCTACAAATGGTCGGCCCGGGTCACTGGCACCCCATGGGAGGGCATCCCCCTGGGTGAGGACTTCGAGCTCCCCGTGGCCGAGATCGAGCGCCATTTGAGCGAGTCGGAGGAGGCAGGAGTCTTCTTCTTCCCCAACCCCCACGCCCCTTCAGGCCGGTTCTGGTCCCCGGAAACGGTGCGCGCGCTCGCCGAGGCCGCCGGGAAAGGGGGCTGGCTGATGGTGGTCGACGAGGCCTACTACCACTTCGCCCCGGCCGATTTCAAACGGGAAGCCCGGGAGATGCCCCACGTCGTCATCTCGAGGACCTTCTCCAAAGCCTGGGGCCTGGCCGGGGTTCGCCTCGGCTACCTCCTCGCCCACCCCGAGGTGGCCAAGGAGGTGCGCAAACTCCTTCCCCCCTTCCGCGTCCCCACCCCCACGCTGATCACCGCCCAGGTGGTTCTGGAAAACCCCGGCTACCTCACCGAAACCGCCGAGAAGATCCGCCGCGAGTGCGAGCGCGTCTACATCGAGCTGAAGACCCACCCCACCTGGAAGGCCTACAAAAGCCACACCAACTTCCTCTGCATCCGAACCCCGGATGCCGAAGCCGCATTCAAAGGGCTCCTGGCCCGCGGCATCCTGGTCCGGCGCATGGACAACCAGCCGGGCCTCGAGGGCTGCATCCGGGTCACCATCGGGACGCCGGTGGAAAACGATGCCTTTTTGAAGGCGGCCTTTGAGCTCGGGGAGGGCGTCGATGCGGAAGGCTAGCATCGAGCGCCTCACCCAGGAAACCGAGATCCGCCTCGAGCTCGGCCTCGATGGCCCGGCCCAGGGCGAGATCGAAACCGGCCTGCCTTTCCTCGACCACATGCTCCGCCAGCTCCAGCGCCACGGCCGGTTCTGGCTCCAGGTCAAAGCCCGGGGCGACCTCGAGGTCGACGCCCACCACCTGGTCGAAGACGTCGGCATCGCTTTTGGCATGGCCCTGGACCGGGCGCTCGGAACCCGCGGCGGAATCGAGCGCTACGGCGATGCCTTCGCACCCATGGACGAAACGCTGGTACACGCGGTCGTCGACCTCTCGGGGCGGGCGTACCTGGGCTTTCGGCCCGAGGCCCTCGAGGTCTTCGGCGCCCCCGGCGGCATGAACGTCTTTCACCTCAGGGAGTTCTTGCGCGGTTTTGCCAACCACGGCCGGCTGACCCTCCACCTCCGCGTACTCGAGGGCAAGGAGGCCCACCACGTCATCGAGGCCAGCTTCAAGGCCCTGGCCCGCTCGCTCTATCGCGCGACCCGGGTAACCCGCGACGACCTGCCGAGCACCAAGGAACTCATCTAACCCATCATGAAGACCCTGCTCATCGACTACGGATCGGGCAACCTGCGCAGTGTGGCCAAGGCCCTCGAGGCCAGCGGGTTCGAGGTCGAACTCTCCGCCGATCCCGGCCGGGCGGCGGGAAAAGACCTGCTCGTCCTGCCCGGGCAGGGGCACTTCGGCCAGGTGATGGCCGCCTTCAAAAGCTCGGGGTTTGAGGGCGCGGTGCGGCGCCACCTCGAGGCGAAAAAGCCCTTTTTGGGCATCTGCGTCGGCCTGCAGCTGCTCTTCGAGGCCTCCGAGGAAGCCCCGGAGGTACCCGGGCTCGGGATCTTGCCGGGAAGCGTCCGCCGCTTCAGGGCGGGCAAGGTCCCCCATATGGGCTGGAACCAGGTGGCCTTCGCGCCCGGCTCTCCGTTCGCCGATCTCGACGGCCGCTTCTTCTACTTCGTGCACTCCTACTACGCCCCGCGCCTCCCTGGCTCCGAAGGCATTACCGACTACCACGGTACCGTCTTCACCGCCGTGTTCCGCGCGGGCAACCTGATCGCCCCCCAGTTCCACCCCGAAAAATCGAGCCGCGCCGGGCTCGCCTTCCTCGAGCGCACCCGGCGCTACT
Source organism: Thermaceae bacterium (assembly GCA_015519965.1). Lineage (GTDB taxonomy): Bacteria > Deinococcota > Deinococci > Deinococcales > Marinithermaceae > WFXV01. Next base: position 2,297 of record WIAM01000088.1, read on the forward strand.
TCGAGGCGCTGCTCGGCGACGAAACGGGCGGATAAAAAGCTGGCTCGCTGGAGCTCAACCGGTCCCGGCGAGGGCGTCCTCGAGATCCTCCCGCCGCACCAGACGACCCTGGGCGCCGACCTCGGTGGTGGCCAGGGCGCCGGCGACGTTGCCCAGCCGCGCCGCCTCGACCAGCGAGCGCCCCTCCATCACCGCGTGGGCAAACGCGGCAGTAAAGGCGTCGCCGGCACCGGTGGTGTCGACCACCTGGTCCACCTCAAAAGGCTCCACCAGGGCTTCCTCATCCGGCGTGGCCACGATCGCCCCCATGGGACCGACCTTGACCACCACCCGCTCGATGCCCTCCTGCCGCAGCCGCTCAAGGCCCCCGCTGATCGAGTCCAGCTCAGTCAGCTCCCGCAGCTCGGTCCGGTTCATGAGCAGATAATCGGCCGACTTCAGGCTGCTCACCAGCATCGGCCCCACCTGCCGCACCGCACCGGTCCCCAGGTCGATGAAGACGGGGATGTTGCGGCGCTTGGCCGCGGTGATGGCCTTGAGAGTGTAGGCCTTTTGCGGTCCGCCCACGAGCGCGTAGGCCGAGAGCACCAGGGCATCGGTCTGGTCCAGGAACCTGGGCTTAAAGAGCGAGGCGTCGAGGTAACGGCTGGCGCCAATGCTCGCCACCATGCTCCGCTCGCCTCCGGGGAAAAGGAAGACCAGGATTGAGGTCGTCGCGTGCTCGGGGTCCTCCTGGAGGTACCTGAGGTCCACGCCGGCGCGCCGCACGCCCTCGAGGGCCACCTCCTTGAGCGGCCCCGTCCCCACGCGCGAGGCGAGGAAACTTCGGTGACCCAGGCTGGCCAGCTGCGCGGCCAGGGTCGCCCCGGCACCACCGGGTTTGTAGAGCGCCCGCTTGGCAGACACTTCCTCCCCCGCTTGTGGCAAGCGGTCCACAAGGTAAATCAGGTCAACTGAAACATCACCGATCACAAAGAAGCGCATCTACGCGGCCTCCTGCCTTTGGCTTAACCCACTATAACGCGTTTTCTGAGGAACGATTGAGCGTTCTATCGAGAAGCGTCGGCGCCAGTCAGGATCGAGCGCAACCGCTTAAAGTGCGCGAGCGAGAGCGCCTCTCCCCGCACCTTGGGGTCGAGCCCGAGCAGGGTCAGCGCGCTTAAGACCTCGATCCTGTCGTAGCCCGCGGCCTCGAGGTTGTTCACAAGCGTCCGGCGTCGGGCGCGGAAGGCGGCCTCGATCAGGGAAAAGAGCAAGGGATCGTCGGCAACGCCCTTGGGCTCGATCCGCACGATGGTGGACGTGACCTCGGGGCGGGGGAAAAACACCGCCGGCGGCACGTCGCGGAGCTTTTCCACCGTGGCGTGATGGGCGATCCGTAGCGACAAGATCCCGTAATCCCTTTCGCCGGGGCGGGCCATCATCCGCCGGGCCACCTCGCGCTGGACCATGACCACCAGTCTTCGGAATCGCCTCGAGGTCAGCAACCGAACCAGCAGGGGCGTGGCGATGTTGTAGGGAAGGTTGGAAACGAAGAGACTGCCCTCGGGCACCTCATCCCAGGGAAAACCCAGGGCATCGGCGAATACGACTTCGACCCGATCTTGGGGCAAAACCGCATCGAGCAAGGGGGCAAGCCGCAGGTCTTTTTCCACCGCCACCACCTCTGCCCCCGCCTCGGCGAGCGAGAGCGTGAGGGCGCCGGCGCCGGGGCCCACCTCGTACACCCGGTCCCCGGGCCCGACCCCGGCTGATCGAACGATGAAGGCAAGGAGGTTCGGATCGACGAGGAAGTGCTGCCCAAACCCCTTTTTTAACCTCAAGCCCTGCCGCGAAAGCAGCGCCCGCAGGCCTCGCAGCGTTCGAGGGTCGGCTTGGCCCTGACTCATGACCCCCGGGACCGCTCGAGCAACGCCCGCAACTCGCCGTAGAGCCGCTTGGTCTCCTCGGGCGTCTTGCCGTACCCCCCGTACTTGCTGACCAGGCGCGCCGCCTCCTTGCCCTTACCCTCCCGGCGCAGCCGTTCGAGGAGCCGGTCGATGAGCTCCCTCGGCCCCCGTTTCTCGGCCGGCCCCTCTTTTCCCGGCGGGGTGAAGCGCCCGGTCTCCGGGTCATACTCCACCCAGACCTTTTCCATCCGGTAGAGATGCCGCCCGATGCCGAACTTCACCGCTGCCCGTTTGAGGGCGTCGGAAAAAGCGGCTTTCAAGGTGTCGCCCTCGCCAACGTCCTCCTTCGTCACCCCGAAGACGGTGAGCCGCGCCTTGACCAGCGCCGGCTCGGGGCTGACCCGCAAGACCTCGTAGGCGTCGTGCCAGTTGGCCGGTCCAGCCACCGCATCCAGGCGGTCGAGGACCGCCCGGGCATCGACGTAGGGTACAATGAGCGCCCGCCGCTTGTCGCGCGACACCGCCTCCACCCGCCACTGCACATCCTCATCGGGAAAAGGCTCAGCCAGATCTTCCCACACGCTCGGATCCACGGGGTCATTCTCTCACGAATGGCGGCGGCCATCCAGGCCAATTGACAGCCCCATGCGCCCTTCCTAATATGGTGGAGGCTTTGGGGCGTCGTCTAATGGCAGGACAGCGGACTTTGGATCCGCCGGTCGTGGTTCGAGTCCACGCGCCCCAGCCATTTTTTTGTAGAACGTCGGCCCTCGGGTTAAAGTAAGGGTAGATGGAAGCCCTGGTGGTCAGCGCCAACCCAACGCTCCGCACCTATATCGAGGTGACCCTTGAAGCCGAGGGGTTCCAGCCAAAAAGCTTCGCCAACGCAAAGGAGGCTCTGGCCTACCTGCGGGAACACACGCCCGACCTCATCGTCCTCGACGACGAGGTCGGCGACAGCCTGCCGCCGCTGGACCTCGCCTGGCGGGTCAAGCGGGTCAAGCGACTCAGGGACGTTCCCCTGGTCTATCTGGCCAGCTCCAGCGACAGCAGGACCAAGATCGCCGCACAGATGGCCCGAATCGACGAGATTTTGGTCAAGCCCCTGACCGGCGGCGAGTTCCGCCGCTTCGCGCGTCGCACCATCGAGATGCGCACCCAGCACTCCTAACCCATGCGTTGGCTCCGTTTGCTCGCCTTTGTTTTCCTGGCGCTCTTTTTGGGCCTCGGCGTTGGGGTGGCCACCGTCGTTTGGAACTGGAGCCGGAACCTGCCGAGCCTCGAGGCCTTCGAATCGCTCCGGCTCACTTCAACCACCACCCTCTACGCCCGCGACGGCACCCCCATCGCCACCCTGGCCTCGGTCGAAGACGGGCGTACCGTGGGCCGGCAGCTGGTGAGCCTTTCGCAGGTCTCGCCCGCCGCCATCGCCGCCATCGTTGCCAGCGAGGACCGGCGTTTTTTCCGCCACCACGGCATCGACTGGGTTCGTTTCTTCGGCGCCCTTTACAAAACGCTGCAAGGCGATCTCCAAGGTGGCAGCACCATCACCACCCAGGTCATCAAAAACACCCTGCTCAAACAGCTCGCCTCCCAGCGAACGCTGGAACGCAAGTTCAAGGAGTTCCTCCTCGCCACCGAGCTTGAGCGACGCTACACCAAGCGCGAGATCCTCGAGATGTACCTCAACGTCGCCTTCTGGGGCGGCAACCTCACCGGCATCGCCGCCGCGAGCGAGGCGTATTTCGGCAAAGACCCCGCCGAGCTGACGCTCGCCGAAGGCGCCTATCTGGCCTCGCTCATCCCCGCCCCCAACGCGCGCTACCGGGATCTGAAAGGCACCCTGGCCCGTAGCCGGCGCCTGATCCGGGAGATGGCCGAGGCGGGCTGGATCACCCCCGGTGAAGCCAAAGCGGCGCTCTCCGAACCCATCACCCCGCGCGGATGGGTCACCGAATACGGCAAGGACGGCACGCTGGTCCGCGCCGAGCTCAAAGACCCCAGCGCCCAGGTCCTCCCCGACCTCAGCGCCCAGGTGGCCACCCGCTTCGTGCTCGAGGTCCGCAAGCGCCTGCTCGAGCGCTTCGGGGCGGGCCGCGTCTTCGGTCAGGGGGGGCTCCGGGTCTACACCACGCTCGACCTGGGCATGCAGGCGGCCGCCGAGGCCGCGGCGAGCAAGGCGGTGCGCGATAAGATGCTCCCCGACGGCGCCCAGCTGGCCCTTGTCGGGATGGACCCCAAGACCGGGGAGGTCCTGGCGATGCTCGGTGCCTTGCCCGGCACCCCGGGCGAGTTCAACCGGGCCACCCAGATCCGGCGGAGCCCGGGGTCGGCGGTCAAGCCCTTCGTCTACGCCACCGCCCTCGAGGCCGGCTGGTCCCAGGCCAGCCCGGTGTGGGACAAGGAGGTCGAGTTCCCCGACCCCACCCAGCCGGAAGGGGTGTGGAAGCCGAAGAACTTCTCCGGCACCTTCCTGAACCGGCCGGTCACCATCCGATACGCCCTCGACCGCTCGCTGAACGTACCCGCGGTCCTCACCGGCGACAAGATCGGGATCCCCCGCCTCGCCGCCAAGCTCGGCGCTCTGGGCTTTGAGGTTCCAAAGCACCCCAGCCTGGCGATCGCCATCGGCGCGGTGGGCGCGAGCCCCCTGCAGATGGCTGCCGCCTACGCCAACTTCATCAACCAGGGGCGAATGCCCGAGCCCATCCTCATCCTCCGGGTCGAAGACGAGCAGGGCAGGGTGCTCTACCAAGCCCGCCCGCACGCCAACCGGGTCTTTTCCGAGACCATCGCCTATCTGGGTTGGGACATGCTCAAAGGCTACGTCTACGACCCCGATCCCTTTGGCAAGGCGAGCCTCGCCTGGCGGGCACGGATCCCCGGCCGGGTGGTGGGCGGGAAGACCGGCACCTCGAACGAGGCCCGAGACCTCTGGTTCGCCGGCGCGACCCGGGGGCTGGTGGCGGTGGTGTGGGTCGGCCGAGACGACAACGAACCCCTCCGCTGGCGGGGCAAGGAGCCCTCGAGCTCGGTGATCAACCCCCCGATCTGGCGCGACTTCGTCGAGGAAGCGCTCCGCGGCCGCCCATCCGGCGACTTCCCACCGCCGGATGGGCTGGTGCAACGCCGCATCGACCTCCTCGACGGCTCGCCCAGAGCGGGTGGCGTGGCGGTGTACTTCCGCGCCGGTCGCGCCCCCAGCGGGGCCACGGTGCCCATGGGAACCTTCGTTTGGGTCCCGATCGACACCTCCACCGGCTGCCCCGCCACCGCGTCCACCGGTTTTAACCGGATCACCTGGCGGGCGTTTTCTCCCGAGGCTTTGAAGCGCCTTTCTTGCCCGACGAACAGCGAGGGCAGTACCCCGTGAAGAGAACCCGCGCCCCGACCACGCGCCAGCCCTCGGGGGCCGGGACCCGCTCCGCCAGCGCCTCGGAAGCCAGTTCGGGAAGCTTGTCGGTCAGGATATCCTCGACCCGGCCGCACGCCAGGCAAACCAGGTGATGGTGCGGGCGCGTGTAACCGTCGTAACGGGTCATCCCCAGCGGGTCCTTAAAATCCCACACCAAGCCGGCCTGCTTCAAAACCTGGAGGTTGAGGTAGACGGTCGAAAGGCCGATGTCGTACCCCTTCTTCCTGAGGCCGCGGTAGAGCTCCTCCGGGGTCGGATGGACGTTCTTGCGATCGAGGAACGCCAGAATCCGTTCCCGGGGCACCGTGTGACGCAGGCCCGCGCCGCGCAAGCGTCCGCGATGGTCGCGCCGGACGGAAGCCTGAACCTTGGGCATAGCCACCCCCCAACAGTTCGGTATATCCAACTTACCGAGCTATTCCACATTATAGTGTATGGCGTGGAGAGGGCCCGCCCGAGCCACCGCCTGCTCTACCTGCTCTTCGCCCTCGGCCTTTTCGAGGTCGCGGGTCTCTTCTTTTTCGAAAGCTACCGCTATTACCAGATCTCCCGGGAAGTCGCGCGGCTCGAACAGGAAAATGAGGCCCTCTGGGCCAAGGTGCGCGACCTGCGGGCCGAGCTCGCCCACGCCAACGACCCCGCTGAACTCGAGGCCCTGGCCCGCCGGCTGGGACTGGTCAAAAAAGACGAGGTGCTCTATGTTAGAAAATCTCATTGAAGAACTTTTGGAAGATGAAGCGCTGACCCAGGGGCTCTCCGAGTCCGACGCCCAGGAGCTCCTGACCTGGCTGATCAGCCTCCTGGAGGAAGACGAAACCGAGCGCGGGGGGCACTACGTCCGTGTCCTCGGCAAGCAGGTCGCCAAGCTAGCCAAGAGCCACAACCTTCCGGTGCACGAGCTGATCGAGCTGGTCGAACTCGCCTGGCAGGATACCGCGGTCTCCCTCGAGACGCCTTCGCCGCTCGAGGCCTGACCCCCCTCAAAACGGAATCGCCTCCGAGCTCCCACCGCGGTCGTGCCCCGCCAGCAGCGCCTCGCGGTCGGGGACGAAGCTGGCCTGAATTCCCAGGCCCAGGACCGCCTCGAGCGCATCCTCCCCCACCCGGACCTCACCGGCCTCAAAGAGCGCCCAGCCTGACGGCCCGAAAAGGCGAATCTGAACGCCATGGGGGCCCGGATGTTCGTCCAGGAGGCTGCGCAGCTCGAGGGCGCGCTTTTCATCGAGGTCCTCGAGGCTGAGCCGGAGCTCGAGCCGCTTGGGCAGGCCCTCGAACTCGTCCCACAAGAAGAGATCCTCGGCGATCACCCGCAGGCTCTCCCCTTCGGCGTCGGGCTCGACGCTGGCGACCACCGCCACCGGGGTGTCCTCCTTGAGCCGGGGCGAAACCCGATCGTAGCCGCGGCCGAAGACGACTACCTCGATGGCCCCGCTCTCGTCGGCCAGGTTGAAGCGGGCCATCATGCCCCCGCTCTTCGTGGGCTTGCGCACCACGTTCTCCACCATACCGGTCAAAATGGCCCGCACCCGGCGACGCCCGCCGTTTCGCCCCCGGTACCAGCGGGGAAGGTCGGCGATCCGGGCGCTCGCCGCCTCGACCAGACCCGCGTAGTGGGCGAGCGGATGCCCGGTGACGTAGATGCCGAGGGCCTCCTTTTCCATTTTCAGCCGCTCGACCTCGCCGAGCCGGGGCGCCTTGGGCAGGGCGGGCTCGGCGGCTTCGTCGAAGAGGCCGGTGAGTCCCATGCCCGCCTTTTCCTGCTCGGTGGCAGCCCACTTCAGCAAGTCGTCTAGCCCGGCGAGCATCGCCCCGCGCTCGCCAAAGGCGTCGAAGGCCCCGGCCTTGATCAACGACTCGACCGCCCGGCGGTTGACGGTGTGCAGATCCACCCGCTTTAAGAAGTCGGCGAGCGACTTAAACGGCCCGTGCCGCTCGCGCTCGGCGAGAATGGCCTCGACCGCGCCCTCGCCCACGTTCTTGACCGCCGAAAGCCCGAAAAGGATCTCCTCACCCACCACCCGGAAGTCAAAGCCCGATTTGTTGATGTCGGGCGGCAGCACGGGAATGCCCATGGCCCGGGCGTCGCGGATGTACTCGGCCACCTTGTCGGAGTTCTTGCGTTCAACGGTGAGGAGGGCGGCCATGAACTCCACCGGGTAGTGGGCCTTCACGTAGGCCGTCTGGTAGGCGATCATCGCGTAAGCGGCCGCATGCGACTTGTTGAAGCCGTAGTTGGCGAAGGCCTCGAGCATGTCGAAGAGGCGGCTCGCTTCCTCCTCGGGAATACCCCGCTCGGCGGCCCCCTTGATGAAGCGCTCCCGGTGGCGCTTCATCTCCTCGACCTTCTTTTTGCCCATGGCCCGGCGGAGCAGGTCGGCCTCGCCGAGCGAATAGCCGGCGACCGCCGAGGCGATCTGCATGATCTGCTCCTGGTAGACCGGGATGCCGTAGGTCTCTTCCAGGATCGGGGCCAGGTGTTTCTCGGCGTGGGGGAACTCGGCGTAGGAAACCGGTTCCTTGCCCTGCTTGCGGCGGATGTAGGTGGGGATGTTGTCCATCGGGCCCGGGCGGTAGAGCGAGAGGATGGCGATGAGGTCGTGAACCCGTTCCGGCCGGAAGGCCTTGACGGTGGCGGTCATCCCCGAGCCCTCGAGCTGGAACACCCCCTTGGTCTCGCCCCGGGCCAAGAGCTCAAAGGTCGCCGCGTCGTCGAGGGGAATCCGGTCGTAGTCGAGCTCGATTCCGCGGGATTCCTTAACGATCCGCGCCGCCTCTTCCAAAAAGGAGAGGGTCCTGAGGCCGAGGAAGTCCATCTTCAAAAGCCCCAGGGCCTCGACCGCGTTCATGTCGTACTGGGTGATGATCTTGTCGCCGCCGCCAGTTTCCTTCATCAAGGGAACCAGCTCGGTGAGGGGCTCGGCCCCGATCACCACGCCGGCGGCGTGCACCGAGGCGTGGCGGTTGAGCCCTTCCAGGCGCATGGCCACCTCGAGGACCCTTCGGATCTCGGGGTCAGAATCCATCATCGCCCGGAGCTCGGGGACGGTTTCGATCGCCTCCTGCAGGGGAATCGGGCGGCCGAACTTGACCGGCACCAGCTTGGCGATCTCCTCCGCCCGTTTATGGGGGATGCCAAAGACCCTCGCCACGTCCTTGATCGCCGCTTTGGAGGCCATGGTCCCGAAGGTGGCGATCTGGGCGACCCGATCCTCGCCGTAGCGCTTGCGAACGTACTCAATCACCTCGTCCCGGCGCACGTCGGAGAAGTCGGTGTCGATGTCGGGCATGCTGACCCGCGCCGGGTTCAAAAAGCGCTCGAAGAGGAGGTTGAAGGCGAGGGGGTCGATGTTGGTGATCCGGGTGGCGTAGGCCACCAGGCTGCCGGCGGCGCTGCCCCGGCCCGGGCCCACGCTGATCTTTTGGCGCTTGGCCCAGTTGATGTAGTCCTGGACGATGAGGAAATAGCCTGGAAAGCCCATCCGCTCGATGACCTCGAGCTCGTAGAGGGCCCGGGCCAGGATCGCCGACGCGTCCCACTCGCGCACCTCCTTGGGATCGGGGAGCTCGGCCAAAAGCTTCTCTTTCGCCTCGCCGTCGAGCAACGCCAGCGCCTCGGCCAGCGCCGCCCCATTGCCATGGGGCACCGGCACACCCGCAACCCGGAGCATCTGGCGGTAAAACTCTTCGGTGATCCGATCGGGGTAGCGCTCGAGCAACCCCAAAAAGGTGAGCTCCCGCAGGTACTGGGCCTCGTCGCGCCCTTCCGGGAGGGGGTAGCGGGGAATTTGGTAACGCTTTTTATCGTCGACCGGCAGCTCGACGTTCGCGATCTCAGCGATCCAAGCCGAGTTGTCGAAGATCTCGTCGCCCCACTCCTCGGGGGGAAGCGCCTGGCGCATTTCCTCGGGGTCTTTGACGTAAAACTCGTCGCAGGGGAACTTCCAGCGATTCTCGTCGTCCCAGGTGGATTTTGACTGGATGGCGAGCAGCACCTCGTGGGCCTCGGCATCCTTGCGACTCACGTAGTGCCCGTCGTTGGTGGCGACCATCCCGATGCCGTACTTCCTGGCGAATTCCTTGAGTACGGCGTTGGTCCTTTGCTGCTCCTTTAGGCCGTGATTTTGAATTTCGATGAAGAAATCGTCCTTGAAGATCGAAAGGTACTCGTTGAGGCGCGCCTCGGCCAGGTCCTCCCGGCCGGCCAGGATGAACTGGTTGATCTCACTGCCCAGGCAGCCCGAAAGCACGATCAGACCCTCGGAATGCTCGGCGAGGAGTTCGCGGTCGATGCGGGGCTTTTCGTAGAAGCCCTCGAGGTAAGCCCGGCTCGCGAGCTTGACCAGGTTCTGATACCCCTTGAAGTTCTTGGCGATCAGGGTCAGGTGGTAGTAGCCGCCGTCGAGGCCCTTGCGGCGCTTCCGATCGAACCGGCTCTCGGCCGCGACGTAGGCCTCGTAACCGATGATCGGCTTAACGCCCATGCGGTGGGCCAGTCGGTAGAAATCCACGGCCCCGAAGAGGTTCCCGTGGTCGGTGATGGCCAGGGCCGGGTTTTCTGGGCTGACCTTTTTGACCCACTCAAGAAGGTCCTTGAGCTTGGCCGCCCCATCCAGCAACGAGTACTGGGTGTGCTGGTGCAGGTGCGCGAACTTCACCCCTCCAGGATACCTGCCGGCGAGACTCGGCCACGCCGGGGGCATTCTTCACTCTAATCTTTCTCATGTCAAATGTCCCATGACCGCGGTCATGGCCCTGCCCCACCGCCATCTTTTAAGAAAGCCTTAATGAAAGGAGGTCGGTATGGACTACAGTTGGATCCAGATCGCCGTCGCGGCCGTCTTCATCTCCGCCGTCGTCACCCTCGTCCTTAGCCGCGGCTACGGCTGGTTGTCACCAACCTTCTGGCGCAACGCCGCCGTGGTCAGCAGCGTGGTGATGACCGGCATCCTCTTGTGGCTCACCTTCGACACCCAGGGCAAGATCCGACCCGGGGCCGGGCGGGTGCCCGCCTGGGACGTGATCAACTACGAAATCGGCCTCAAGTGGGACCCGGAAAAACGCCGCCAGGTCCCGGTAGTCGGCGAGAAAACCGGTTTTTTCGGCCAGGAACTGAGCAACGAGGCGGCCTACAAGCTGATCAACCGGGGCAAGATGACGCTCCAGGGGCGCAACTGCATGGAGTGCCACACCATCCTGGGCAACGGGGCCTACTACGCGCCGGACCTCACCCGGGCCTACCAGGACCCCTGGTGGGCTGAGCGTCTCATGCCGATGCTCGGCGTGAAGACCCGGGAAGAAGCGATCGCCAAATGGCTGCAAAATCCCCCCGCCTACCCCCAGGGCAAGCGCCGCATGCCGAACCTGCACATCAGCGAGGAGGAAGCCCGGGCGCTGGTGGCGTTCCTCAAGTGGATGTCCGCCATCGATACCAACGGCTTCCCGCCGCGCTTTGGCGTGGTGAAGGCCGAGCAGTAAGGAGGGAGACATGGCTTCGATTGCAATGAAAAAGGGCGAAGGACTCTACGAATCGCAGAAACTGGCCCTGGCGTATTTTGCGGTGGCCCTCATTCTCTTTGGGGCCCAGTTGCTCTTTGGCCTCCTCGCCGCCTACCAGTACATCGACCCCAACTTCCTCTTTGGCAAGCTCTCGTTCATGACCAACCGCACCGTCCACGTCAACGCCATGATCGTCTGGCTCCTGGTGGGGCTCATGGGCGGAGTGTATTGGTTCCTCCCCATCGAGACCGGCCGTGAGGTGGTCGGCATCCGCCTCGCCAAGTGGATCTGGTGGATCATCGTGGCCGGCGTGGGCGTGGTGGTTTTGGTCTACCTCTTCGTGCAGGTCGGCCCCGGCACCGCCACCACGCTTTGGTTCATCAACGAGGGTCGCGAATACATCGAGGCCCCGCGCTGGGCGGACCTCGCCATCATCGCCTGGGTCGCCGTCTTTCTCTATAACGTCGTCGCCACCACCCTGGCCAGCCGCCGTGTCACCGGCCTTTTGGGGGTACTCATCTTCGACCTGGTGGCGCTCGGCGCCCTCTACAGCGCCGGTGTGCACTACACGGTCAACGTCACCATGGATCAGTACCTCTGGTGGTGGGTGGTGCACCTTTGGGTCGAGGCCACCTGGGAGGTTTTGGTCGGCGTGCTGATGGCCTGGAGCCTGATGTACCTGCTCGGCACGCCGCGCAAGCTGGTGGAAACCTGGCTCTACCTCGAGGTGGCCCTGGTCTTCGGCACCGGCATCCTGGGGCTCGGCCACCACTACTTCTGGATCGGCACCCCCGAGTACTGGATCGGTCTCGGCGGCTTCTTCTCGGCGCTCGAACCCCTGCCCTTGGTGGCCATGGTGGTCCACGCGGTCTACGACGCCGGCGCCCACCGGCTCCATGCGGTGAACCGCCCGGCCTTCTTCTGGGCTATTTTGCAGGCCTTCGGCAACTTCATCGGCGCCGGCGTGTGGGGCTTCATGCAAACGCTGCCCCAGATCAACCTCTACTCCCACGGCACCCAGCTCGCCGCCGCCCACGGCCACCTGGCCTTCTTCGGCGCCTACGTCGGCACCGTGCTCACCCTGGTCTACATCGCCGTCCAAAACGCGGCCAAGGTGGTGCGGATCCCCCTCGACACCCGGAGCTGGAGTTGGTCTTACGCCCTCTTCATCCTTGGCATCTTCGGCCTCGCCGGATCCTTCACCATCTCCGGCTTCGTGCAAACCATGGTCGAGCGCGCCGAACTCGGCAGCACCTGGGCCGCGTTCATCGCCAGCTACACCCACCCCTGGTACACCAACACCCTGGTATGGCGGTTCTTCTTCGGCCTCATGATCTTCGCCGCCTACCTCATCCTGGTCTACGACCTCCTCTCCATCTACGCCGGCCGGGCGCTCGGCAAGGAGGTGCGCCGTGCTCAGTAACCACGAGGTCGCCCTCATGGTCCGGGACATCATGATCTACGGCATCTTCTTCGTCCTCTCGGCCGGGCTCTACGCCATGTTCTACGCGCTGGGCAAGCTCTTTGGCCGCCCCGGCTGGACCACCTTTTCCTACCTCTTCGCCTTCGGCGAGCTGGCCAGCGCCGCTGGGATGATCCGGGCCGGGTACCTCGACCCGTTCTGGGTCAAGCTCATCGCCTTTTCCGCCATCGTCTACCTCTTCATTCCCCAGGCCATGTGGTGGGTGGTCACCCGCTTCCACAGCGAGCTCGATGAATACGCGCACGATTTCGGGAGGTAATCCATGGAGGTCACTCGGGTAGAAGTTTTCCTCGATGGCAGCGAGACGGCCCTGGCGGTCATCGACGCGCCGCCATTCACGCTGCGGCTCGATCCCCAGGTGCTGGGCGAGGGGCAACACGTGCTCTCCGCCGTGGTCTACTTCGAAGACGGCTCGAGCGAGCGCCACGAGTACGTCTTTGAGGTCGAACAGCACGGGCCGGTTTACGTAGGCCACGTGGCCCGGGCCGCGGTGAAGAGTCCGCTCGAGGTCGAAGTCATCGACCCGGTGGAAAAGGAAGCGCTCATCCGCCCCAGCGCCTTCAAACACATGGTGCTGCCGGCACTGCTCTTCTTGCTGGTGGTCGGGGTGGCCTGGTGGCTCTCCCGGGCCGGCGACAACGGCTCCAGCGCCGGGATCCTGGCGGCGGGCGGGGTTGTCTCCACCCTGTCCCCCGCCGCCAAGAGCCAGCCGGGGCAAGCGACGGGGCCAGCCGACGGCCAGGCGCTCTACCAGCAGCGATGCGCGAGCTGCCACCAAAACGACGGCCAGGGCATCGCCGGGGTCTTCCCCGCCCTGGCGCAAAACCCCAAGCTGGCCGACGAAACCTTCGTGATCAAGACGATCCTCAACGGCATCCCCGGAACCGGCATGCCGGCCTTCGGGGGCCAGCTCAGCGACACCCAGGTGGCGGCCATCGCCAGCTACATCCGCACCGCCTGGGGCAACGGCTTTGGTTCCGTAGACGCGGGCGCGGTCAGGGCCCTGCGCGGCCAGTAGGAGCCCTGGGGCCCCGCGTCTCGGCGCGGGGAGACATGGATCATCCGGGCGGGCGGAAAGGAACGGTGGTGAGATGATGCGGTGGTTTAAGTGGTTGTTCGTCCTCCTTCTGGGTAGCTGGGCCCTGGCCCAGGGCGATATCCAGGTGCCCAAGCTAACGCCAGACGAGGCGAACAAGGCCAAGGAGATCTACTTCCAGCAATGCGCGGGATGCCACGGCGTTTTGCGCAAAGGGGCCACGGGGAAAAACCTCGAGCCGGAAACCCTCATCAAGCAGGGTAAGGGCGTTGACTTTTTGAAGACCATCATCACCAACGGCTACGGGGGCATGCCGGCCTGGGGCAAGCTTGGCATCCTGTCCGACGACGAGGTCGATCTCATGGCCAAGTTCCTGCTCAACCCAGTTCCCGAACCGCCCCCCTGGACCTTCCAGGAAGCCAAGGCCACCTGGCGGGTGCTGGTCCCAGTCAAGATGCGGCCCACCAAGCCGGAGACCAAGCGGGACTGGCAGAACTACTTCGGGGTCATCCTCCGCGACGTGGGGAAGGTGGCCATCGTCGACGGCGATACCAAGGAGCTGGTGAAGATCCTGCCCACCGGCTACGCCACCCACATCCTGCGTTCGTCGAAGGACGGCCGCTACTTCTACACCATCGGCCGCGACGGCTGGGCCAAGATCATCGACCTGTGGATGGAAGAGCCCACCATCGTGGCCGAGGTGCGCGCCTGCCTTGACGCCCGCTCGATCGACACCTCCAAATACCCCGGCTACGAGGGCAAGTACGCCATCATCGGGTGCTACTGGCCAAGCGCTTTCCTGATCGTCGACGGGCAGACGATGGAGCCGCTCAAGATGATCTCGACCCAGGGCTACGTCAAAAGCCAGGGTGAGTTCCTGCGGGAAAACCGGGTGGCCTCGATCGTCAGCTCGCACTTCAGCCCCGAGTGGATCGTGAACATCAAGGAAGGTGGTGAAACTTGGCTCGTCGACTACGACAAGATCGAGAAGAAGGGTCGCCCGGTCAGCATCGTCAACATCGACACCGAGCGCTACCTCCACGACGGCGGCTGGGATATGAGCAAGCGCTACTTCCTGGTGGCGGCCAACACCGAGAACAAGATCGTGGTCATCGACGCCAAGACCCGCGAGTTCGTGGCCAGCATTCCGGTGGGCAAAAAGCCCCACCCCGGCCGGGGCGCGACCTGGGTTCACCCCAAATACGGTCCAGTCTGGGCCACCGGGCACATTAAGGACAACAAGATCGCGGTGATCGGTACCGATCCCAAGGATCACCCCGAGTACGCCTGGAAGGTGGTCAAGATGATCAAGACCCCCTACCCGGGCAACCTCTTCATCAAGACCCACCCCAAGAGCCCCTGGCTCATCGTCGATTTCCCGGTCGCCCCCACCCCCAAGGCCAACGCCACCCTCTGCGCCTGGGACAAGAACGACCTCGACAAGGACCCGGTGTGCTGGCAGGTCCCCGGGGCGCTTGAGAAAAAAGCGCGCATGGTCCACATCGAGTTCAACAAGGACGGGACCGAGTTTTGGGTTTCGGCCTGGGGCAACGTCAACACCCCCACCTTCATCGTTATCTACGACGCAAAGACGCTGAAGGAGAAGGCACGCATCGAAGGCGAGTGGGTCATCACGCCCACCGGGAAGTTCAACGTCTACAACACCGCCAACGACATCTACTAAAAACCTTTCACCGACATCCGACCAAGGGCCCCCCGGCGCTGCCGGGGGTTTTTACGCGTCTTCGCTCTCGGCGGGGAGTTTGAACTTCACCTTGAGGTAGCCGGGGCTGGGGATGAAGACCCGGCGATCATCGAGGCGGATCATCCCCTCCCGGTAGAGCTGCCAGAGCTTGCGGCTCACGAGCTCGGGCACCGTGCCAAGGATGGCCGCGAGCTCGGTGTTGGTGGGGAGAACGAACCCCTGTCCCTCGCGATCAAGCCGTTTGAGGAGGTAACCGACCAGGCGCTCGAAGACGTCCTGGAAGGCGACCTGGGTCAAAAGGCCGATGAGCCGCCGCTGCCGGCGGGCCAGGTAGCGGATCACGGCGCGGGCAAGGGCCGGCGTGTCGTCCATGAGCGCCAAAAAAACGTCTTTCGGCACCGCGATGACCTCGGCCGGCGCCACCGCCTCCGCCGAAGCCGGGTAGC
This sequence comes from Thermaceae bacterium, assembly GCA_015519965.1. GTDB lineage: Bacteria > Deinococcota > Deinococci > Deinococcales > Marinithermaceae > WFXV01. Next base: position 17,767 of record WIAM01000088.1, read on the forward strand.
GCGCCTGCTCGAGGAACACCGCCACTTCGGCGAGCGGCGAGCCCGGGCCCTCGAGGTGCAACACCAGCTGCCGCCGGCCCTCGGGGTGCGACTTGAACACCTTGACCCAGCCTCTTTCCACCACGAAGAGGTGGGTGACCGGATCGCCTTCCAAAAAGAGCAGATCGCCCCGGCGCAAACGACGCAGGCTGCTCGCCTGTTCGAGGCGGGAAAGCGCCTCGGGCGCGAGCGCGGTGAAGAACTCAACCTGGGCAAGCGTCTGCCTGACCTCCACGCGACCGTCCCAATGTATGCTACCCCCGATGATCCCGCGTTACCAAACCCCGGAAATGGCCGAGCTTTGGTCCGAGCTTGAGAAGTTTCGGCGCTGGGCGGAGGTGGAAAGGCTCGCCCTCCTGGCCTGGGAACGGCTGGGGAAGGTCCCCGAAGGCACCGCCGTCGTGCTCGAGGCCGCCCTCAGAAAGCGCCCGCTCGACGCCGAGTTTGTCGCCCGGGTGAGCGAACGCGAACGCCTCACCCGCCACGACGTCGCCGCCTTCGTCGACGTGCTCGGCGAGTGGAGCCGTTCGGAGGTGGTCCGGCGCTACCTCCACTACGGGCTCACCAGCTCCGACGTGGTCGATACCGCCCAGAACTGGCGCACCCGCGATGCGCTGGCGCTGGTGCTTTTGGCGCTCGAGAACCTCCTCAAAACCCTCAAAGGCCTGGCGCTGCGCTACAAAGACCTGCCCACCATCGGGCGCACCCACGGCGTCCACGCCGAGCCCACCAGCTTCGGCCTTAAATTCGCCGGGTTTTACGCCGCGTTTGAGCGTGACCGGGCCCGGCTCAAGCGGGCGCAAGAAGCCATCGCGGTGGCCAAGCTCTCGGGCGCCGTCGGCAGCTACGCCATGATCCCACCTGAGATCGAGGCCTACGTCGCCGAACGGCTCGGCCTGGCCGTGGACCCGGTCACCACCCAGGTCACCCCCCGCGACCGCCACGCCGAGGTCTTTGCCGCCCTGGCCACCCTGGGGGCGAACCTCGAGCGGGCCGCGGTGGAGCTCCGCCACCTGGCCCGCACCGAGGTCCTCGAGGTCGAGGAAGCCTTTGCCCCGGGTCAAAAGGGCTCCTCGGCCATGCCGCACAAGAAGAATCCGGTGGGCCTGGAAAACGTGAGCGGGCTTTCCCGGCTCCTGCGCAGCAACCTGCTGGCGGCGCTCGAGAACGTCGCCCTCTGGCACGAACGCGACATCAGCCACTCCTCGGTCGAACGGGTGATCCTCCCCGACTCGACGACGCTCGCCCACTACCTCGTCAACCGCCTCACTTCGATCCTCAAGCGGTTGGTGGTGCACGAAGCCAACGTGCGCAAAAACCTCGAGCGCACCCACGGCCTGCCCTTTAGCCAAAGGGTACTCTCGACGCTGGTGGAAAAGGGCATGGCGCGCAACGAGGCCTACCGGCTGGTCCAGGGCGCCGCCATGCGCTCGTGGCAGGAGGGACGGCCGTTTCTGGAAACGCTGCGCGAGGCGGGGGTCCCTTTAAGCGACTCCGAGCTCTCCCGGCTCTTCGACCCCGCCTTCTACCTCCGCCACACCGACGAGATCTACTGGCGCCTCGGTCTGTTGTAGGCTAGGGACAAGGCAAAGCGAAAGGAGGCGCCATGGCGGTCCGTGCACTGACCTTTGACTTTTGGGGAACCCTTTTCACCGAAGGCCCGCGTTTTCTCGAAGTCGTCCTCCCGAAACGCTACGAGATCCTGCTCGACGCGGCCTCCGAGGCCGGCGTACCCGCCGATGAGAGTGCGGTCCGGGAAGCCTACCGCGCCGCGGCGCAGGCCTTCCGCACCGCGTGGGAAGCCGGCGAAGCCATGCCCAACTTCGAGCGCGTCGGCTACATCTTCAAGCTGCTCGGCATCCCCTTTGACCAGGGGCTGGTGGCGATTACCGCCCGCCGGCTCGAGGACGCCGCCCTCGAGGGCGACCTCCAGCCGCTGCCGGGAACCCTGGAGGCGATCCCGGAGCTCGCCGGGCGCTACCCCCTCGCCATCGTCTCCGACACCGGCTTGACCCCGGGCCGGGTGCTCCGTGAACTCCTCGCCCGCATGGGTTTTGATCGGCACTTTGCCGCCTACAGCTTCTCCGACGAGACCGGCCAGGTCAAACCCCACCCGGAGGCCTTCGTCACCGCCCTCGAGGCCCTCGGCATCCCCCCGGAAGACGCGCTCCACACCGGCGACATCCCCAGGTCCGACATCGAGGGCGCCTTCGCCGCCGGTTACCACTACGCCGTGCTCTACGGCAACAAAAACCAAATCAGGCCGGGCGGCGCTAAGCCAACCGCCCGCCACCAGGACCACGCGGCGCTCCTCGATCTTCTGCCGAGGCTTCCCTAGCGCCCTTCGGGCGCTTTGACCCCAAAGCCCGGGGGCAGGTGTTCGGGAAAATCGGGATTCCCCTTGCGGTCGAGCAACCTCGGCACCAGCTCGGAGGGGTGGGGGGCACCCTCTTGGCAATAGGGGCACTCCGGCCGCACCTTCACCCGGGTGATTCGCGCCGGAACTCCCATGACGATGGCGTGCGGCGGAACGTCCCTGGTCACCACCGCCATGGTGGCCACCATGGCGTCGTCGCCGATCCGCACCCCGGCCAGGACCGTCGCGTGGTAAGTGATGCGCACCCCATTCCCCAGGATGGTGTGGCGCAGGGTGACGTCGGCCTGCTCCAGAACGTGGTGGGTGTGGCTGTAGATATTCGCGTAGTCGGCGATGGAAACGCCGTCGCCCAGCGTGATCCCCCCGATGTCGTCGAGCAGGACGTGGCGGTGGACCACCACGTTGTCCCCGAGCTCGAGGTTATAACCCACGCTGAACTCGACGTTCTGGAAGAACTTCGGGTTTTTCCCCACCCGCTTGAAAATGAAGGGCGCGAGCGTCGCTCGCAACCGGACACCGGCGTGAATGTTCTGCCCGAAAGGCGTCTGATCGGCCACCTTCCAAAGCCAGAGCAAAGGCTTGACCCGGGCGAACTTTTGCGGATCGGTCACCGTATAGTACTCGGCCTCGAAGGTGACGTTTCGGGGATCGAGGGCGAGCGCGGCCAGCGGAGCCGATTCCGCGAGATCCTCATAGGGGCGACCGTAGACGAGCTCGGCGAGCACCCCCCGCACCAACTCGTTGCGGTCCACCCCCGGGTCGGAGAGTCGCTCCGACAAACCGCCGAGGAAGCGGTCGAGGGCCTTTTCCGCTGCGAGGTCCACTGGGCGTGGTACGAGCCAAGGCATGGTCTAAGCCTATAGGAAAACCGGGGTTTATTCGTAGCCGAGCTCCCGAAGTGCCTCCCGGTCCTTCCGCCAGTTCTTGTAGACCTTGACCTCGAGCTCCAGGAAAACCTTCCGGTTCAGGAAGACCTCGAGCTGCTTGCGGGCCGCCTGGCCGATCTCCTTGAGCTTGCGCCCCCGCTTGCCGATCAGGATCGGCCGGTGGGCCTCGCGCTCGGTATAGATCACGGCGTGGATGTAGAGCACGCCGTTTTCGCGCTCGGCCACCTCGTCGACCTTGACCGCGATGGCATACGGCACCTCTTCGTAGAGGCGTTTCATGGCCTCTTCGCGGATCACCTCGGCGATCCACACCTCAAACGGCTGGTCGGAACGAACGAAGTCTTCCGGGTAATAAAAGGGCCCTTCGGGGAGCTGGGCGAGCACCTCGGCCTTGAGTTCGGCCACATCGCGCGCGTCCATGGCGCTGATGCTCCGGACCGCCTCGATCTCGGGCAGAAGCTCGCGGTAGGCCTCGATCGCCGCCTCAGGATACTTGGCCGCGTCCTTTTTGTTCCCGATCAGGTAAATGGGGACTTTGCCCAAAAGCGGACGCAACGCCTCGGCCACCATGCGGTCCTCGTCGGTGGGCGGGTGCCGGAGGTCCACCAGCCAGAGAATGAGGTTGACGTCGGAGAGCGCTTCGTAGACCTGGTCGTTGATGTAGGTGCCGAGCGCGTCCTCGGGGCGGTGCAACCCGGGCGTGTCGACGAAGACGACCTGGCGGTTGCCCTCGGTGAGGATGCCGCGCACCTGCTTGCGGGTGGTCTGGGGACGGGGGGTGATGGGCGCCACCTTCACGCCGAGCAGGTTATTGAGCAGCGTCGACTTGCCCACGTTCGGCTTGCCCACGATGGCGACGAACCCCGAATAGGTCTTGTCATCGCTCACACCGACAGTATAGGACCTTCGCTAAAGTGCAAGCGATGTCGTGGCTCGCCCTGGCCCTGACCCCCGGCGTCGGCCCGAGGCGCCTGAAGCGGGTGATGGAGGCCGCCGACGCCCCCACCCCCGAGGCCGTCGCCCGGATTCTCGGCGAGGCGGTCGCCGATCGCTACCGGGAAGTCCTCGAAAGCGGCCGAGCCGAAGCCCTCCTCCGGCAAAGCCAAAGGCTGGGCCTTAGGGCCCTCGGCCCCTGGGACGACGCCTACCCCGAGGGCCTTTCCCACCTCGAGGACCCACCGGCCCCCATCTTCCTCAAAGGGACGCTCCCGGCCTGGGAAGCCGCGGTCGCCCTGGTCGGGACCCGCCGGGCCAGCCCCTGGGCCAAAGCCTTTGCCCGGCAACTGGCCCGAGCGCTGGCCGAAGCCGGGGTGGCGGTGGTCTCGGGACTCGCCCGGGGCATCGACCGGGCCGCCCACGAGGGGGCGATCGAAGCCGGCGGCCGCTCTGTCGCCGTGCTCGGGAGCGCGATCGACCGCATCTACCCGCCCGAACACCGCCCCCTGGCCGAAAAAAGCGTGCTCGTGAGCGAGTTCCCGCCCGGCGAGGGCCCGAGGCCCGAATACTTCCCCCGGCGAAACCGCCTCATCGCCGCGCTCTCCCGGGCGGTGGTGGTGGTCGAGGCCCCCGAACGCTCTGGCGCCCTCATCACCGCCCGCCACGCCCTCGAGCTCGGGCGCGAGGTCTTCGCGGTCCCCGGACGGCCCACCGACGAGGCCTCGCGCGGCGCCAATTTGCTGATTAAGGACGGTGCGACGCCCCTGCTCTCCCCCGAAGACCTCCTCGACGCCCTGGCCCTCAGGCGCCAAAAGAAGGAGGTCGCCCTCGAGGGCGACCTGGCCCGGCTTTACACCGCGCTCAAAACGCTTGGAGCCGCGCTCCCCGACGATCTCGCCGCCGCCACCGGGCTTCCCCCGGAGGCGGTGCTCGGATTGCTCACCCAGCTCGAGCTGCTCGACATGGTGGCATCCGCACCCGGCGGGCGCTATCTGGCGCTCTAGAATGATCCCGATGTCGCGGGACATCGCCAGCGCCGAGCTCGAAAACCGACGGCAAAGGATTCGCCTGCACCGAAGGCTGACCCTCGGCGCCATCCTGGCCATCGCCTTGGGCCTGGGGATCGCGCTCTGGCGCGAGGCCTGGGATCTCGCTCTCATCATCGGACTCGCAGGCATCCTCATCGCCGATTTCCTGATCGGGACCGCCCGCATGCTGCGCCAGGAGCGCACCTACCGCCTCTCCGAAACCCAGCTCTGCCGGGACGAGGACTGCCGGCCCCTTTCCGAGCTCAGAGGCGCGCGACCCAAAACGGCCTTTTTCTCGCTCGGCATCGGACCCTGCGTGGGACTCGAGCTCGATTTTGGCGACGAGCGCTGGTGGATGCCGCTCAGCCTGCGGCACTGGGAAGCGGTCTGGGAAGGCCTCGATCGGGCCCGCCCCGAGCTTGGCCTCGGCGACTGGCGGCGCCACCGCACCCTCCGCCGGGCCCTGGCCTGGGGCATGCGGCTCGGCGTCCGCACGCCCCCCGAGATAGTCGAGCGCCCCCCCAGGCCGCTTTTGGGCATCGCTTCGGGCCTCGCCGCCGCGGCGGCGGTCTACTTCGTCCTCACCAGGATCGACCTCCCCGACTGGGCCGACGTCGGGGCACTCATCCTTGCCCTCAGCCTGGGCGGCCTCGTCTACAACTTCCAAAACCTTGCCCGACTCAAGGAGCCTCGCCATGCCAAACCCCGTTCGCACCGATAACCGGGCCTGGAGACCGACCGATTTTCTGATCGTCCTCCTGTCCCTCGCCTTCCTAGGGAGCAGCCTCTGGCTGCTCACGAGCGCCGAGGCCACCAGCGACCGGGTCTACGGCATCCTGGGCACGCTCTTCTTCGCGTCGTTGCTGCTCGGCTGGCTCGAGGCCTTCGGGTGGGCCAGGCCGTATGGCCTCGAGGACGGCCGGGTGTTCTTCGGCGAGCGCCGGCGTCCCCTCGCCGAGATCCAGAGCATCCGGCTTCGCTGGCGCGCCCCGCGCCTTTTCCCCAGCTATCGCGAGCTGGGGCTCGAGCTCGATTTCGGCGACGAACGCTGGTGGCTCTCGCTACGCCTTGGGAACTGGGAAAGGGTGTGGGACGCCCTGCGCGAGGCCCTTCCGGAGGCCGGGCTCCCCGACTGGCGAGAAGATCCGGAGGTGCTCAGAGCCCTCCTGAACCGGGCGAACACCAGTATCGCCCTTCCAAGCTCAGTCAGGGTTCAGAGTTCGGGGTGGCCAAAGGCGGGGCTCCGGCTTCTGGCCGCGATCGTGCTCGGGGCCGCGGTCGGCATTCTGATGGACCTGCTCGGCTTTGAGGCGCTCTCCTCTATCGCCAGCGGCGCCATCAGCGGCGGCCTCGGCACCAGCTGGGCCCTGGCGGCGATCGAGCGCAAGCTGGTCATCGAACCCCCGAGCTGATCCCCGCCACCGGCACATTCTCCCCCCGGCCCGAGCTGGTATGCTCACCCCGTGGTCGAGCGCGTCTACCTGGCAAAGCCCCGGGGCTTTTGCGCCGGGGTGGTCATGGCGATCCGGGCGGTCGAGAAGGCGGCGAAGGCCTTCGACGGCGACCTCGTCATCTACCACCAGATCGTCCACAACGAAACGGTGGTCGAACGGCTGGAAAAAGCACACCACGTGCACTTCGTCGAGGACCTCGAGGAGATCGAAACCCTCCAAAAGCGGCACCGGCTCGCCGGCACCATCGTCTTTTCCGCCCACGGCATTCCCCCCGCCATCCGGGAAAAGGCGGCCAGGATGGGCCTCGTGCAGATCGACGCCACCTGCCCCCTGGTGACCAAGGTCCACACCGAGGCCCGCCGCTATGCTCAGATGGGCTATACCATTCTCTTAATCGGCGACTCCGCCGACCACCAGGAGGTCAGAGGAACCCTCGGCGAGGCCCCCGACCACACCATCCTGGTGGCGGTGCACACCCAGGTGGGCAAGGATCCCCGCCTCAAAGACCCCTACACCGTCGAGGTGCCGGATCCGGAAAAGGTCGTGGTCCTCACCCAGACCACCCTGAGCGTCGACGATACGGATAAGACCATCGCCATTTTGAAAAAGCGCTTTCCCAAGCTCGTCACCCCGCCCCGGTCCGACCTTTGCTACGCCACCAAGAACCGCCAGGACGAGGTCAAGCGTATCGCCCCCATGGTCGACCTCTTCCTCGTGCTCTCAAGCCGTCACTCCTCCAACGGCCTTCGCCTTTTCGAACTCGCCTCCGGCCTTACCCGCGCCGTACGCATCGACACCCCGGCCGACCTGCGCGAGGCCTGGTTCGAGGGGGTCAGGCGCGTGGGCATCACCTCCGCCGCCAGCACGCCAGAAGATCTGGTCCAGGGGACGATTCGCTGGCTGCGCGAGCGCTGGCCGGACCTCGAGGTCATCGAGGAGGGCGAGTGGGAGCAGATCGCCTTCCGGGAACCCACGCCCACCCGCCCCGAAGAGATCCTTCAGGCGCAATGACACCACTGGCAAAGGTTCCCAGCCACGCCTTCGCCGTGGCGCCGATGCTGGAGCGGACCGACCGTCACTTCCGCTATTTCTTCCGCCAGATCAGCGCCAAAGCCTTGCTCTACACCGAGATGGTCTTCGACCTCGCCATCCTCCACGGCGATACCGAAAGACTGCTCGGCCACCGCGATGAGGAACACCCGCTGGCCCTGCAGATCGCCTCATCCGACCCAGGTCGCGCCGCAAAGGCGGTCCGGAAGGCGCTCGCCTACACCTTTGACGAGGTCAACCTCAACGTCGGTTGCCCCTCGGAAAAGAGCCAGCGCTCGGGCATCGGCGCCGTGCTCATGCGAACCCCCGGTCGCGTCGCCGAGATCGCTCGCGCGGTCTACGACGAATGCGGGGTGCGTCTGAGCGTCAAGCACCGGCTGGGGCTCGACGCCGACGAGGGGTATGCGCCGCTGGCCCGCTTCGTGGAAACGGTCGCCGCTGGCGGGGTCGTGACCACCTTTATCGTTCACGCCCGCAAGGCCCTGCTCTCGCTCGATACCCGGAAAAACCGCGAGGTTCCACCGCTCCGCCACGACCTGGTCCACCGCTTGAAACGGGATTTCCCCGAGCTCACCATCGTTACCAACGGGGGCATCCAAGACCTAAAAGCCGTCACCCGTCACCTCGAGGCCGTGGACGGGGTCATGGTGGGGCGGGCCGCCACCGAGGACCCCTGGTGCTTTGCCGCCGTCGACGCCCAAATCTTCGGCCTTCCCCGAAGACCCACCCGGCAGGGGGTGGTCGAGGCCATGGCCGCCTACCTGGACGACGCCCTCGGCGAAGGCGTTCCCGCAGCGGCCATATTGCGCCACCTGGTCCCCCTCTTTCGCGGCGTCCCCGGCGCTCGTCACTGGCGGCGGGCCCTGACCGAATCGGTCACCAGCCCCGAAGGGCTCCTGGAGGCCCTCAAGGCCATCCCCCCCGAGGTCCGCCTCGAACCCCCGAAACCACACACGGCACCCACTTAAGTACCGCGCCCTGGCATTCGCCACGGCGGGAGTCGCGAACACGCGTACGACTGCCAATCTTGGATCGGTCTGCTGAAAGTTCGTGGGCGCTCACTGATAGGGACAAATGTCCTATGATCAAAACCATGCTCCGGCTGCTCTTCGCCGCTCTCGGCGCCGGGCTTCTTGGGCTGGCGCTGTGGCTCCTTGTGAGCGGGCTCCGCACCATTCGGGCGTGCCAGAGAAAACTCCGGGACTGTCGCGACGCAGCCGAGCGGATCGCCCTCAGCGAGGAGCGCGACCGGGGGCTGCTCCTCGCCGGTACGGGCGCGCTCTTCCTCTTCTACATCGCTGTCTACGCATACGTCACCGCCCTCCTGCAAGCCGCCGAATAACATCGAACCTGGGGCAAATGTCCCAAAGCCCAAAGGCGTAGGCTCGTGTTGCCAAACCGAGCTCTGGAGGTGACGATGGATCGTTTCAGCGCGTTCGTAGAGGCAAGGGACTTCTTGATCGACAAACGGAATGATTACCGAGCGGCCAGGGAAGGATTTACCTGGCCCAAATTTGAAACCTTCAACTGGGCCCTCGACTACTTCGACCGCATCGCCGAGGGAAACGACCGCACCGCCCTTTGGATCGTCGATGAGGACGGTCAGGAAGAAAAACGCAGTTTTTCGGAACTCAAGGCGCGATCGAACCAGGTCGCGAACTTCCTCCGCGCCCAGGGGATCGGGCGGGGCGATCGCATCCTGCTCATGCTGGGCAACGTCCCCGAGCTCTGGGAAACCATGCTGGCGGCGATGAAGCTCGGCGCGGTGGTGATCCCGGCCACGACCCTGCTCACCGGCGACGACCTCAAGGACCGCCTGGAACGGGGGAAGGTCAAGGCGGTGGTGACCGAACACACGCTCACAGAGCGCTTTTCCGGGCTGGCCGGAGAGGCGGTCAGGATCTCGGTCGGCGGCGGGCGCGAGGGTTGGACCGCCTTCGACGAGGCCTTCCAGGCCCCCGCGGACTTCACCCCCGAGGGCGAAACCCGCGCCGACGACCTCCTCTTGCTCTACTTCACCTCCGGCACCACCTCCAAGCCCAAGCTCGTAGCCCACACCCACACCAGCTACCCGGTGGGTCACCTCTCGACGATGTACTGGCTCGGGCTCAGGCCCGGCGATGTCCACCTCAACATCAGCTCCCCCGGCTGGGCCAAGCATGCCTGGAGCAACTTCTTCGCCCCCTGGAACGCCGAGGCCACGGTCTTCATCTACCGCTACCAGCGTTTTGACGCCGCCTCGGTGCTGAAGGCGATCGAACAACACGGGGTGACCACCCTCTGCGCCCCGCCCACGGTGTGGCGCATGTTCGTGCTGGAAGACCTTAAGGCGTTTAAAACCCAGCTTCGCGAGTTGGTGAGCGCCGGTGAGCCCTTAAACCCCGAGGTGATCGCCGCGGTCGAGGCGGCCTGGGGGCTCACCATCCGCGACGGCTATGGTCAGACCGAGACCACGGCCCAGGTGGGGAACACTCCGGGTCAGCCCATCAAGCCCGGCTCCATGGGGCGGCCCCTTCCCGGCTACCAGGTGGTGCTCCTCGACCCCGACGGCCGGGAAGCCGATGAAGGCGAGATCGCGATCAAGCTCGAACCACGCCCCACCGGGCTCATGCGCGGCTACCTCGACGACCCCGAGCGCACTCAGGCGGTGATGTCGGGCGGCTACTACCGCACCGGCGACGTGGCCCGACGCGACGAAGACGGTTATTTCTGGTACATCGGCCGTGCCGACGACGTGTTCAAAAGCTCCGACTACCGCATCAGCCCCTTCGAGCTCGAAAGCGTGCTCATCGAGCACGAGGCGGTGGCCGAGGCGGCGGTGGTCCCCTCGCCCGACCCCATCCGCCTCTCGGTGCCCAAGGCCTATGTCGTGCTCGCCCCGGGCTTTGAACCCAGCCGGGAGGTGGCGCGCTCAATCTTCGCCTACGTTCGCCAGCGGGTGGCGCCCTATAAGCGCATCCGCCGCCTGGAGTTCGCCGAGCTCCCCAAGACCATCTCGGGAAAGATTCGCCGGGTGCAGCTGCGCATTCGGGAAAAGGAAAAGCAGGAAAAGGCCCCGCTCGAATTCTTCGAGGAGGACTTCCCCGAGCTCAAAAAAGCCTGAACGCCGCATGCGGCCCCGTTCGGCACGCGCCCGGCGGGGCCAAAAAGCACCTAAGCCAAACGGATCTCACTCGGCCAAAGGCCGCCGAGCGCCTCCCAAGCCCGCCGCATGTCGCTCGGAACCGGGGCGACGAAGGTTAAGAAGAGGCCGGTACGCGGGTGAGGGAGGCGCAGCTCGTAGGCATGGAGCGCCTGGCGGGAGAGGCTAGGGTGCCGCTTGCCGTAGAGCTCGTCCGAAAGGATCGGGGCCCCCAGGTGCTTGAGGTGTACCCGGATCTGGTGGGTGCGCCCGGTGTGGGGCTTGGCCTCGACCAAGGCAAAGCCCTCGGTTCGGGCGAGCACGGCAAAGTCGGTTTCGGCATAGCGCGGGTTCACCCCACCCACGTGCATCTTGTGCCGCAGCGTGGGGTGGCGCCCGATCGGCGCGATCAACGTCATCTCCCGGGGCACGCCCTGGGTGATCGCCAGGTAGCGCTTGTAGACGAAGCGGTTTTTAAACGCCGCCGAGAGGTGGCGCTGGGCGGCCTCGTTCTTCGCCACCACGATGGCTCCGGAGGTCTCCCGGTCGAGCCGGTGCACGATCCCCGGCCGGGTGAGTTCCGGACGCGGGGCCTCAAGGGGACCGTGACCAAAGTAGGCCAAAAGGGCCCCCACCAGGGTGCCATGGCTCTCGCCAGGCGCCGGGTGGGTGAGCATGCCGGCGGGCTTGTTGACCACGATCAGGTCCTCGTCCTCGTAGAGGACCTCAAGCCCCAAGGGCTCGGGCATCACCTGCGGCGGCGGTTCGGGCGGGCGCTCGACCAGGACCACCTCGCCCCGCAGTCGGTAGGAGGGCTTTTTCACCACTTCCCCGGCCACGCTCACGAAGCCCCCCTCAATCCAGTCGCGGGCCTTGGTGCGCGAGACCTCGGCGAACCTGGCTACCGCTTGGTCAAGGCGAAGGCCGTCGGCGGTAAACTTCAGCGCCACAATCTCCGATTATAGCGTTTCCTTGAGCTTTTCGATGACCTCGGGCTTCACGCTGTAGGCGTGTTCCTCACCCGGGAAACGCCCCGACCGCACGTCCTCGGCGTAGCTTTTGAGCGCGGCGCGGAAGAGCTCGGCCCCCTCGAGGTAGCGCTTGACGAAGCGGGGCTTGAAATCCTCGAAAAGGCCCAGCAGGTCGTGGAAGACCAGCACCTGGCCGTCGGTGCCAGCGCCGGACCCGATGCCGATCGTGGGCACCGGAACCCGCTCGGTGACGAGCCCAGCGAGGGCCGAGGGTACCATTTCCAGGACCAGGGCAAAAACGCCAGCCTCCACCAGAGCGCTGGCATCCAAAAGCATCTTCCTCGCCTCTTCCAGCGTCTTGCCCTGGGCCTTGTAGCCACCCTTTTGGCTCGCAGTCTGGGGGGTAAGCCCCAAATGGCCCATGACCGGCACCCCGGCGCGCACCAGGGTGCGGACCACATCGAGGACCTCTTCCCCGCCTTCGAGCTTGACCGCGTCGACCCGGGCCTCTTTCATCAGCCGCTCGGCGGCCGCGAGCGCGCGCTCGGGTGTTGCGTAGCTCAAAAACGGTAGATCGCCGATCACGAAGGTCTCGGGCGCGCCCCGCCGCACCGCCTTCGCGTGGTGCACCACTTCGTCGAGTGTCACCGGCACCGTCTCGCCGTAGCCGAGGACCACGGTGCCCAGCGAATCCCCCACCAAGATGGCGTCAATCCCAGCCTGCTCGGCGAGCTTGGCGCCCACGTAGTCGTAGGCCGTCACCATCACGATCCGCTCGCCTTTTCTCGCTCGGAATGCTTTCACGGTCAGACGCTTCACGACTCCATCCTAAGCCTCTCGGCCAGCTCGAGCACGTCCCGCGACCGCCCCGAGAACACCCCGGCGCCATACCCCACCCGGCGCAGCGCTTCCTTGAGGTAGCGGTCGGTGGCCAGGATGTCGACGTAGGGCCACACCGTCGCCGCCATCAGCACATCGACCAAGTCGCTCAGGCGCTCGTGCCGGGTGCGCTCCATCGAACGAAAGGCCAAAAGCCGCGAGAGAATCCGCACGAACGGCAGCGACGCGCCCCTCTCCCCCAGACCAAGCCGGTCGGAGACGAACCCGGCCACGAGCTCGGCCCGCCGGTAAAACGACCCCGAAAGCTCGAGGTCCAAAAGGTCCCAAAGCGGCCAGAGGTCGGCCGGTCGGTCCCAGTCGCCCCGATCGGTCAGGAAATCCTCCAGCACCACGCCCCCGCGTTCGGCCTGGCGCCGCACCACGTCCTGCCAGGGGCGGACCCAATAGCCCCCGGACAGGCGGGAAAAGATCGCCTTGAAGGTGGGCAGCAGGTAGCCGCCGTGGAGCTCGAGTACGTGGAAGGGCGAGGGCGGGGCCAGGATCTGCCCCGCCCGTGCCGCAGCCAAAAGCGCCGACCAGGCCTCGCCGAAGGCCCCGTTGTGCGGCAGGCCGAGGAGGAACTTCGAGATCCTCGAGGCGTAGTTCTGGTCGAGGTAAATGAGTCGCGGTCTCACGGCTTCAAAAGCAACTCCGGGCGCCAAAGGGGTCACCACTTGGCGTTAGAATACCCCCGTGTTGGACGAACCCGGTCTGCGGCCCAAGCGGCTTTCCGACTACGTCGGCCAGGTACGACTCAAAAAGAAGCTCCAGGTCTACCTCAAGGCGGCCATGGAGCGGGGGGAGCCGCTGGACCACCTCTTGCTCGCCGGCCCCCCGGGGCTCGGCAAGACCACGCTGGCCCACGTCATCGCCTACGAGCTCGGGGTCAACATCCGGGTGACCTCCGGGCCGGCGATCGAGAAACCGGGCGATCTGGCAGCTATCCTCACCAACAGCCTCGAGGAGGGCGACATCCTCTTCATCGACGAGATCCATCGGCTCTCCAAAACCGCCGAGGAGCACCTCTACCCGGCGATGGAGGACTTCAAGATCGACATCGTGCTTGGCCAGGGGCCGGCGGCGCGCACCATCCGGCTCGACCTGCCCCGGTTTACCCTGATCGGGGCCACCACCCGGCCGGGCCTGCTCTCCGGGCCCCTAAGGAGCCGGTTTGGCATCACCGAACACCTCGAGTTCTACACCCCCGAAGAGCTGGCGCAAGGGATCACCCGTGACGCCCAGCTCCTCGGCGTCGGCATCGACCCCGAGGCGGCCCTCGCCATCGGCAAGCGCAGCCGGGGGACGATGCGAATCGCGAAAAGGCTTTTCCGCCGGGTTCGCGACTTCGCCCAGGTCGCCGGCGAGGATCACATCACCCGGGCCCGGGCCGAAGCCGCCCTCGACGCGCTAGGCCTCGATACCTTGGGCCTCGACCCAAAGGATCGCGAGTACCTCGAGGTCTTGCTCACCAAATTCGCCGGGGGGCCGGTCGGCCTCGACACCCTGGCCACGGCCATGGCTGAAGATAGCCTGACTCTGGAGGAAGTGGTCGAGCCCTTCCTCATCCAGCAAGGCCTGATCAAGCGTACCCCCCGGGGCCGGATGGCCACCAAGGCGGCCTGGACGCACATGGGGCTCCCCGCCCCCGAGGCTTCGGCAGGGCTCTTCGACTAGGCACCCCGCCGTGGCAAAAAGCCACGGCGGGGTGCCGAAGCCCTCCTCAGTGGCCCCGAAAAAACGATCGGACGGCCCTTTTGGGCGGACGCTTGCCGAATCAGCGGGCGAGGACCCCTTCAAGGGCGACGGTGAGGAACTTCTCGGTCTCTTCCCTGAGGCTGCCCCCCACCCCGTAGGCCGCCCAGCGCAGCGCGGCCAGGAGGAAGGTATCGGCGATCGAGGCCGCCACCCGCTCCAGGCTCATGTCGGCGCGAATCCGGCCTTCCTCCACCAGAGGCTTCAGGATCACCGCCACCCGCTCGGCCAGGGGCAACGCCCGGTAGGCCCGCTGGGCCCGCTCGGGGTCGGGGTTGACGAGCTCATAGGCCAGGTGGGAAAGGAGTTCAGCCCCGAGCTCGGCTTCGGAGAGCTCCGCCAAACGCCGCCAGAAGCCACGCAGGACCTCGAGGGGCGGCTGGCCTTTGGCCAGGGCTTCCCCGGCCTTTTGCCAGGCCACGTCCATGAGCTCGGCCCCGTAATCGAGGAGCACCGCCTCCTTGTAGGGGTAGTAATTAAAAAAGGTCCCCCGCGACACGTGACTTTTTTTCGCGATGTCGCTCGCGGTGGTGGCCTCGAACCCCTGGGCCTTAAAAAGCTCGATCGCCGAGCGGTAGATGCGTTCCTTCCTGCGCTGCTTCTGGCGTTCGCGGAGCCCTGCCATACTTCGTGATTATACCGAATAAACTTAGAAAGCCAGCTCACGTGCCCCGCCCCGAAGGCACCCCGAGCCCGGTGGCGCCGGTTGCAAGATCTTGCGGAATGCGGCCTTCGCGGCCAGGAGTTATGCGGTTTTCGCCGAAGCTCCACCGTTTTCCCAGGTCAAATCGCGGAGCAGGGCCCCGCGCCCAGGGGGTTTGAGCTTTCCGGCCCGGATCTCCTCGATCAAAAAAGCCCGGACGCGATCGAGCGGCAGACCGTCCTGGATCAGCTCGCCCAGCGTGCGGCGACCGTCGAGCCGGCTCACCACATCGGCAAAGGGGTGCCGCAAGCGCCGGCGGCCGGCCAGGGGATGCCGGACCTTCATCGTGAACCAGCGGTAAAAGGCCAGCGGCACCAGCTCGTCCTCCAAAACCCCGCGCCACACCCGCTCCATGGCGATGATCAGCGGCACCCCCCAGCGTTTCGCCGCCCCCCGCACCGAGAGCCGCGGCGAAAAGACCGCGTAGGTCCCGCTGGCCCTGGGGGCTTCCAACACCCGGCTCGGCGCGTCCACCTGGGTCCGGAAACGACGCCACTCGTCGCTGAGCCGGGCCCACTCGGCGACCAGAGTGCGAAAGGGGAAAATCGGCGTACCCTCTTCCTCGCCGGCGACGAAACGAAAACGACCCTCCCGCGACGCCAGGTCGAAGGTGGCGATGGCCTCGAAGCCCTCCCAATCCAAAATGCCACCGCCGACGATCTCGCCATCGCGGAACCTGAGGAAAAGGGGCACATCGGCGCGGATCAAAAGGCGGCCGCTCTTGGCCTCACCGTGCAAAAGCTCCAGGGTGTCCATCAAAGGAACGGTGCTCAGATCGCCTTCCACCGGTAGCCCTCCGAGATGGAAAGTACGTAGATTTGGCCGCCATCAGCATACCGCGAAAGCGCCTCCCCCACCGATGCCGCCCGCGACGCCTCAACCAAAGCCGCCACCGCCGGCCCGGCGCCGGCGATGAACGCGGCGAGCGCCCCCGCGCGGTAGGCGAGCGCCATGGCCGCCTCCGCGCCCGGCATGAGGTGGGCCCTTTGCGCCTGGTGGAGCCGGTCCCGCGCCGCCTCGCGCAAAAGATCGAGTCGGCCGGCGGCCAGGGCCGCCGGCCAGAGCGCCGCCCGCGAGAGGTTGAAGACGGCATCGGCCCGGTCGACCGTCTCCGGCAGCGCGGCCCTGGCCTCTCGGGTGGGCAGCGCCCGCTCGGGCACGGCCACCACAACCCGAAGCTCTCCCGGGACCGCCAGCGACACCGCGCGGGGCGGGTCGATCACCCCCGCCACCAGGCCGCCGTAGGTCGAGGCACCGGCGTTATCGGGATGGCCCTCGAGGCCAGCGGCGACGCGAAACACCCCGTCGCGCCCGAGCCTACCCCCGCTCGCCAGATCGGCGAGCGCCGCGCCCCCCACCGCGGCGGCGGCGCTGGAGCCGAGGCCCTTGGAAAGAGGAATGGGGTTGAAGACGCGCACAAAAAGCGGCGGGGCCGTCTGGCCCAGCTCGTCCTCCCAGGCCCGTCGCCAGGCCCGGTGCACCAAACTGTCGGCGCCGGAATCGACCTCACCCTCGCCGAAATAGAGGAAAACGTCCTCCTCCGCCGGCCCGCCCTCGAGCTCGAGGTAGAGCGAAAGCCCAAGGCCCAGCGCATCGAAGCCGCTGCCCAAATTGGCCACGCTGGCCGGCACGTAGACCCGCCACATGGGCCCATCTTAAAATGCACCTTTTGTGAGCAAGTAGATAACGATGACCAGGGCCGCCCAGAACCAAAAGCGGAGGTAGATGGGCGGCCGGCCCGCCGGGCCCGACTGCCCCAGCCGCGGCGGGTAGAGTTTCAGGCGCTGGGAGCGCTTGAGGTGGTGGACCATGCGGTCGAGGTCGCCCTTTTTCTTGTAGGCCGCCGCCAGGTTGTAGTGGGCATCGGCGAGCTCGGGGTCGATCTCGAGTGCTTTTTTATACTCCTCGATCGCGCGCTCCACCTCGCCTGCCTCGAGGTGGAGGTTGGCCTGGTTCACCCAGGCCCGGGGGTGCTTGGGGTCGCGACGCAGCGCCTCGGCAAAGGCGGCGGCCGCCGCTTCCTTATCCCCGGCCATCGCTGCCTCGACGCCCTTTTGCACCCAGGCTTCGGCCCCGAGGAGGGGGTGTTCGAGCCACGCTTCATACGCCCCCTGTTCCAGATCCTTTACCCCATCGACGAGGTCGGGCGGGGCCACCTCGAGGGGCCGCTCGAGGTAGGCGATCACCCCCCGGTAGTCCTTGCGGTAGATGGCCCGCCGTACGTCGATCAGGGCCTGGATCGCCCCGCTGCGCCGGTCCCCCTCGGCGATCGCCCGGGCGTACGCGGCCTCGAGCTTCCCCTCTGCCAGCAACGATGCGATCTCGTCCATCGCTCACCCCTCGCGCCTAGATCCGCTCCCCGGCCACGTTCCATCCGGTATAGGCGTGGTAGCGTCCCGGCTCCCCGCGCTCGAGGTAGTAAAGCAGGGGCTCGAGCAGCGGCAGGTGCGAACCGAGGCGCTCTTTAAGCTCCTCCACCGTGAAAAACCGGGCCTCGACCACGTGCCCGTCAGGGTCGTGGGGGTTCAAAAGGCCCTCCCAGCGGGCCTTGAAGGCCATGGCGATGGTGCGCTCCCTTTTTCGCCGGTCCTCGACCTGGACCACGTAGGCCAGGTGCTCGACCTCGACGACCCTGAGCCCGGTCTCCTCCCGAACCTCGCGCACCACCGCCTTGATCGCGGTCTCACCCGGCTCAACCATGCCGCCGGGGAGGGTATAGCGCACCCGGCCCCTCCGGCCCCAGTCGTTGGCCACCAGCAGGACGCGCCCGCGGGTATCCACCAAAACCCCCGCGGCGACCAGGAGCTCGCGTCTGAGGACCATCACCACCCCCCGGCCCGACCAATCACCCTAAGCCCCCTCGGCCATGACCGCCAGCATTCGCTCCTGCTCGGCCTCGCGCAGGGCCGCGTGGAGCGCCTCGAGCTCGCCCGAGAGCACGGCCTCGAGGTTGCGGGTGGTGTAGTGAATGCGGTGATCGGTCACCCGGGACTGTGGGAAGTTGTAGGTGCGGATCTTCTCGCTGCGCTCCCCGGTGCCGATCTGTGCCAGGCGCGCCTCGCGGAGCTTTTTCTCCTCCTCGGCGCGCTTCATCTCCAAAAGCCGGCTGCGCAGGATGGTCAGCGCCCGCTCGCGGTTTTTGATCTGACTCCGCGAGTCCTGGCAGGTCACAATGATCCCGGTGGGCAGGTGCACCACGCGCACCGCGCTGTCGGTGGTGTTCACCCCCTGGCCCCCGGGACCGCTCGCGCGCATCACGTCGATGCGAATTTCGTCGGGCTTGATCTCCAGGTCCTCCGGCTCGGCCTCGGGCAACACCGCCACCGTGGCGGTCGAGGTGTGGATGCGCCCCTGGGTTTCGGTCTCGGGGACCCGCTGGACCCGGTGCACCCCCGATTCGTATTTAAAAACCCCGTAGGCCCCCGGGCCCTCGAGGCGAAACGCGATCTTGGAAAAGCCACCCAGGTCGGTGGGGTGGGAATCCATCACCTCCAGACGGTACCCCAGGCGCTCGGCGTAGCGCCGGTACATCTCGAAGAGGTCGCGGGCAAAAAGCGCCGCTTCCTCACCCCCGGTCCCGGCACGGATCTCGACGATGGCGTTCCTGTCGTCGGAGGGGTCCCTGGGCAAGAGGAGTTTTTTGAGCCGGGCCTCGAGGGCCTCCCGTTTTGACTCCAGCGCCTCGACCTCGCTTTGCGCGAGCTCCCCGAGTTCGGGGTCGGAGAGCATCTCCTTTGCCCCCTCGAGCTCCGAGAGCACCTTCTTGTAGGCCTGGAAGGCCTCCATGACCTCGCCGAGCTCGGCATAGCGCCGCGAGATCCGGCGGAACTCGGCCGGATCCGAGGCCACGTCGGGGCGCGAGAGCTCGGCCTCGAGGCGGCGGTGTTCTTCTTCCAATGCGGACAGTTTCTCAAAGATGCCCATACCGTATTCCCAGGATACCACCGGCGGCCTTGACCATTTTTAGCCTAGCCTAAATAATACTGGCAGATGGAGTTAGACCGCGCGAAAACACCGCTCACCCAGGCCCAGGAGGACTACCTCAAGCAGATCTACATCCTGAGCGAGGAAGGGGCGGTGACGCCCCAGGCGCTCGCCCGGAGGCTTGGGGTGCGGCCCGCGTCGGTCACCGGAATGCTGCGCAAACTGGCCCATCTCGGCCTCATCGAATACCAGCCATATAAGGCGCTCATCCTGACCGAGTCGGGCACCCGGGTGGCGCTTGAGATCATCCGCCACCACCGGCTCCTCGAGGCCTTCCTCACCAGCGAGCTCGGCTTCCGCTGGGACGAGGTCCATGAGGA
>WIAM01000089.1 GCA_015519965.1 Thermaceae bacterium
ACAGCGAGGACTACCCGGTGGCCAAGCTCTATCGCGACGCCAAGGTGTTCCAGATCTACGAGGGCACTTCGGAGATCCAGCGTTTGGTGATGGTGCGGGAATTGATGAAGGAGGTGGAGCGATGAAGGAAGCGGTGATCCTCGAGGCGGTGCGCACGCCGATCGGCAAGCGCGGCGGCGCGCTCAAGGCGGTGCGGCCCGATGCCCTTTACGCGCACGTCCTGAACGCCCTGGTCCAAAAGAGCGGCATCGCGCCGGCTCTGGTCGAGGACGTGATCACCGGCTGCGTGACCCAGGCCGGGGAGCAGGGGGCCAACGTGGGCCGGCTTGCGGTTTTGCTCTCCGAGCTCCCCCAGACGGTGCCCGCGGTGAGCCTCGACCGCATGTGCGGCTCGAGCCAGCAGGCGATTCACTTCGCCGCCCAGGCGGTGGCGGCTGGGGATGCACGTTACCTGATCGCGGGCGGGGTCGAGTCGATGACCCGGGTGCCGATGTTCAGCGACATTGGCGGGGGTTTCGAAAAGCTCAACCCCGAACTCCATAAAAAGTACGAGATCGTGCACCAGGGCGAGTCGGCGGAGCGCATCGCCGAGCGCTACCGGATTTCCCGCCAGGAACTCGACGCCTTTAGCTTTGAAAGCCACAAAAGGGCCGCGCGCGCCACCCGGGCCGGGCACTTCCGGTCTCAGATCGCGCCCATCCAGGGCACCGACGCCGAGGGCCGTCCCTTCGTGCTCGAGGTGGACGAGGGGATCCGTTTCCAGCCCGATCTGGCCAAGATGCAGGCCTTGCCGCCGGCGTTCCGCGAGGACGGGGTGGTGACCGCGGCGAACAGCAGCCAGATCTCCGACGGGGCGGCGGCGGTACTCATCGCCGAGCGCGACGCGGCGATCGCCGACGGATTCGTGCCCCGGGCGCGCTTTTTGGCCCGGGTGGTGGTGGCCGGCGATCCCACGCTGCAGCTACTTGAGGTGATCCCGGCCACGAAAAAGGCGCTTTCGCGCGCGGGCCTGAGCCTTCGCGATATCGACGTCATCGAGATCAACGAGGCCTTCGCCAGCGTGGTGCTCGCCTGGGCGCGCGAATTCAATCCGGACATGGAAAGGGTGAACCCCCTCGGCGGCGCCATCGCCCACGGCCACCCCTTGGGGGCCACCGGGGCGGTTTTGATGACCAAGCTGCTCCACGAACTGGAGCGCCGCGACGGGCAGTTCGGGCTCCAGGTGATGTGCATCGGCCACGGCATGGCCACGGCCACGGTGATCGAGCGGATTTGAGGAGGGGCCATGGAGATCGAGGGCAAGAGCGCGATCGTGACCGGCGGGGCCTCGGGGCTCGGCGCGGCGACGGTGCGGCGCCTTTTGGCCAGGGGGGCCCGGGTCGTCATCGCCGACGTGAACGAAGCGGCGGGGCGGGGCCTGGCAGAGGCCAGTGAGGGCCGGGCGGTCTTCGTCCGGACCGACGTCACCGATGAAGCGGCGATGCGAGCGGCGGTGGCGGCGGCGACGGCGCTCGGGCCGCTTTCGCTTTTGGTGGCGGCGGCGGGCATCGGCATCGCCAGGAAAATCCTCGGCAAGGAGGGGCCGCACCCCCTCTCGGACTTCCGGCGGGTCCTCGAGGTCAACCTCGTCGGCACCTTCAACGCCCTCCGGCTGGCGGCGGCGGCCATGCGGCAAAACGAACCCGACCGGGACGGCGAGCGAGGGGTCATCGTGGTCACCGCATCGGTGGCCGCCTATGAGGGGCAGATCGGCCAGGCGGCTTACAGCGCGTCCAAGGGCGGGGTCAGTGCCCTCGTCCTTCCCGCGGCCCGGGAGCTCGCCCGCTATGGCATCCGGGTGGTGGGCATCGCCCCGGGCATCTTTGACACCCCCATGCTCGGGGCGCTCCCCGAGGCGGCGAAGGCTTCCCTGGCCGAGCAGGTTCCTTTTCCGAGGCGGCTCGGCCGCCCCGAGGAATACGCGGCCCTGGTCGAGCACATCGTTGAAAATCCCATGCTCAACGGCACCACCCTCCGGCTTGATGGAGCACTCCGGATGGGGCCCAAATGAAGCCGCTGGTGCTCGACCTCACCCGGCTGCTCCCGGGGCCGATGGCCTCGAGGGTGCTCATGGAGCTCGGCTTTCGCGTGCTTCGCATCCTGCCCCCAAGCGGCGATCTGATGGCCGAGTTCCAGCCCCAAACCTACGCCTGGTTGAACGAGGGCAAGGAGACCGTCACCCTGGATTTGAAGACGCCCGCGGGTAAAGACCGTCTCCGTGCGCTCGCCAGGGGGGCGGCGGTGCTCCTTGAGACCAACCGCCCGGGGGTCATGGAGCGGCTGGGGGTGGGGCCGGAGGCGCTTCGTTCGCTCAACCCGAAGCTCGTTTACGTGCGCATCGCCGGATTCCGGGAGCCCGAGCGGCAAAAGGCCCCCGGCCACGACCTCACCTACCTGGCCCACGCCGGCCTTTTGCATCGTTTCGGCGAGGCCTGGCGCACGCTGCAGCTCGCCGACGTTTCCGGGGCGATGTGGGCGGCGCTGGCGGCGCTGAATGGCCTCATTCGGGGCGGCGGCTTTTTCGAGGTCTACCTTTCGGAGGCGGCCGAGATCTTCGCCTACCCAAAGCTCCCCTTCCTGGATGGCCGTGTGCTCTGCTACGCCACCTACCCTGCCGCCGACGGGGCGGTGGCGCTCGCCGCGCTCGAGCCGCACCTCTGGCGTCGGTTTTGCCAGGCGGCGGGCAAGCCGCACCTGGAAGAGGCCGCCTTTTCGCCGGCGGAGGAGGCCAACCAGGGCTTCCTCGAACTGCGGACCTTCTTCGCGAAAAAGCCCTGGGCCGAGTGGGAGGCCTGGGCCCAAGCCCACGACCTTCCGATCGCTGCGGTGCGCGACCACGAGGCCCGGGGGCTCCGCTTACCCTGGCGCGAGTATTGACGTTTACGTAAAGGGGAGAATATTCTGGAGCAAACCATGCCCGAGCGGCAAAAGCGGACCTATACCATCGGTGATTTGGTCGAGGCCTTCGACGTGACCCCAAGGACGATCCGTTATTACGAGGAGATCGGGCTCCTCTCGCCCCAGCGCCGCGGCCAGCGACGGATTTACAGCGAGGGCGACCGGGTTCGCCTCAGGCTCATCCTCCGTGGTCGCCGGCTCGGGTTCAGCCTGGAAGAGATCCGGGAGATCCTGGCGCTTTACGACCCCGAGGAAGGGGGAAAGGCCCAGCTCGAGCGGGTTTTGAAGATGGGCGAGGCGAAGCTCAGGGAGATCGAGGCCCAGATCGCCGAGCTCGAGGCTATGCGACTGGAGCTTTTGGAGCGCGC
>WIAM01000090.1 GCA_015519965.1 Thermaceae bacterium
CGAGAGCAACGCCACCGAGCGGCGCGGCCGGATTCAGGTGTGGGAAGGCACGCTCGGCGAGCGTTTCGCCCTGCGGCTCCGCTACCGGGTGTGGTACCCGGAGCGGGCGGCGGTCGTTCTTGTCATTTTGCTTCTTGGGTTTCTTTGGCGTAGGTCACGACGGCCTCGAGGGGGGTAAACCCCAGCCGCTCGTAGAGCCGGCGGGCTTCCTTTTCGTGATCGTGGGCCCGGACCCGGAGCCAGCGCGTCCCGGCCTCGAGGGCCGCCTGGGCCGCGACCGCGAGCAGGGCCTGCCCGATCCCCTGGCCCCGGGCCCTGGGGATCACCCCCAGGTAGGCGACCTCCGCCGCGTCCTCGAGGGTCTCGACCTCGACCATCCCCACCGGTTCGCCGTTTTGGTAGGCGAACCACAGCCGGTGGTCCGGCTCGGCGAAGTGTTCGAGGAGCTCGAGGTCGCTCCAGGCCAGGCGCAGGCTCCAGCCCTCGTCGCTCTCCTTGTAAACGGTGCGGTATTCTTCCGGGTCCAGGGCCAGGACCTCTTCGATGGTCACGCCCTCGGGCACCGGGAAGGGGAGCGCTCGCGGCTCGGTGACGTAGAAGTAGGTGGTGTGGACGGGGCCGAACCCCGCGGCCTCGAGCGCCGCGCGCAAGGTGGTGTTTTCCTCGGTGGGGAAGGCATAGAGGGTGGGCACGCCCCGCTCGATCGCCGCCCGGGTGGCGGCTTGGAGCAAGGCGGCGGGGTCCCCCTGGCACACTGGCCCCTCGATCGCCGCACCCCGCCAAAACGGCACCAAAGCGGCAAAACCCGAAAGCCGTTCCCCCCGGTACTCGACCCAGCCTTCCTCGATCTCGAAGGCCAGATCCTCGATCGTCCGGCCTTCCGGCGCCAGGGCACGCCGGGCCGGGTCGGCGTCCATCCACTTGAGGAGCTCGGCCAACGCCGGCAGGTCGGAGGGTGAAAACGGCCGGATCATTAACCGCATTGTACCGCGGGCTGCCTCCGGCCGCCTTGGGGCTCAGTGCCAGCGGGTCACGCGGTCGATCGGCAAGCGGTGGTGCGAAAAGCCCTCCTCGTCGCGAAGGCCGATGGGCAAGAGGGCTGGAATCGCCACGTGCTCGGGAAGGTCGAGGATGGCCTTCACCCGACCTGGGTCAAAGCCCAGCATGGGCACGCTGTCGTAGCCGTAAGCGCGCACGATCAGCATCAAAAAACCGAGGTAGATGTAGGTCTGCCCCGCGCCCCAGGCCTCGAGGGCCTCGCTGGACTTCCCCTCGAAGGCCTTGAGGATGCCCGCCTTTTGCGCTTCGCGCCGCTCGCCATGGACGCCGGGGTGGATCACCTGGTCGAGGTTTTCGAGGGTGTCCCTCATGTCGCTGTAGATCACCAGCACCACCGGCGCCTCGGCCACGTGGGCCTGACCGAACGAGGCCTCTTTGAGCGCCTCCTTCGTTGCCTGATCGCGAACGACGACGACGCGCCAGGGCTGGAGGTTCCAAGCGGATGGGGCCTTTTGCGCCAGATCGAGCATCTCGCGGAGCGTGTCCTCGGGGATCGGGTCCTTTTTGTACTTGCGAATGGACCTGCGGGTCAAAACCGCGCTGCGAACGTCGAGGAGGGATGTCGTCTCGGTACTCATGGGGCTACCTTACCCGCTCGCGGGGAGCGCGCCTGTTGGAAAATGAACAATCTTCGTTTACAGGTTGAGCGCTTTGAGCAGGCCCTGATCGTCATAGAACTCGAGGACCGTGAGCCTTGCCTCGTCCTGCTCCAGGCGAAGCCCCTCGTCCATGGGCAAAAAGGGGAGGGCCAGGGCCAGGGCGGCGCGGTTCACGGTGCAGTTGCCGATGACCAGGAAGGCCTTGCCCTGGTGTTTGGCGAGCAGCTGGCGAAGGCGCGGTTGGCTGCGAAGCCAGACCTGGGCCACGCTCTCGCCACCCGGCGGGGCGAAGCCGGCCTCGCAGGCGGTCCACTCGGCGACGGCTTCGGGCCAGCGCGCGCGCACTTCCTCGAACCGGAGGCCTTCCCAGGCGCCCCAGGCGCGCTCGCGGAGCTCGGGATAGAGCGCGTGCGGGACGCCGAGCGCCTCGGCGGCGATGCGAGCGGCCTCGGCCTCGGCCCGGCTGTCGGCGGCGTAGACCGCCACCGGCAAAAAGGCGCGGGCCTTTTCCGCCAGCGCGCGCATGGCGTTCCTCCCCTCGGGTGAGAGATCGAGGCCGGGGTGGCTGTAGAGCACCCCGGCCGGGTTTTCGACCGGACCGGCGCGGGTAAGGAGCAGGGTGGTCTTCGTCTTCGGGCCCTTAAGGAAATGCCCCAGCATGCCCATACCGGTAAAATACCCGCTGTATGCCACTCGTTGTCGTCAACCCGGCGGCCGGCCGGGGGCGCGTTGGCCGGCTCTTTCCGCGAATTGAGGCCTGGCTCAGGGTGCATGCGCCGGGGGCGAGGCTGGTGCTCACCCGAGAACCCGGGCACGCCGAGGCGCTGGTCCGGGAGGCGCCCGAAGAACGGATCGTGGCCGTTGGGGGCGACGGCACCGTCCACGAGGCGCTCAGAGGGTTGCGTCAGGCGCAGGTCTTCGGGGTGGTGCCGGTGGGCAGCGGCAACGATTTTGCCCGCATGCTCGGAATTCCAAAGCTGGGGCTCGAGGCCGCCCTCGAGCGCGCCCTTGGCGCGCCGGACCGGCGCGTCGATCTCGGCCTCGTGAATGGGGAGCCCTTCGGGGCGAGCCTCGGCCTCGGCTTTGACGCCGGCGTGGCC
>WIAM01000091.1 GCA_015519965.1 Thermaceae bacterium
CGGGGTCAGGGCGAGAGTGTGCGCGACAGCCAAAAGCAGGACGACGACCACCGGGGTTCGATGTCCGAGCGCCGGGGAGACGACGACCACGGCATGCGGGAACACGGCGAGAACGACGACTAAAGCCCGGAAACGATCGAAGCCGGGGAAGATGCCTTCCCCGGCTTCGTTTTTTGAAGGTACTTCGGCTACGGCACCGCCCGCTTGAGATTCCCGGAAAAAAACCCCTCCGGCGGGCTCGGACGCGCGCCGGGCCGCCAGTCCCAGGCCACGCGCAAGAGGTAGATCACCGCCGCAGCGTCCCAGGCCTGGGGTCGACAGGCCGAAGGGTACGGAACCGGAGGCTCGCCAGGCCGCCGGGGGTAGCCTCCCACGAGTTCGGGCAAGCGACGATCGGCCTGGCTGAGCGCGAGCTCGAAGAGCGACTTCGCGACCCTCTGGGCTTCACTCCGAAAACCGTAGGCCGCAAGCCCGCCGGCAAAGAGCGCGGTATCGTGGGGCCAGACCGAGCCGTTGTGGTAAGAGAGCGGATTATAACGCTGCTCGCCAGTTCCAAGCGTCCGCAGCCCCCAGCCGCTCCAGAGGGCTTCGGAGAAGAGGGTCCCAACGAGCCTGGGGGCAACAGAGGCTGGCACGATCCCACTCCAGAGCAGCTGCCCGGGATCGGAGCTCAAAACCCTGAGCGGCCGCTTGTTGCGATCTAGGGCAAGGGCGTAGGTGGCGAGGTCGCCCAGCCAGAACCGGCGGTGGAACGCTTCCCGAAGCGCCTCGGCCCTGGCCGCCCAGCGCCCCGCACTTTGGGGTTCGCCCAGGACCCGGTAAAACTCGGCCGCCGCCTTGTAGGCCCGGTAAGCATAGCCCTGCACCTCGCTCACCGCGAGGGGGGGCTCGGCGAGCTCGCCGCTGGCGTGGGTCATCGAATCGGAAGAATCCTTCCACGACTGCACCGAAAGCCCCCGCTGCCCCTGCGCCGAGAACTCGAGCAGTCCATCACCGTCGGCGTCTCCCGCTTCGATCATCCACCAAAGCGCCGCCTCCCAGGCCTCGCGCAATTCCTCGACCAAATCGAGCGATCCCGTCCAGGTCATATGGGCGTGGAGCAAAATTAAAAACAGGGGGGTTGCGTCCACGGTCCCGTAATAGGGCCCAAAGGGAACCTCGCCGAGGCGAGTAAGCTCGCCCTTGCGGAGTTCGTGGGGGATCTTGCCCGGGGCCTCGTCGCGCTCGGGAACGCTGGCCCGGCCCTGATGCGCAGCGAGGAAGCGCAACACCGCCTCGGCCACCTCGGGGACGAAAGGCAGGAGCATGTAGGCGCTCAGCAAGCCGTCGCGTCCAAAGGGCGCGACGAACCAGGGGATGCCGGCCGCCGGGTAGGGGCCAAAGGGCGTGGCGAGCAAAAGTGCCCTGAGATCATCGACCGCACGCTCGAGGACCCCCTGAGCTCGAGGGTCATCCAGAACGATCGGGAACTTCGCCCGCCACTCGTCGTAGTCGGGCAACGGCAGCGGCGCCGGGTCCTCGAGAGGGCTCAAAAGCCGGATGACCGCGCTAATCTGGACCTTTTCCCTGGGGAAGATCCGGAAACGCCAGCGTCCGTCGACCGGCGGGGGTGAAAGCTCAACCCAGGTGGCAAACGCCAGGCCATCCCCCGCCAGATAGCGAAAGCCCACCCGGCCTGCCCCACCAACCCGCTCCACCTTTCGCGGGTGCCGCATCCAGCCGCGGACCTCGAAGAGATCGGCGAAGTCTGCCGCCAGCGTGAGACGAAGATCGATGTCCGCCGGGTTCTGACCCGTATTTTCGAAGACCAGCCGGTCGACGACCAGCCCCCGACCGACCTTCAGCACCCGGTTGAGCCCGACGGCCTGATCGGGCCCAATAAGGTGCGCCCAGTGCTCAACCCGGGTATCGGGTCTTGGTTCGTGCACGAGCAAAGGGGTGAAGTCCTCGAGGTGCCACACGTACCGCGACAAAAACCGCGTATCGTGGCGGAAGACCCCGGTCTCCCCCCCATCCACCTGGCCCCGGGCGTCGACAACGAGGTAGGTATCGTCCTCTTTGAGTCCGCTCGCACCGAATGACCATTGTCCAGCCATCGTTCGCCTCGCTAACCCTTCAAACCGCTAAACGAGACACCCTCGATGAAGTAACGCTGGAAAACGACGAAGAGCACGATGATCGGCACCATGGAGAGGAAGGCCCCGGCCAGGATGAGCCCCCAATCGCCGACCTGGCCGTAGGCGTTCCGGAAAGAAAGCAGGCCGATGGGCAGGGTGTAGATGTCCTGCGGGCTGGTCAAAACCACCAGGGGCCAGAAGAACTCGTTCCAAGTGCCCTGAAACACCAAAATCGTGAGCGCACCGAGTGCGGGGGTCGCCATGGGCAGCACCACGCGGAAGAAGGTCTGGGCCGGGCTCGCGCCATCAATCAGCGCCGCCTCTTCGATTTCCTTAGGAATAGATTCAAAAAACTGCTTCATGATAAACACCGCGCTCGAACCCACGACGCCCGACAGGATCAGCCCCCAAAGACTGTTGAGCAAGGTGGGCGCACCGAAAAGCCGCGACAAGCCGAAAATCCCGTCCCGCAGGACCAGATAGTTGGAGATGAAGAG
Organism: Thermaceae bacterium; assembly: GCA_015519965.1. GTDB lineage: Bacteria > Deinococcota > Deinococci > Deinococcales > Marinithermaceae > WFXV01. The sequence continues at coordinate 2,615 of WIAM01000091.1, forward strand.
CACCTGACCCGGGACCATCATGGTAAAGAGCATGAGGAGAAAGAGCAGGTGCTTGCCCGGAAAGCGCATTCTGGCCAAGGCGTATCCGGCCATGGCGGCGAAGAGGAGGTTCGTGATCACCTTAACCAGGGCGACGAAAAACGAATTGACCGTCCAGCGCCAAAAGAGGCTCTGTCCGGTCGAGAGGCTTTTCGACTCCTTGAAGACCCGCACGTAGTTTTTCATCACGTAGCCGACCAAGCCAGGGGTCAGGCTATCCCAGCTCGCGACCCGCCCCCGGCGCTCGATGCGGTTGGGGGCCAAGGTCGCGGAAACGAAGCGCACCCCAGCCCGGAAGGCACTCCGAGAGAGTTCAAGGTCCATAGGCAGGCGGTCGATGCGCGGCCCCGACCCCGGGTATTCGATCCGGATCCGGTAGCGGTAGAAGGTGCCCGGCTTTTCCGCCAGCGTCCCCGGGACCCGGGCAACCACCTCGAGCGCCCCGACCTTGGCGTAATCGGCGGCAAAGGGTTCGTCGACGACCGCGCCCAGCCCCGCCCCGGCCCGACGGCGCGGAATGCGCACCCTGGGCGGCTCGGCGCTCGCCCCTTGGGGGACGAAATAGGTGACCTCGAGGTCCACCTTTGCCCCGGGCGCGAAACCGCCGAGCCAGGGATCGCCGGCCCCGGCAAGGCCAAGCTTCCAGGCCGCGCGCCAGTTGAGCGGGCTCACCTGAGCAAAGCGGAAGCGGAAGGGCCACTCGAGGGGGTTATCCTTCAAGCTCGCCAGAAAGGACACGTAAAAGGGACCGATGAAGATCAGGCCAAAAAAGAGCAGGGTGCCATAGATCCATCCCGCTCTGGCCCAACGCCGTCGCATGTAAAAGCGCTCCATTCAAAACCCCCGTTCCGATACCCCAAAGCGCCGCTGCAAGAGGACCACCACCAGAGTGAGCAGCGCCAGCACGATGGCCGCGGCCGAGGCATCCCCGACGCGCGGGGTCGCCGCCGAGGGAAAGACGTTGTTGTAGACGTAATAGGCGAGGGTAATCTTGGACTCAAGCGGTGCGGCCGAACCGAAAAGCGCCACCTGGTCAAACAGCTGCAACGTTCCGATCAGCCCCAGGGTGATCACGAGAAAGGTCAAGGGCCGCAATAAGGGCACGGTCACGTAGCGAAACTGCTGCCAGGGCGTCGCCCCATCGATCGCCGCCGCCTCGTAGAGATTTTTGGGAACATCTTGAAGCCCGGCCAGATAGAGCAGCATGAAGGTCGGCACTGTGGTGTAGACGTTTTGCAAAATGATCGCCCAAAGCGGAATCGGAATCCCGAGCCAGGTGCGGCGGGTGTTGAGCCACACCAGGTTGACGACCACGTCGCTCCGCGGTTCCACCACCCCGTACCACCAAAGAAGCGCCGTCCCCGCCCCGGCGAGCAAGAGGGAGACGGTGGCAAGCGCGGGGTCGAAAAAGTGCACCGGCAGGCCCCGTCGCCGCTCCCAGATCACCTGCAGCGCCTGCAAGAGTAAAAACAGGCCCGCGGCGGTGGCGAGGATTGGTGCGTAGGTCAGGATCCAAGCGCTGGCGAAGTTGACGAACCCCTTACGCTGGTAGAGCCAGAGGAAGATCAGGGTCACGGCCGCGCTCGATAAAATGCTCGGGATGTAGTAAACGGTGCGAAAAAAAGTGATCCCGACCAGTTTCTGGTTGAGCACGGCGGCGAGGCCGAGAGCCAGCACGGTCTGGGCCAGGGTGACGATCAGCGCATAGGCCAGGGTGTTTTTAAACGCCTGAACGAAAAGCGGCTCCCGAAAGAGCGCCAGGTAGTTCGCGAGCCCCACCCATTTAGGGGAATGGAAGAGATCGTAGTCGGTAAAGCTGAAATAAAAGGTCCGCAAAAAGGCAAAAACGAAAAACACGAGCAGGGTGAGGAGGTAGGGGAGCAAAAAGGTCAGGGCGTAGACCGCTTCGACGAACCTCGCTCTTCGCATCGCACTCTCCATGGTGGAATTGCCCCGGCAACGCTGCCGGGGCAATTCCCACTCAGCGCTTGCCGGTCAGCGCATCGAGTTTTTCCTGGGCGTCGGCCAGCGCCTGATCCACCGACTTTTCGCCAAGAAGTACCGATGAAAGCGCATCGTCGAGGATCTGCTTCCACTCGCCGCCGTACTGCTGGAACTTAAACGGCAAAACGTTCCCTTTGAGCGAGCCCTGGAAGACCACCCGGTTCAGCTCGGGTTCCTTGCCGTAACGCTGGAAGTAGGGGTTGTTGGCAAGGGCCTTCCGGCTCGGAATGGCAAGGCCACGCTCGAGGACCCACTGTTGGGCCTCGGGGCTGGTCAGGGCTTTGAGCACCTTCACCGCCGCGTCCTTGACCTTCGAGCCCGAATACAGGCTCCAGGAAACGGTGAAGATGAAGTTGCCGCGCTGGCCGCTTACGGGATCCTTGGGCATGAAGGTGGTGCCGTAGGGCAGGTTCGGCGCCTGGTCACGCAGGAAGCCACCGATCCAGGCGCCTTCCATGGCGGTGGCGACGTTCTCGGTGGCGAAGCAACCACCGGTCCAGCCCTGCCCCATGTCCTGGGCCAACACGCCCACGCCGCGCTTTTTCAGCCCGGTGTACCACTCGAACGCCCTGCGGAAGCGCGCATCGAGGACCGTCCGGCCGTTCTCGTCAAAGGGTTTCCAGCCCGTTGCGAAGGCAAAGGCGCCGAAACGGGCGAAGTCCGGCACCAGGCAGGTCCCGTCCACGTCCCCGAGCTTTTCCACCACCTGTTTGAGCTTGGCCTCGAGGGTCGTCCAGGTGTCCTGCTGGTCGGGGTAGGGCACGCCGGCTTCGTCGAAGAGATCCTTGTTGTACTCGAGGGCCAGGGTGTTGAAGTCCTTGGCGATGCCGTAGAGCTTGCCCTTATAGCGGAAGGCATCGACCAGACTCGGGATAAAGGCCTGGATCTCTTCCTTGGTGAAATAGTCGTCCAGCGGCGCGACCTTGCCCGAAGCGAAAACCCCCTCAGACCAGAACACATCGACGTAGAAGAGGTCGGGGGCAGTTCCCGCGGAGAGTGCGTTCAAAAGCCACTGGGTGTAGTCGCCTTCGATCGGTTCATAGACGACCTTGATGCCCTCTTTGTCCATCATGGGCTGCACGACTTCCTTCAGCAGCCCGTTCACAACGGCGATGTCTGTGCCGCCCCAGCCCGAGATACGAACCGTGGTCTGGGCCAGAGCCAGCCCCAAAAGGGCGGTGAGGACCACCAACAATCGCTTCATGGAAAACCTCCTCGAAAGAGGATCGCAACGGTCAAACCTATGGCCTCGCTGCTCAAAAACCGAGCAGCCCTTACCTCACGCTTCCTGCCAGTCCCCACCCC
>WIAM01000092.1 GCA_015519965.1 Thermaceae bacterium
GATTGGGGTGGGGGATGCAATTGGGGCCAGGTCAAACCAGCCTGGCCTTGAAGTAGCCCCAGCCCTGGAACGCCGCCCGCCCCAGGTTGATCACCAGCATGCCGGACCAGATGCCCAAAAGCCCCCAGCCGAGGATGGGGCTCAGGATGAAGACGAAGGCCCCTAAGCTGGAGGCGAGCAGCATGGAGATCGCGAGGAAGCGGAAGCGCTCGGCGGCCATGAAGATCCCGTCCCAAACGAAGACCAGCGCGTTGAGGGGGGTGCTGAGGTAGACCAGGGGCCATACCGCCGCCACCGCGGCGAGCACCTCGGCGTCGGGGGTGAAGATCCGGGGGAGCAGCCCCCGGAGCAGGTAGAGGAACACCGCCAGGATCACGCCCGAGACCAGCCCCCAGCCCAGGATGCGGTCGGCGGCCCGTCGCGCGGCTTTGCGGTCTTGACCCCGGAGCTTGGCCACCAGCGCCTGGGCGGCGATGGCCAGGGCATCGAGGGTCATGGCCAGGAAGAGCCAGATCTGCCACACCACCTGGTGGGCGGCGACCGCGGTGACGCTGACCCGGGCGGCCATGGCCGCGGCCAGGGTGATGGCCCCCACCAGGCTGAAGGTGCGGACGAACATCTCGCCCCCCACCTTGAGGTAGGGGATGAGCGAGCGAAGCTCGGGGAAAGGCCCGAAGGCGCCTTGCTTTCTCAGGCTGAGGAAAAACCAGAGCGCCCCAGCGCTTTGGGCGATCACGCTAGCGATCGCCGCGCCTTTAAGGCCGAAGCCGAGCCAGAAGATGAAGAGCGGGTCGAGCAGGGCGTTTGTGAGGTTGGTCCAAAAGGCGACCCAAAAGGGGGTGCGGGTGTCCTGCAAACCGCGATAGATACCCTGGGCGGCGGTCATGATCAGGATGGCGAGGCCGGAGAGCGCTCGCAGGCGAAGGTAGCCGAGGGCGGGGGCGTACACCTCGCCGCTCGCCCCCATGAGCCTCACCAGGACCGGGGCCAGGGCCTCGAGCGCCAGCGTGGCCAGCGTTCCCAGGATGAGGGCGAGCCACAGCGACTCCGAGGTGCGGGCGCGGAGCGCGCTGCGGTCGTTTCTGCCGAGGGCATAGGCGACGCGGGGGGTGGTGGCGTAAGCCAGGAAGTTGAAGACCACGAAGAAAAGCCCGAGCAGCGCGGTGGTGATGCCCAGCGCCGCCAGCTCGGTCGAGCCGAGGCGGCCGACGAACGCGGTGTCCACCATCGAGACCAGGGGTTCAACGGCCAGCGCTCCCAGGGCGGGAATGGCCAGCCGGAAGATCTCCCGGTCCAGAGCGCCGAGCCTCATGTGGCCCCATCCCCCAGGGCTGAGATGCGGCGCACTTCACCGATTTCCGGCGCCCGGACGAGGGTTTCTTGCAGACGGCTCAGCAGGCGGGCCCGTCGTTGTGCCTTGCCAAAGAGGAGGTCGAGCAGTGAGGGCGGCTTGGTGAACGCGCGGTAGCGCTCGGCCTCACCCTCGACCTGCCCCAGGCCGAGGAGCAGATTTCTCCCCTCGAAGCGGACGGCGAACTCGACCCCCCAGTCCCAACGGCGCTGCCCGAGGACCCGGATGCCTCCGCGTTCGAGGGCTTCGATGACGATGGCGATGGTTTGATCTTCGGGGGCCTTGCTGGTGAATTCAAGCGCGGGAATCATCAGCCTTTCTCCAAGTGTACGGTCTGGATCCAGAAACCGGGGAATCGTTCACGGAGCCGATCGGCCAGGTCGGTCTCGGTTTGGGGAACGATGAAGGTGGGGCCGGAGCCGGAGAGCAGCGGACACAGCCCCTCGGCCTCGAGGGCCTGCCGGATGCGAAGGAGCTCGGGCTTCAGGCGGAAGGCGGCCTTTTCCAGGTCGTTGCGCCAGGGCGGACAGCGCCCCTGGGCGAGGGCCTCGAGGATGGCCGCGACCGGAAGCGGCGGGCCGTGGTCGTTGGGGACGAGCGCTGCGTAGACGGCCCGGGTTTCCAGGGCGAAAGGCGGTTTGAGCAGCACGAAGTGGCCCCCGATCGGGGCCAGGCCCTTGGTGCGCTCGCCGATGCCTTCGGCCTCGGCCAGGCCTCCCTCGAGCAGGAAGGGGACGTCGGCGCCAAGGCCGAGCGCCAGCGCCCGCAGGTCAACCGGGGCGGGGTAGATGCGGCGGAGGCCCCTGAGAACGGCGGCGGCGTCGGCGGAACCGCCCCCGAGCCCCGCGGCCACCGGGATGCGTTTTTCGAGTTCGATGGCCACGCCACCCGGCCAGCCAGCGGCCTCGAGATAGCGCTCGGCCGCTCGCCAGGCCAGGTTGGCCGCGCCTTTTGGCACTTGGCCCCCATTGATGGAGAGCTGGATCCCCCGCGGCGTGGCCTTGAGGCGCAGCGCGTCGGCGAGGCTCACGGTGGCGAAGACGGTGTGGAGTTCGTGATAGCCGTCGGGGCGGCGGCGACGCACCGCCAAACCGAGGTTGATTTTGGCCAGGGCCTTTTCGCGCGCCTCCATGCTAGCTAAGAGCATAATCGGAGATAGCATGGAAAAGTCGTTCGTTCCCCTTGCTTATCGTGCCCCCTCGGAAGAGGCGTTGCTTGAACGGGCCCGGGGGTTTTACCGGCAGATCCGGACCCGTCGCTCGGTGCGGCAGTTCAGCCACCGGCCCGTGCCTCGCGAGGTGATCGAGCTGGCGATCCAGAGCGCCGCCCGGGCACCGAGTGGGGCCAACCAGCAGCCCTGGCATTTCGTCGCGGTGTCGGATCCGGCGACAAAGCGGGCCATCCGCCTCCGCGCCGAGGCGGTGGAGCGCGAGTTCTACGCCAGGCGAGCACCGAAGGCCTGGAAGAGCGCCCTCAAACCGCTCGGCACCGGACCCGCAAAGCCCTTTTTGGAGGAGGCGCCCTGGTTGATCGCGGTCTTTGCCCAGACCTACGGCTTCGATACCGAGGGACGGCGCGTGAAGCATTACTTCGTGACCGAGTCGGTGGGGCTTGCCACGGGGTTTCTCATCGCCGCGCTCCACTTCGCCGGGCTGGCGACGTTGACCTATACTCCCAGCCCGATGGGGTTTTTGCGCGATCTCCTCGGCCGACCGGAGAACGAGCGCCCCTTCATGCTGGTGGTGACCGGGTACCCGTCGCCCGAGGCCAAGGTGCCGGTGATTGGCAAAAAACCGCTTGAGGCGGTGGCCACCTTCGTCGAGCCCGGCGATTGAGCGATCGCTCTTCTAGGAAGGCCGTTTGAGGAGGGCCTCGACCAGCGCCAGGTCTTCGGGGTAGGTCACTTTGAGCATCCGCCGGTCGCCCGGGACCAGGGTCACGGGATAGCCCAGCCGGCGGACCAGCGTGGCCTCGTCGGTGCCCAAAAAGCCGTCGCGGCGTGCCTTTTGGTGGGCCTCGAGCAGCAGGTTGCGAAAAAACCCTTGAGGGGTCTGCACCAGGCGAACGTGTTCGCGGGGCAACTGCTCGCCGTAGGTGCCGTTTTGATCCTGAATCAAGGTGTCGGGAACGGGGATCACCGGCACGGCGGCACCGGTGTGCCTTGCCGCTTCGAAGACCGCCTGGACCACCCGCGCCACGACGTAGGGCCGGGCGGCGTCGTGGACCAGGACGATATCGCCCTGAGCCGCCTCGAGCAGGTGGGCTACGCTGTCCTGCCGGTTTTCGCCGCCCTCGAGGACGAGGGCGTTGAGGTCCTTGGGGGCAGCGTGGCCTGGGGGCAGGGCGACGAGGATTTCGTCGGCGAAGGCGAAGGCTTCCACCACCCAGGCCAGGAGGGTCTTACCCGCCACCTTGACGAAGGCCTTGGGACCGAGACCAAGGCGCTGGCCGGCGCCCGCGGCCGGGATGAGGACGGAAAGGCTCGGCGTAGGCATCCTAGAGCAACCCCAGGTTCCGCGCGTTGGCCAGGGCCTCAACGCGGCTTTTGGCCTCGAGCTTTTGGTAGAGGCGCTTGATGTGGTCGCGAACGGTCTCCGGGCTGAGCGAGAGCGCCTTTGCGATCTGCTTGGCGGAAAGCCCCTGGGCCAGGTGTGAAAGGACCTGGCGTTCGCGGGCGGTGAGCTCGGGGACCTCCGGTGGGGTGAAGCTCTTGAGGCGGCCGCTCGCCAGGCCTTTTAGGGTCTGGGCGACCTCGAGGGGACTCGCCTCCTTTGAGAGGTAGGCGTTGGCGCCGGATCTGGCGGCGGCGACCTGCAACGCCGGTTCGGTAAATGTGGTCAGCATCACGATAAAGCCCTCGTAACCGGCCTCCCTTAGCCGCTTGGCCGCCTCGAGCCCGTCCATGACCGGCATCTTGACGTCGAGCAGCGCGGCCTCGGGGTTGTTTTTCAGGGTGAGGGCCACGGCCTCCTCGCCGTTTTCAGCCTCGGCCACCACCTGAAACCCCTCGCGCTCGAGCATGGCCCGAAGGCCAACGCGAAAAAGGGGATGGTCGTCGGCGATGAGTATGCGCACCGTTCCTCCTCACCAAATGGTTTCCATGGTCTCGAAGACGGTTTTCGGGTCGTAGTTGACCTCGAGCCTCAACCGGGCGCCTCCGTTACCGGCGGCGGTGAGCCGGCCGTGGTGGATCTCGGCGATGCGGCGGGCAATGTAGAGGCCGAGCCCGGCGCTTCCCGAGCGTACCTCGTAGCGCCTTTGGCTGCGAAAGGGCCGGGCCAGCTCCTCCAGTGGCGCCGGCAGGCCGGGGCCGTCGTCGGCAACCTCGATCCATCCGTCGCCGACGTGAATGGTGATGCTTTTGCGCGCGTGCCGGATGGCGTTGTCGAGCAGGTTGTCGATGGCGCGTTCGATCATGTCCCGGTCGATCTTGGCGAAGCCATGCCCCTGCACCCGGATGGCGACCCCGCGGTCGCTGGCCTGGGGCAGGTGGCGCAGGCGGAGGCGCTCGGCCAGTTCGCGAAGGTTTTCGACCCGGGCTTTGGGACGGACGTTTTCGATCCGGCTCGCGGTGAGCAGATTTTCGAGCAGGCGGTAGACGCGCTCGAGCTCGCCCTCGAGCTGTCGCAGCAGCATCAGGCGGTTTTCCCGGCCGATGTCGTGGGCCTCGCGCAGGTACTGGGTGGCGCGGCCGGCGGCCAGGATGGGCGTTTTCAGGTCGTGGGCGAGCATGGCGTAAAAGGCCTCACGTTCTTCGGCAGCCTGGCGCAGGTGCTCGAGGACCTCCTCGAACCGCCGCCGCACGGTTGCGACCTCGAGCGGCTCGACCCGTTGGGCTGGAGGAAGGTAAAGGTCGCCGATCGAGCGCCGGCTCACCCGCAGGTACCGCATGTCGCGTTCCAAACGCTCAAGCGGCAAGAGGATGCGGCGGGCCACCCAGTAGCCGATGCCCGCCGAGACGAAAAGCGCAACCAACATCCAGCCCACCACGGGCCACCCCAGCTTGCCCCACACCTCGGGGGCGATGTAGCCCACCGCAAACAAAACGGTGAGTGAGGGCAGGAAGGCCAGGGCGCCGATGGTGATGGCCAGCGACAGCCGCAGGCTGCCGCTGGCCTCAAGCGCTGACTTCTTCTTTCTCCTGGGCGTGGGAGATGACCCGTTCACTTTCCATATCAAAGGCGTGGAGGCGTTCGCGGTGGACCAGCAGCTCGACCACCTGCCCCGGTTGGACGGGCACGTAGCCGTCAAGCCGGGCGGTGATCAGCGTGCCGTTGCTGTTGACGTGGATTTCGGTGTCCGCGCCCAGGGGTTCCACCACCTCGACCTCGCCCTTGATGGTGTTTTCGTCCTCCTCAACCTGAGCGTGGCCTTTGAGTTCCAGGTGCTCGGGGCGGATGCCGAGCCAGACCTGCTTTCCGATGTAGCCACCTTCCCGGAGTTCCTTGGCCATCTTGTCGTTGGTGCGGATCTTCATGGCTTCGCTGACGAGGTAAACTTTGCCGCCCTCGTCGGCGACGCTCGCGGTGAGGAAGTTCATCGCCGGGCTGCCGATGAAGCCGGCGACGAACTTGTTGACGGGGAAGGCGTAGAGGTGCATGGGCGAGTCAACCTGCTGGATTTCGCCGTCTTTCATGACCACGATCCGTTCACCCATGGTCATGGCCTCGACCTGGTCGTGGGTGACGTAGATGGTGGTCACGCCCAGCCGGCGGTGGAGTTTCGAGATCTCGGCCCGCATCTCGACGCGGAGTTTGGCGTCGAGGTTGGAGAGAGGCTCGTCCATGAGGAAGACATGGGGTTCGCGAACGATGGCGCGCCCCAGGGCCACCCGCTGCCGCTGCCCGCCGGAGAGCTCGCGGGGCTTACGTTTCAGGAGGTGTTCGATCTTGAGGATCTTCGCCGCTTCCTTAACCCGGCGTTCGATTTCCTGGCGGGGGACCTTCCGCAGGCGCAAACCGAAGGCCATGTTGTCGTAGACGCTCATGTGGGGGTAAAGGGCGTAATTTTGGAAGACCATGGCGATGTCGCGGTCTTTGGGCGGGACGTCGTTGACCAGGCGATCGCCGATGTAGACGTTGCCCTCGCTGACTTCCTCAAGCCCGGCGATCATTCTGAGGGTGGTGGTTTTGCCACACCCCGAGGGGCCGACGAAGACCACGAACTCGCCGTCCTCTGTGTCGAGCGTGAAGTCCTTGACCGCGACCACTTTTCCAAAGCGTTTCCAAACGTTTTCCAACCTGACCTTGGCCATGTCGTTCGCCTCCTTTTTTGCTTCCCGCGCTTTGGGCCTGGTGCCCATCGGGGAAGGTGAGTGGGGACTGCTCGTCTCCAACAATTTAACACGTGACCGGAGCGGGGCGCGCTTTTTGGCTTCGTGACACAATACGGGGCGTGGGTTACCTCTTCATCGTCATGGCGGCGGCGCTGTGGGCCCTGATTGGGCCGGTCGCCCGCGCGCTCTTTGCTACGGGAATGGCCCCGGTCGAGGTCGCCTTTTTTCGTGCCCTGATCGGGGGTGGCTTTTTTCTTTTTCATGCCATGGCAAGAGATCGGCTTTACCTGCCTCGCAAGGTGCTTTTTCCGGTGGTGGCCTTCGGGGCGGTCGGGGTGGCGTTTTTCTATCTGAGCTACCAGTTGGCGGTGGAATACGGTGGGGCGGCGCTGGCCTCGGTCTTGCTCTACACCGCTCCGGCCTGGGTGGCGGTTCTCGGGGTGCTCATCCTCAAGGAGCCGATGCACCGTCCGAAAGTCGTCGCCGTCGGGCTCACTGTCTCCGGGGTGATGGTGCTCGTCCTGGGCTCAGGGGGCGAGATCGAGCTCGGTCTGCGCGGCGTGCTCTGGGGCATGGCTTCCGGCCTCGGCTATGCCCTTTACTACATCTTTGGCAAGCTCTACTTCGCCCGCCATCCGGCGGAGGCGATCTACGCCCTGGCCCTTTTGGTTGGTGCCGCCTTGCTCTTACCTTTCGTTCGGGCGTGGCCCGATGATCCGCTTCAGTGGGTCTGGCTGGCGGTGATCGGATTCGCTTCCACCTACCTCGCCTACGCTTTCTACGCCCGGGGGCTGGCGCGGCTCGAGGCCACCCGGGCCAGCGTCGTGGCCACCCTGGAGCCGGTTCTGGCGTCGCTCTTTGCCTACTTGTGGTGGGGCGAGCAATTCACCTGGCTCGGTTACGTTGGTGCGGCCATGGTGCTGGGGGCGGTGCTTTTGGTGGTGGTGAGCGAGACCAAGTAAAGTACCGTGGCGGGGGAGTTAACCCACCAGGTAGGCGCGCCAGGGTTCGGGGAGTTCGGGGACCTCGAGGATGATCGCCTCGTGATAGCGGGGGACGCGGGGTGGCTTTAGGAGCCGCATCCCCGCTTCTTCCGGGGTTCGATTCCCCTTTTTCGCGTTGCAGCGGAGGCAGGCGGCGACCAGGTTATCCCAGCTCGTCCGGCCGCCCCGGCTCTTGGGGATGACGTGGTCGAGGGTCAGCTCGACGTTGCTCTTGCCGCAGTACTGACAGGTGTAGCGGTCGCGGCGCAGGACGTTTCTTCGGGAAAGCGCGAGCCGCCCGTGGGGGCGGCGGACGAAGCGCTTGAGCCGGACAATGCTCGGCACCGGGTACGGCGCTGATGGGGTGTGGAGGGTGAGGTGAGAGGTGGCCACCGTCTCGGCGCGGCCGCTGATGACCAACGCCAGGCCTCTGCGAATGCTGGTCAGTCCGAGGGGTTCGTAGCCCTGGTTGAGCACGAGCACACGAGGCGCGCTTGGGTTCACCTTGGCCCTTACTATACCGTGGCGGGTCTTGCGATTTTCAAGGCTCGTGGTAGCATCCCAGGCAAGATGGCGCTGATCGTCCAGAAGTACGGCGGGACCAGTGTGGCCGACCTCGACAAGATCAAGAAGGTCGCGCTACGGGTGCAGCACTACCGGGAGCAGGGCTTCGGTGTCATCGTGGTGGTGAGCGCCATGGGCAGCACCACCGACGAGCTCGTGGCCCTGGCCCGGCGCGTTCACCCGCGCCCAACGCCGAGGGAGCTCGATATGCTCATGGCCACCGGCGAGCAGCATTCGGCCGCCCTGCTCGCTCTGCAGCTCTCGGCCCTGGGGATCCCGGCGCAGAGCTTCGTCCAGCACCAGATCGGGATCGTGACCGACGGCCGCTACACCAACGCCCGCATCGTCGAGGTCCGGCCCGAGCGCATCCTCAAGGTGGTGCGCGAGGGGAAGGTCGCCGTGGTCGGCGGATTCATGGGCACGACGCCGGAGGGAGAGCTGACCACGCTGGGCCGGGGAGGCTCGGACACCACCGCCGTGGCGATCGCGGCGGCTGTTGGCGCCCACGAGGCCGAAATCTTTACCGACACCGAAGGGGTCTATACCACCGACCCCCACCTGATCCCCGAGGCGCAAAAGCTTCCGGCGATCGGATACGATCAGATGATCGAGCTCGCCGCCCTGGGCGCCAAGGTGCTCCACCCCCGGGCGGTGTGGTACGCCAAGCGATACAAGGTGCGCTTGCACGTTCGCAGCAGCTTCAGTTACAACCCGGGCACCATCGTTTGGGAGGCAAAGGATATGAAACTCGCAAGGCCGGTGACAGGCGTGGCGCTGGATCTGGAGCAGGCGGAGATCGGTCTGGTGGGCATTCCCGACCGCCCCGGCGTGGCGGCGCGGGTCTTCAATGCCCTGGGGAAGGCCGGGATCAGCGTCGACATGATCATCCAGGGGGTGCCAAGGCACGAGGCGAGCCGGACCCAGATGGCGTTCACCGTTCACAGGGACTTCGTCGAAGACGCCATGGATGTGATCCGACCGGTCCTGGAGACGCTCGGAGGCGAGGTGGTGGTCAAGCAAGACATCGCCAAGCTTTCCATCGTCGGGGTCGCGCTCGCGAGCACCCCGGGGATTCCCTCGAGGATGTTCGAGGCCGTGGCCAGCGTGGGGGCGAACATCCACATGATCGCCACCAGCGAGGTGCGCATCAGCGTGATCATCGACGCCGATCGGGCCGAGGAAGCGCTCCGGGCCGTCCACAGCGCCTTTGAGCTCGACAAGCCGCTTCCAAACGGAGGTGCGGCGTGAAGAAGGTGGTCTACAGCTGGGAGGATATCCTCGATCACGCCCGGATCTTGCTCGGGAAACTCGCTGGCAAGAACTACGACGCGCTGTTGGCGATTACCCGCGGGGGGATGATTCCCGGCGCGTTGCTCGCCGAGGCCCTGGGGATTCGGAACGTGCTCACGGCCGCGGTGATGCTCTACGACGACACGGTCCGCGCCCACGACGAGCCCCACTTCCTCCAGTTCCCGGTCGACGCCTTGGTTTTAGATAGGAAGATCCTGGTGGTCGACGATGTCTGGGATTCGGGCCGGACGGCGGTGGCGGTTCGCGAACGCGTCAAGCAGGCGGGTGGTGTCCCCGAGGTGGCGGTGCTGCATTTCAAACCCACCAACAACGCCTTTCCCGGCGACGGGCCCGACCACTTTGCCCTTGAGACCTCGGACTGGATCGTCTACCCCTGGGATCCCGAGAGCTGGGTGGGGGAGTGATGCCGGGGCGAGGCTTCTTTTTTTGACAAATCCGTGGGCCTTCGCTAATATAGCCAGTGCGGCTGGGGCCGTGGCGCAGCTGGGAGCGCGCCTCAATGGCATTGAGGAGGTCGTGGGTTCAAGTCCCACCGGCTCCACCAAGAAACCCCCGGGGATGCCCGGGGGTTCCCTTGTCGCTTTGCGGCCTAGCGGGGACCCCGGAAGGTCGCCGCCGACTTGGGCCTGGTCCAAAGGACCTCGAGCATCAGCGCGACGAAGGTAAAGATGGCGAGGAGCTCCAGCCCGGAAAAAAGCCCCCACACATATTCCGGCCAGTCGAGACCCCAGCCGAGCGCCATGCCCAAAAGGCCGGCGTTGGCCACGGCGACCTGTGCCAGGGCCACGCCGGGGCGCCGGAAGGGGACGCCGCGGAAGCGGGGCAGGGCGTGGTAGGCGACGCCGTAGACCATCATGCTGAGAAAGCCGAGGAGCTGCATGTGAGCGTGGGCGGTGCGCCAGGCGTGGGGGATGAGATCGAGGCCCATCAGCAGCCCGAGCACGCTGGCCAGGGCGAACCAGATGAGCGAGGCCGAAAGGGCGAGCCGGCTGGCGAGGATCATGGTCTGGGGGCAATGATGCCGAGCACCAAAAAGCGCTCGCCGGTGGCCTTGGCTCCGTGCGGCTCTCCGGGTTCGCAGGCCACGAGTTCGCCGGGGCCGGCTTTTCGCCGCTCGTTCCCGGCCCAGAGCTCGCCCTCGCCTTCCAGGCAAAGCAAGAAGACCCGGGGTTCGCCGCTGCCGGAAACTTCCTGGCCCTGGCTCAGGCTAAAGAGGACCAGCCGCGCCTCGGGGTAATCGGCGAGGAGCTGGACATGGCGCCGCGGGCCATAGGTGGCCAGATCGAGGAGGTTCATCTCGCCTCCTTAAGGGCCGAAAGGGCGGCGACGACCTCTTCCAGGGGCACGCCGGCGTCCCTTGCGGCTTTTTCCAACGGCTCGCTGCCGCCGCAGCAGGTGTCGATGCCGAGCTCGGCCAGAACCGTCATGGCGTCGGGGTTTTGGGCGATAATCTCGTTCACCGTGATCTTGGGATCGATGGCCTCCATGGTCCCGGATTGTACCCCTGCGTTTGCCGGTGAGCCATGACTTGCGTCAAGGCCATAAGGCCAGGCGGCCCGCTGCAGGGCCTCGGCCTTGGGGATGTGGCCCCGCGCCAGGCAGCCGACGAGGAACGCGCTCATGCGTTCGAGAGCGTCCCTGACCTCGCGCCAGACGGCGAGGCTCTTTCCGCTTGGGTCGGGGAAGCTGACGTGGCGTTTCAAGGTGGCCGCGGGGTAGGTGGGGCACTCGGCGGCCGCCTGATCGCAGACGGTTATGACCAGATCGAAGTCGAAGGGATCGTTCAGGTCGTCGAGGGTCTTTGAACGCTGGTGGCTGAGGTCGATGCCTCGTTCGTCCATGATCCGGATGGCCTCGGGCTTGACGTGAGTTTTTTGGATTCCGGCCGAGCAAACCTCGACCTCAAGCCCGGCCATCCGGGCGTGATGGCGCACCCAGCCCTCGGCCATCTGGCTCCGGGCCGAGTTGTGGGTGCAGAGGATCAGGATTCGCCGGATGCTCATTCCCCCAGTATCGGGGACGTGGGTCAGAACGCTGTCAGCCCTGACAGGGCGCGTGTTCGGCGAGCTCGTACTCGCCCTTGTTATCGGTGTCGGTCACGAGGTCCTTGGGTTTGCCGCCGCTGAGCTCGGCCGCGCGCCGACCCAAGGTGTTCAGCGCCAGGCGGTGAAAGCCGGTGAAAGCGATCTCGACCTTGCCTTCGTGGAAGAGGTAGGTGGCGGGGACGAAGCGTCCCCCGAAGGCTTTGAGGGCCTGGCACCCGTTTTGCACGATGGGGAAGTCTTCTAAGTAGTCTTGGGTGTAAATTTTGGTCTCCTCTGGCGTGGCAGTTGAGATCAGCCATACCGGGACGTTGGGCGCGATTTGAGGCAGCCGCCTCAGGTAGCCGACCACGTGCCGGCTTGCGAACACCACCGGGTGAAAGAAGACGATGACCACCGGCGCCTGGTGTTCGCCGAGCTTCAGGGTTTCGCCGTTTTCAGCCTGCAACGTGATCGCGGGGGCAGGCGCACCTTTTTCCAAGACGTCCATGGATCCTCCTAGCGTATCCGTGCCCGGTAAGCGCCGAGCGCGGTCATGCCGAGCCGTTCGAAAAACCCTGGTTCGAGGGGGAGGGCAGTATCGGTGAGGACCTCAAAGTCTCCGGCGCCAACGCTCCGGGCCAGCGCCGCGGCCTGCTCGAGCAGCATGAGCGCGGCTTCCTGGGTGTTGTGGGTGGGCGCGAGCAGCAGCCGGTCGACCCGGGCCGTGGGCAGATCGTCGAAGAGGCCCTGCCGGATCCAAACCGTCACCGCCCCGACCAGGTCGTCGCCGTCCTCGAGGACCAGCAGGGCGTTGCCCTCCGAGGCGAGAAAGTAGAGCAGGTGACGCGCGAACTGGGCGGATTCTTCAGCATCCAGTCCCTTGCCGAGCACCGATTCGAGGAGCGCTTCGAGTTTTTTGGCGTCGTGGATTTCCCCCGCGCGTACCCGCATCCCGGCGGCGATTATACCTTGACCCAAAGCGCGCGTGACTTGGGTATACACTGGCCTCGATGCGACTCGTGTTGCTCTCCGGGCTTTCCGGCGCCGGGAAGACCACGGCGCGGTTTGCCCTCGAGGACGCCGGGTTTTTCACCGTCGACAACCTCCCGCCGCCGATCTGGAAGCTGCTGCTCGAGCATTTGCAAGGCCAGGCCGTCGAGCGGGCGGCGGTGGTCTTCGACGTTCGCGGCGCCGGTTGGATCTCGGAGCTTCCGGCCCAGCTCGCGGCTTTGCGCCAGGCCGGCCACCGGGTCGAGGTGGTGTTCCTCGAGGCCCGCCCCGAGGTCTTGCTCCGGCGGTATAACCTGACGCGAAGGCTTCACCCGCTCGGAACCGGCTCGTTGATGAGCGAGCTCGCCAGGGAGCGCCGGGTCCTGGCGCCGATCCGGGAACTTTCGGACTTCATTATCGATACCTCCGAGACCTCACCCAGGGCGCTCAAATCCCGCTTGCTCGATCTCCTGGGTGAGGCACGGGGCTTTCTGCTGCGTCTGGTTTCTTTCGGTTTCAAATGGGGGCCGCCCCAGGATGCGGATTTGGTCCTCGACGCCCGGGGATTTCCCAACCCCTATTACGATCCGGAGCTGCGCGAAAAGCCCGGAACCCTGCCCGAGGTTCAGGCCTACGTGTTCGCACCGGGCACCGAAGATCGCTACCAGGCCATGCTGCGTCTGGTTGGCCTCAGCGCCGAAGCCGCTCAGCGCGAGGGGCGGGGCGGCTACACCGTGGCCGTGGGGTGTACTGGGGGCTACCACCGAAGCGCGGCCCTCGTGCTCCGGCTGGCCGAGGACCTCTCCAGCCGCTATGAGGTGGAGGTGATGCACCGTGACCTGGGGAAAGACTAGCCTTCGCTGGCTCTTTCCCGGGATGCGGGTCAAGCGGTTCGCCGCTCTTTCGGCCTTGGGGCTGGTGCTGTTGCTGGTTGGAGTCGGGGTGTGGTTTTCCGGACGCGGCGTGGCTCCGATCCACGACCTGGCGAGGCTTTTTGAGGGGTATGGCGTTTCGCCGGCGGTGGCCGGTGGGGTCATCTTGGTCATTGGCCTTTTGCTTTTGATCGGGGGCATCCGGGCCATGAACCGCAGCGTGCTCTCGGCCATCACCGACCCCGACCGAGTGGCGGAGCTGGTGTATCAGCGGCGACGCCTCGAGGCCGGGCCGAAGATCGTAGCGCTCGGGGGCGGCACTGGCCTTTCCCGGGTGCTCTCCGGTCTCAAGCACCATACCGCCCACACCACGGCGGTGGTGGCGGCGACCGACGACGGGGGTTCGACCGGCCGCTTGCGGGTGGATTTTGGGCTGCCCGCCGTCGGCGATCTCGTCGATTGCATGGCGGCGCTCGCAGAAGCGGAGCGGATGCCCGAATTGATGCAGTACCGCTTCCAAAAGGGCAGCGGGTTGAAGGGCCATACCTTTGGCAACCTCTTTCTGGTGGCGCTCTACGAGCTGACCGGGGACTTTGCTGAGGCCGCTCGGCAAGCCAACCGCATGCTGAACCTCTTGGGGTCGGTGTGGCCGAGCACGCCCGATGCCGCGACGCTGGTCGCCGATCTCTCGGGAGGGCGGGAGGTCTGGGGTGAGTGCGCTCTGCGCGCCTCGCAGGGCCGGGTCGAGCGGGTGCGGCTCGATCCCGCCGAGGTCTCGGTGATGCCCGAGGTCGCTGAAGCCATCCGTTCGGCCGATCTCGTGGTGCTGGGACCAGGCAGCCTCTATACCAGCGTCATCGCCAGCTTTCTTCCCCCCGCGGTCCAGGCGGCGATCCGTGAAAGCCCGGTTCCGCTGGTCTACGTGGCCAACATCATGACCGAGCCCGGCGAGACCGACGGCTACGACGCTTTCGATCACGTCGCCGCGGTCGAGCGTCACCTGGGGCGGAGGCCCGACGTGGTTTTGGTGCACACCGAGCCCATCCCCGAGCCGGTGCGGGCCAGGTATGCGGAGGAGGGGCGCTTCCCGGTCGCATTTGATCCCGACCCGTTTCGAGCCAAGGGCGTGCGGGTGATCACCGGGGATTTTCGAGAGGCGGGGCCCTTAGCCCAGCACGACCCTGAAAAGGTGGTCGGGGCCCTGGTAGGATTGCTCAAGTGATCGCGCTCGCGCTCGCCGCCGCTCTGCTGGTGTCCGACCCCTCGGGGGACGTTCCGCCGCCAGGGTACGCCTTCCCCCGGGTTGAGGTCGCGCAGCAGCCCGGCGCCGTGGACCTCCTCGGGTTTCTCGCCCGGGACGAGGGCGGCAAGCTGGTGGTGGGCTTCCGGCTCGCTCAAACCCCCAACCCCGCCGGTGCCCCCCTCGGCTTTTCGCTCGCCGTCCTCGCGGCCTACGTGGACGACCGTCCGGGCGGGGTCGAGGTTTTGCCCGGTGCCGGTTTTCGCACCCCTGAGGGTGAGGGGGTGGACGAGGTGATCCTGGTGACCGGATGGGGCGCGGAGCTGCGAACCCCCGATGGGAAGAGCGTCGCCGCCCTCGAGGCCCGCCGCGAGGGGGAGTGGATCGTCGTCCGAACGCCCCTCGAACCCAAACGGGCCCGTTACTTCGTGGTCAGCGGGCTCTACGACCCCTTTGCCCCCTGGGGCTTCCGCAAGGCGATGCCCCAGGGGGGGATCTGGTCGCCCCGGGGGCCGATCAAGGGCCTCAATGCCCTGGACGCGGTGACGCTCCAGGGCGTGGAGGCCTTTACCAGCGGAATTTTGGAGCCGGCGAGGCCACCGCCTTGGTTCACCCCCAGACGGGCGC
>WIAM01000093.1 GCA_015519965.1 Thermaceae bacterium
CCGGAGGCGGCCCGGACCGCTCGCTTCGTGGCGGTGTTGGTGCTGGCCTATCCGGACGGCCGGGTGGAGGTGTTTCGCGGGGAGACCGAGGGGCGGATCCTCGAGGCCCCCCGGGGCAGCCACGGGTTTGGCTACGACCCGCTGTTTTACGTCCCCGAGGCAGGGAAGACCTTCGCCGAGATGCGCCCCGAGGAAAAGGCGCGCTATTCGCATCGGGGCAAGGCCCTGCGGGCGCTGATTTCGGCCTACACCGAGTGAGGCGATGGCGAAGGGCGAGCGGCTCGATCGCTACCTGGTGAGAAAAGGGCTGGTTGAGAGCCGGGCCAAGGCCCAGGCCTTGATCGCTGCCGGGCGGGTCCTCGTCGATGGGGTCCGGGTGCGAAAACCCGCCTTCGCCGTGGGGGAAGGCGCCTCGGTTCGGGTGCTTTCCTTTCCGGAATTCGTCGGTCGTGGGGCGGAGAAGCTGCTCGGGGCGCTTTCGGCCTTCGGCATCGACGTTGAGGGACGGGTCGTCGCCGACGTGGGGGCCAGCACCGGCGGTTTTACCCAGGTCCTGCTCGAACGGGGAGCAAGACGGGTCTATGCCATCGACGTGGGGCATGGGCAGTTACACCCCAGGCTTCGCGAAGACCCGCGGGTGGTGGCGATGGAGGGGGTGAACGCCCGGTATCTCGAGGCCCTCCCCGAACCGGTCTCGATGGCGGTCATGGACGTCTCGTTTATCTCGAGCACGCTGGTGCTGCCCCGTCTCGCTGAGTGGACCTCGGCGGGCGGCGACGTTTTGGTGCTGGTGAAGCCCCAGTTCGAGCTGGAGCCAGGGTCGCACCGGGGCGTGGTTCGCGACCCCGAGGCCCGGCGGCGGGCGCGTGAGCGGGTGGCGGCGTGCGGGCGTGAACTCGGGCTTTTGCTCGTCGGCGAGGCCTCGAGCCCGATCGCGGGGAAGCGGGGGAACCTCGAGTCCTGGCTCTGGTTCAAAAAACCCGAACATACAGAAACCCCCGAATAACCTGGAAGTATGCGGCGTGCGGTTTGGTGGCTGGTCTTTTTGGCTTTGGCCCTGGCCCAGACGGTGCCGACCTCCGACTTTTTCCGGATTTCCCAGACCACGTCGCGTTCGACGACCACCCCCGGAGCCTGGCGCTATTCCGTCATTCCGCGGACGCGGGAAGCCCGGGTGTACTGGGATGAGGTCACCGGGGGCTGGATCCGGGATCTGCGCGCCGGTCTACCGGTGCGCTTCGACGCCTTCGTCCTCAGGCTCCAGGGCAAGGAGGTGGTGCTCGCGCCCGGGTGCGCGACCTACGCCCCCGACTGCTTCGACCACCCGCCCCTGGGCGAGGGGCTTTCGGCCTGGAAGCTCGATTTCCTGCTCACCGACCTCCACAATGCCCTGGTCTGGGTCTTTGCCGACGCCAGGCGTCGCGCGAGCCCTTACCCCGCCACGGTGGCAGTCTCGAAGTTCCTCCGGTTTACGGTGGGGCCGGATGGGGTCCAGGGCGCCGAGCCGTTGGGCTGGAAACCGTAGGTTCAGGACGGGGCCACTTCGCTGAAATAGAGAACCAATTCGCCCACGCGTTCGCTCATCACCGGGGAAAGCCCCGCCCCGGCGAACTCGGCCAGAACGGTTTCAGGGGGCAGCCGGTGGTCGAGCGGTGGGCCGAACTCGCCGCTTTCGTAAGGCCATTCCAGCACCGCCACCCGACGCCTGGCCACGCGGCGGGCTTCCAAAAGCGCGCTTCTCCGGTCTTCGAGTTCGTGGAAGACCAAGCCGAAGAGCACGAGGTCGAAGCGCTGGCGCCGGAAGGGAAGGGCGTTTGCCGGGGCCACCGCGAGCTCCGCATTCGGGAGGCGGCGCCGGCTGGCCTCGATCATGTCGGCGCGGATGTCGACGCCACCGACGTGGTGGCCGCGCCTGGCGAACTCGGCGAGGAGCACGCCGCTGCCCACGCCCACTTCGAGTACCGAGGCCGTGGGTTCGAGCCCCTTGACGCAGGCTCGGACGATGTGATCGGGGCGCAGGCGGCGGAGGCGCGCTTCGGCCTCCAGGTCTTCAGGGGTTCCGGGAAAACGGTGTGGGACCATACCCGAGCATACCCCCCGAGGCTACCTGGGTGGGGTGCGTACTGAGAGCGCGAGATTGCGCACGCGGCGCTCCTTTTGCCCTTCGGCGATGAGCCGGAGCAGCAACCGGCCTTGGAGCCGCTTGGGCAGCTGGGCCACGCCGAACCAGGCTTCGCCCTTTCGGGTGAGGGGGAATAAACGGTGACCGATGCGGACGTAGACCCGGTCGGCCCCGCTCACGCGGACCCGGACCAAAAGCGAATCGCCGGGGGCGGGGGTGGTGGTGCTGACCTCGAGCTCCTCGATTCGCAGTCGCGATTCGGCGAGCAACACCCGCCGCCTGAGGGCAAAGCTCGCGGTCCCGATTTCCCCCGAACGCAGCTCAAGGCGCTCTTCTTTGGGGTCAGCTTCCCAACTCGCCCCGAGCCCCAAAAGGCGCAGCCGGTACGTGCCCGGCGGAAGGCCGTCGATTTCGACCGTGGGGGAAAGTGGCCGGCGGATGACTCCGCGCGCGCCCTCGAGGACGAGCAGCGACCCGGGGGGCGGGTTCCCATCGAGGGTGAAGGCGAGCCTGGCCGGCCGAACAAGGGGGAGGCTGATTCTGGCGCGTTTGCCGGCGCTGAGGGAGAGCGTCTTGGTCCAGGCCTCGGCGACGCACCCCGGAGGCAGGGGGTCGGCGAGCGCCAGGCGGTGGTTCCCCGGGGCGAGGCGCAGCCACTGGCCCTTGGCCACGGCGCGGGCCTCGCCGTCCACCTTGATCGTGGCCCGCTCGGCCCGGCAGGGCCAGTCGAGCTGCACGCGGGCGTAACCGGTGCCGCCGAAGAGATCGGCCACCGTTTCGGGAACCTCGAGCCGGAAGCGCTGGCGCCCGCTGAGGGTGACCCTGGTTTCATTCGCCAGCTGCTCCAGGCGCAAGCTGGTCTCCCAGGCGCCGCTCCGCCAGCGGCCCTCGACCCAGACCTGGTCGGGGCGCGGGGCTCTGGCCAGCGCCAGCCCCACCCGCGCGGCGAAGGTCCCCGCGTCGGCGCCGAGCTCGGCCTGGCCCTGGGCGGGCGAAAGCGAAAGCCGGGCCGAGAGCCCCATCGCTGCAAGCGCCCACCGCCCCTTCCAGCTCACGCTCGGAGTGGCCACCCCGCCCTCAGCCTGAACGCCGAAGGTAAGATCGGCGTTGCCAATGCTGAGGTGGAGGCGTCCGCGAGCGAGCTCGACCTCACCGAATACTCCCTGGTCCTCGGCGCGTAGCCGGGCCCTGGGGTCTGGGAGATCAAGCTCGGCGCGCCAGCCGTGGCCAAAAAGGCGGAAGGCCCCCCGCCAGCGATCGCGTTCGGCGCCCAGGATGGTGTCGACGGTCCAGCCTGCGACCGACCAACTGAACTCGGCCCCGCCCCCGAGCCCGCTGCCGCTTTGCCACTCGATCCAGCTGGAAAGGGGGCCACTGCTGGCGGTGAGGCGGCCCTTGAGGCGCTGTTGCCCGGCCTCGATGTCCAGGCCCACCCGGCGCGAAGCGCCGGGATCGTAGCTGAGTCTGGCGGCGGCCCTGACCGCTGGATAACGCACGGCGAGCTGGCCCTCCCAGGGGCGGGCCCCGTATCCGAGCACGACCTCGCCCGAGTCCGCCTGCTGCACCCAGGCCGCCCGCGGTCCCGGCCCGAGGAGCATCAGCGAAACCGCGGGGCCACGGGGATCCATTCTGGCCTGGCCCCGGGCCGTCACGTAGTCGCTGAGTTTGCCGAATACGCTCAGATCGATCCCGGGCCCGCCGGCCTCGAGGCCGCCACGCAGATCGAAATCCAGCGCGGGTTCGTCGAATCCCGCCTGTCCGTGGCCGCTGACCCGGAGCCAGGCGTAGCGGGTGGCGCCTGCGCGCGTGTCCACCACCTCGACCAGGTAGACCCCCCGCTGGTCCAAGGGGAGGGCCCGTTCCCTGCTTTGCCCCGGTCCCAGGGTGAGGGTATCCCGGTAGAGGGTCTCGGTCCCCAGGCGGATGCGAATCCGGAAATCGGCCTTCCCGTTCCCCCGGTTTTCCAGGACGAGCCGGGCCAGCGCCCGGCCGTCCGCGCCGAGGCGGAGCGAGGCGGGGAGGCTCAGACGGAGTTCAGGCCGGTAGTCGACCGTTCGCCGGACCTCGCCGGCTTCCCCCGACGGCGCCTGGTAGCGGATGGCGATGCCGGCGTCGGCGCTGGCGTTTTCCGCGACCCGGAACAGGTAGAGGTCACCGCTGGCCAGGGCAAGGGGCGGCTGGACTGGAACCGCTTGTTCAATCGCCGTGATCTCGCTCCCGCCTGGGAGCACGAGCGAGAAGACCTCCCCGGGTTTCAGCGCCAGCGCCCAACCCAAAAGGGCGAGGATCAGCGTGGGAACGGTCCGCCACACGGTGCTCACCGCCTGCGAAAGCCCTGAAAGGCGATCTGGACCTGAGGGTTCCCGGGCGCGTCTTGAGCCAGGCGCAATCGGGTCGGAAGGTCCCACTCTAGAACCCCGTACCAGCAGGGGGCATAAGGGGCGCCAAAGATCTGGCAGACAAAGTCACTGAGGTCGAGGGTGTAGAGGACCGTGGGGTCCCCGAAGGGGATGTCGGTTTCCGGGGCGGTATAGGCCGTCCACCCCGGGCCATCCGCCGCCGGGCCGTTGACGCTCCCCCCGGGCTGGAGTGGGGGGAGGTATTCAAGGCGCCGTCCGGTTCCGGCGCCCGAGACGGCGAGGGCCAGCAGGTAGCTGTTTTTCAGCAGCGTCGTGAGCGCGCCGACCCCGGTCACGGGGTCGGAGGCCTTCCCCTGGCCCCAAAACGCCAGCTGGAACGTCAGGGCGTAGCGCTGCCGGTTATCGTCGGTGTCGTAAGGCCAGCGGACGACAGGATAGGCGCAGGCACCGGGGATCACCCTCAGCGAGAGGCCACGTTGGTCGGGGGCCTCGAGGGCCGCGCACACCAGATCCTCTGTGGTCGGGGTAAAGCTGGCGTTGGCCGGGGCCTGGACATAGCCAAAGAGCGTCCAGGACTGCCCCATGGCCAGCGAGGCGAATGCGAGAACCAGACCGATCCAGCGCAGCATGGCCTATCTCAGGGGCACGGCCCGCGCCTCTGCTGGGAGCTTCCCCTTGCGGTCACGCACTTCGATCACCGCAGCGCGGCTTTCCGGCGGCGGATCGAAGCGGAATACGCGGCTTGCGTCGCGGAGCAGGAGGAATTTGGGGAAGGGTTTTTGGGCAACGGTCCGGCCCCGATCGTCGAGGAAGCGCACCGTGCCCCCCAGCGCCAGGTAGGTGTTGCCCCGGTTCGAGACCAGGACCTCGAGCCTGCCCTCGCGCAAGCGGGCCTCGTCGATGGCGAACGCGGGGCTCTGCCCCCCGGTGGTGGTGATGTAGATGCCGAAGAGGACCTGGGTGCGGATTTGAACGCTCACCTGCCCTCCGCTTTGCTCCGGGTTCACCACCGGCGTGAACGCGATCGCACTCCAGTAGCTGCCCCGAGCCGAGGGCGGCACCTCGACCGCGTAGGTGAAGGTTCGAACCTTTCCCTCGCTGAGGGCAAATGGATCGGCGGAAAATTGTAGCCAGTCGGAAGCGCTGTAGGGGTTCATTCCCGGCGGTTCCACCACCAGCTGGCCGGCATCGTCGAACTCGAAATCCAAAGGCTGCACCTCGAACTGCCCCTCGCCCTTTTTGGCCATGACCAGGCGGATGATCCCCTCGTAGCGCTCGCCCGGCGCCAGTTCGAGTTCCGCGAAGGGCGGCGCCAGGCCCAGCGCCGGGGCGCGCTGGGCCTGGGCGGAAAGGAGCAAAAGCCCCCCCATCAAGGGGGGGAGCCAGCGTCGGAGAAAGCCACGCACCCGTCCTCCTAGGGTCCGAACACCACCGACCAGGTCAGGGTGACGCTCTCGTTGAGCTGGCCGGTGCTGAGGGGGTTGATCTGGGCGTAAAAGAGGAGCGGGATAACCCGAGCGAAGCTGTAGTCGGTGGTGTAGGCGTCGGCCTGGGTGAATGTCACACCGGCGGTGACGTCCTGGGGCGTGGTGGTGCTGTTTTGGCTGATCTGACCGCTGGCGTTGATGTAACCGGGGACGACGTAAACCGGGGCGGAGAAGGTGCCGTTCGGAGTCGCGCTCACCGCAAAGGTTGCGGTCGGGTCATTGCTGATGATGAGCAGCTCGCCGTCGGTGTCGTTCGTGGCGGCGTTGGCGTAGCCGCTAACCGTAAAGCCGCTGTCTTTCACCACGTCGTCGGGGGCGAAGTTGCAGGTGGCGGTTGCGGTTTGGGTCGTGGCCGCGTTCACGCTGTAGGCGCTCGGTAAGCCACCGGCTTGGTTCAGGGCGTTCAGGCACTGATCGACCGTGGTGTAGTAGGTGGTTCCGCCGATCGTTTGGCCCGCCAGCGCCCCGGCGGCGGCTGCCGTGGTGCCTGAGAAGAAGCTGACCGAGGTGACGTTGGTGTAAACAACGACGTAACGGGGAAAGTCCAGGTTGATCGTGGTTTGATTGCCAAAGGCCGCCAGGGCAGGCACGGCCAGCAACGTGGCCACGGCGGCAACAAAAAAATGAAGCGACCTCCTCACTGTTTCTCACCTCCGAGGTCGCAGGCCGGTCGCGCCACTGGCTCCCCACAACCCCATGGCGCCCGTTTGGGAAGTTGTGGATCTTCGCCTCCTGCCGCTGGCGGAATTATACTTATTTCTACCAAACTTGGCAAATATTCCAGGGTAGGCCTCGAGGAGGGGGCTTGCCCCACTCGCCGCCACTCGTTAGGATGGGCCGCGTGGGAGGGGCCGGGGCGCAGTCGCCTTGTGGGGGCAGCGAGCCCTTCCTGGAAGTCCATTCCCTCACCAAGCGGTTTCCTGGGGTCGTCGCCAACGACGCGGTGCACTTTGAGGTCTGTCCGGGAGAGGTTCACGCCCTTTTGGGCGAGAACGGGGCGGGCAAGAGCACGCTGGTCAGCATGCTCTACGGGCTCTTGACCCCTGACGAAGGCGAAATTCGAATTCGCGGGCGACGGGTGCGGATCGGCTCGCCCAAAGAGGCGCTCTCGCTTGGGATCGGGCTGGTTCCGCAGCATTTTGAGCTGGTGAGAAAGCACACCGTGGCCGAAAACGTGGCCCTCGGCCTCGGCGGGCTGCCGTATGTTTTTCCAGCGCGCAAGGTCGCCGAGCGTCTCCGGGACCTGGGTGAGCGCTACGGTTTGCCCGTCGATCCGGGCGCCTACGTCTGGCAGCTTTCCGCCGGTGAGCAGCAACGGGTGGAGATTCTCCGGGTATTGCTCCGCGACGTGAAGCTCCTCATTTTAGACGAGCCGACCTCGGTCCTGACCCCGCAGGAGGCGCGGGGTCTTTTTCGTGTCCTCCGGCGAATGAAGGAAGCCGGGCACGCGGTGGTGTTCATCACCCACAAGCTGGATGAGGTGATGGAGATCGCCGACCGGGTGACGGTTTTGCGACGGGGGCGGGTGGTCGCGAGCCTCCGTACCGGTGAAACCGACCGGGCGGGCCTTGCGCGTTTGATGGTGGGTGAGGCGTCCGAGCATCCCGCGCACGCAAAGCGCCGGGCGCCGGGCCGGCCGATGTTCTTCGTCAAGGATCTGTGGGTTCGGGGTGACCGGGGGTATTTTGCGGTCAAGGATGTGTCCTTTGAGCTCCGTGAGGGTGAGATCCTCGGCGTGGCCGGGGTCGCCGGCAATGGCCAGAGCGAGCTCATCGAGGCGGTGACCGGCCTCAGGCGGCCTCACCGCGGTTGGATCCGCCTTCGCGATCGCGATCTCACCGGGAAAGACGCCCGGGCATTTTTCGAGGCCGGGGTGGCGCACGTGCCTGAGGACCGTAACCATCGTGGCGTCGTGGGAACGCTGAGCGTGGCGGAAAATCTGGTCCTCAAGCACTACCGGCGTTCGCCGTTTGCCCGGGGGCCGGTTTTGGACTCGAGGGCCATTGACCGCTTCGCGCTCAAAGCCGTGGAGCGGTACCGGATCAAGACGCCGGGTGTTCGGGTGCCGGTTCGGTTTCTCTCAGGAGGAAATGTGCAAAAGCTCATCCTTGCCCGGGAGCTCCACGGCGATCCCCAGGTCATCGTGGCCGCCCACCCGACTTACGGCCTCGATGTCGGCGCCGCCGGTCAGGTTCACCAGGCACTGCTGGAGGCCCGGGAGCGCGGCGCCGGTGTGCTTTTGGTGAGCGAGGACCTCGAGGAAATCCTCCACCTATCCGATCGCATTGCCGTGCTCTTTGAGGGACGGGTGGTCGCGGTGCTGGATGCGAAGGATGCCACGCGAGAACGGCTTGGGCTGTTGATGGCGGGGGTGTCGGCGTGAGGCTTGAGCCCCGCCATAAGGTTTCACCGGCATGGGTGGTCCTGATCTCCATGGCGGCGGTGGCTGCCGCCTTCGTGGCCAGCCTGCTGCTGCTGTGGCTCTACGGGACCCCTCCCGGAGAAGCGCTTTCCGTGATCTATCAGGGCGTGCTCACCGACCGCCGGGGGCTTGCGGAGGTGTTCCGCCGGGCGGTCCCCCTCATTCTCTCCGGGATCGGGCTCGCCTTTGCCTTCCGGGCTCAGTTTTGGAACATCGGGGCCGAAGGGCAGCTGCTCCTGGGGGCAGTGGCGGCGAGCTGGGTCGCGCTCTTTTCCGGCGTTTCGGGGTGGATGATGTTGCCGGCGATGGCAATCGCCGCGTTCGTGGCCGCCGCGATTTGGGCCATGGTGCCCGCATACTTTCGGGTTCGCCTCGGGGTCAACGACGTCATCACCACCCTGATGATGAACTACGTGGCGATTTACTTGGTGGAATGGCTGATCCACGGGCCCTGGCGGGGGCGTTCGGTGTTTGGCTTTGCCTACACCGATACCTTTCCCGACGCGGCGTGGCTCCCCCTGCTGCCAGGGACAGCGCTCGCCTGGCCTGGGCTTTTGCTTGCCGGGCTGGGGGCGGCGTTTTTGAGCTGGGTCCTGGGCCGGACCACGCTGGGTTTTGAGGTGCGGGTCGTGGGGGAGAATCCCGAGGCGGCCCGGTACGCGGGGGTCCGAATCGTCCGGACCATGCTTTTGGTGGCGCTTTTTTCCGGCGGCACCGCCGGGCTCGCCGGCTTCGTCGAGGTCGCCGCGAATCATCACCGGTTGCTCAGCCCCCTGCAGATCTCTCTCGGTTACGGCTATACCGCGATCATCGTGGCC
>WIAM01000094.1 GCA_015519965.1 Thermaceae bacterium
AACCGGAGCCGGCTCTCTCAGATCGAGGGCGCGGAGGGGCTTGCCCTGAGCCTGGAGACCATCGCCCGCTACGCCAACGCGCTCGGCTACCGGGTGGACCTGAACTTCGTGGACCAACAGACCGGCGAGGTAGCGGCGCGCTACTTCCTCGAGAACATGGACGTGGTGGCCGAGGAACCCACCTGGCAGGGGCCCGTTCCCCTCGAGTGGCAGGGGCCCGAGCGCACCGGCGACGGCAACGCGGGCGGCTTCGTTTGGGCGGCGTAGATGGCGGCGCAGGCATCCCCCACCAAGTCCGAGCGGATCCGCGAGCTCTACCGGCAGGGTAAGAGCATCAGCGAGATCGCAAGAGAGCTGGGCATCCGCTACCAGCACGCCTACAACGTGCTGGTGAACTCGGGGCTCCATAAGCCGAAGTCAAAAAAGGGTGAAGCCCCTGAAGCCCCTACGGTGGACCCGAAGGCTTACGCCGAGTTCATCCGGGGCCTGGATTTGAAAGCGGTCTTGCTCGAGCAGATCGAGGCCCAAGTCAAGGCGCGTCCGGAAGGGCGGTTGGGTTTCGAGATCCGCCTTGCCCCGGCCGACGAACGCCCGAGGCTGATGGACAGAGGGTTCTCCGCCGCCCTGCGCTTCGAGGTCGAGTTCTTGGTGCAGGAAAAAGACGGCGGCAAGGAGCGCTCGTTCGGGTACATCCAGGCGGTCTGGCGCGGCGTTTACAGCTCTCGGGAAAAGCCTTCCAAGGTAATCTACGACCTATTCATTCACCAGAACCTGCCGGTGAACCTCTGGCCCTACTTCCGGGTCCAGGTGGACCAGCTCACCGCTCAGATGGGCCTCCCGCGGCTCGTCCTGCCCGCGTTCAAGACGGTCAGGTAGCACCTTGGACCAGGGGCCTCTACGAGGCCCTGGGAATATTCGACCAACTATCCTTCCAACCACTACCCAGGCACGGGCTCTGGCGAACTCGGTCGGCCGCACCCCACCCAATGTTCACGCCTAAACCCATCAAAGCGACCGAGGCATTAGAGTAGGGCAAGAATAGGGAGAGCGGAATGGATGCAGTGAACCTGGCCGAGATCGAGCAAGTCCTGAGCCCGCAGGTTTGGTATTCGCAGGTGGTGCCCAGGTTCGTGGGCGGTGCCGCCCTCGACTGGTCCGGTGTGGACTTTTCGGGGGTCGTCCCGGAGGAATTTTCGGCCTTGCTTGCCCCATTCAAGAATATGGGCCTGGACGCCGACGAGCTGCGAATCCGGGTCGGGCTGGTATCCATGCCCCCGGGCTGGCGGGCGCTGGCCGAGGGCGTGCTCGAGCTTCCGGCCGAAGGGGTTTCCCCTTTGCTGTCTCGGGACGCCTTTGCACGCATTCAGCACGTTCGCGAAGTCTACCGGGGCTACGTCGAAGCCTTCGTCAAACCCGAAAATCCAGCGATTCGAACCTACCTGGAAGAGGCGGTCGAAAAAGGCGGGCTACTCTGGCGCGAACCCTATGTGGAGTTGCGGCGCGAGCTCAAGTCGGGCCCCCCGCTCGAGCGGCTTGTGAACGAAGACCTGCTGCATCCCGACGCATTGCGCATCTTCCGCCAGAATGCGCACGACGCCGGCTCGCCCCCTATCCGTCCTTACGTACACCAGGTAGAGGCTTTCCGAAGGGCCAAAGCAGGCGAAAACGTGGTGGTGGCCACGGGCACCGGCTCGGGCAAGTCGTTTGCCTTCGGTCTGCCCGTCATCGACTACGCGTTGCGCATGCGCGACGAGGGCAAGCGCGGCACCAAGGCCATTCTGGTTTACCCCATGAACGCCTTGGCCAACGACCAGTTCCGCGACCTGGTGTTGCGCCTGCGCGATAGCGGCCTGAGCGTTGCCCTGTACACAGGGGAAACACCCCATACCCGCGAGGAGGGGGAGGACCGTCGCAGGTCTCTCGAGCGCGAACTTCGCCTGGACGACGGAGCGCTCTCCACCGTGATGCGCGCCTCGCGGGAGGAGATCCGTCAGGACCCGCCGGATATCTTGCTTACCAACTACGTCATGCTGGAGCTCATCCTCACCCGCCGCGAGGACCTGAGCCTCTTCCCCGCGGAGCACCGCGGCCTGCTCCGCTACCTGGTGCTCGACGAGCTCCACACCTACGGGGGACTCAAGGGGGCCGATACCGCGCTGCTGATTCGCAGGCTCAAGGTTCACACCGGCACCGAGGGCACCCTTCGGTTTATCGGTACCTCGGCCACCATCGAGGAAGAAGAAGGCGACGGAGCCCTTGATTTTGCCAGCCGCCTCTTTGGCGCACCCGTAGAGGTGCTCATCCGCGAAACCTACGCCGACGCCCTCCCGACCCCCGCCGTACCCCAGCCCCCGTTGGGCCCGGTTCCCGAGCCAAAAGCCGTGGGAAAGTCGGCAGTAGAACAACTTTCCCTGGCCTTCCTGGGCACAAGCGAAACCAACCCCGGTGAGCTGGGCAGGCACCTTCAAGACCACCCGACGCTTGGCTGGATTGGGGCGCAGCTGAGCCGGGGAGCCAAACCCCTTGCGGAGCTGGTAAGCGCTTATGCGGAAGTTCGGAACCTGCCCCCTGAAGAGGCCCGCCGCGAACTGCTGGCCTTCATGTCGCTGGCTCAGTTTGCCGAAGTCGGCGAAAAACCCTTGTTGCAGCTCAAGTTGCACGGCTTCTACAGCCAGAACGTTGGTTTGACCGGCACCCTCCATGATCCGCCGCGGCTGAGCGGCCAGGGCGAGCTGGAGCTCGGCGGGTCCCCCGCGTATCCTGTGGTCTTCTGCCGCCAGTGCAAGAACGAGTTCTACGTAGCTTTTCGCAGTGGCAACCGCTTTCAACCCGCCGAGTTCGGTGAGACCGAGGGCGTGGTCTACCTCACCCCCGGTGCCTTCGATCCCGAAGAGGTGTCCCTGCCTGAAAACTGGTTGACCGGCAAGGGCGGGGTGAAGTCGAGCTACCGCCCACATACTCCCCGTAACATGAGGATTGACCCCGAACGCGGTGAGGTACGCCCCGAAGAAGGAGGCCGCGCGTTCGTAGAAGTGGCTGCCCCCTTTCTCTTCTGCCCCCACTGCGGCATCCATTACGACCGCCGGCCAGCGGAGTATGCCAAGCTGACCCCTTTTGGCCTGGTAGGCCGGTCCACCGCTACCGACCTGATCCTGCTCGCCACCCTGGGCTCCCTGGCGGAAGACGAGCGCAAGATCATCGCTTTTACCGACAACGTTCAAGACACCAGTTTTCAATCGGCCCACTTCTCTGACCTGGCCCACCGCTTGGCCTTCCGACAAGCGCTGCTCCGCCTGCTCGACGAAAAGGGGTCGCTAAGCTTGGGCGAAGCCGGGCTGGAGGTACTGAACTACTGGAAACGGAGCGGGGCCGAGATTTATAAGGATCCCGAAGTATCCAGGGCCTACGCCACCGTCCTGCAGCTTTTTGCCGCTGCCGACGCGGCGCGCAACGTACAACCCAACTTCCCGAACCTCGAAGAAGCCGGCCTGGTTCGCTACGAGTACAAAGGGCTGGAAAAGCTGGTAGAGGACGAAAACCTCTGGAAGGGTTTTGAGGAAACCCCGGCCGATGTACGCGCCGATGTGCTGCGGGGCTTACTGGACCTGGTGCGCCGGCGCGAAGCGCTGGGCAGCGGAGTCGACCTGGACATCATGAACTTCGATTTTGACTACCGGGTACGACAATTGCTCGAAGACGAGGGCTTCGCGGAGGCGGTTTTTTATGAACCGGGCGAGCCCGTGGTTCTGGTCGAACGCAAACCCGCAAGGCCCCCCAAGCGGGGGCGGGTGGTGCCGCTGATCGGAGGCGTCCGCCCCAGCCGCTTCGAGCAGTGGGTCATAAGGGCTCTGAACCTGGAACGGCGCGAAGACGCCCAATCCTGGCTGCGCAACGTTTACCTGAAATTGCAGGACGAGCGGCTGCTCAGCCCCAAGAGTTTGCCATCCCGCGGTCGTGACCAGATCGGAGGCCATGTGCTTAGCCCCAGCCGGGTGCGGCTCCAACGGGCGCGGAGCAAGAACCTTCGCTACTGCCCAAAGAGCCGGGTGCCCTTCTACTTGAAGGTGCTGGACCGTTCCCCCGAGTTCCCCGGCGTCTTGCTTCGGGAAGAACCTCCCAGCGCGTTCTTCAGGGAGCTCTATCAAGAGTTTTGGTTCGCGGTGCCCCCCCAGGCCGGGCCGCACTCGGCGCAGGTTCCCGCCGAAGATAGGCGGCGGCTGGAGGCGAGCTTTCGCGACCCCGAAAGCCCCCTGGCCGTGCTGGTGGCCACGCCCACCCTGGAGCTCGGTGTGGATATTGGCGCTTTGGCCAACGTCTACCTGCGCAACGTCCCCCCCTCGCCGGCAAACTACGCCCAGCGCTCGGGCCGGGCCGGGAGGCGGGGGCAACCCGCGCTGGTGCAGGTCTTTGCCGGACAGGGTTACCGACGAGGTCCGCACGATCAGTACTTTTACCGCCACCCCGAAGAAATGATCCGGGGTGAGGTGCGGCCGCCCAGGTTCCTGCTCGATAACGAGAAGCTGATACGGGCTCACCTGCACGCAGTGGTGCTCGAACATCTGGCTCCGGTTTGGGAGCTGCCCGGAAGTATGCAGGAACTCGTAGACGTCGAGGCGAGGCCTGCGTTTCCGTTGCGGGCAGAAATCGAAGAGGGGCTCAAGCGCGCTTTGAACGCCGAGCGAACCCGGATTCTCGAGGCCATTGCCCGCTCGCTGGCGCTAGAATTGCAGGAGTTCGACTGGCTCGACCTCTCGTTCATCGAACGCGAAGTGGACGGTTTCGTGAGCGCTCTGGACCGGGCCCTCGTGAACTGGCGCAAGGCACTGGCCACCTTGGTAGAGCAACACGAGGCGGTCAAAATGCGCATCGCGTACCTGAACGATCCAAGGGTGCGTGGAGGCCTGCAGCGCGAGCTCGACGCGCTGGGGAAGCGAATCGACCAGTTGCGCGGCGTGGGTGACAACCCCCTGCGCGTGCGGGATCTGCTCGAAAGCGAAGGGTTTGTGCCGAACTACGCTTTCAGCAGCCAGGCGGTACACCTTGATCTCCTCGCGGCCCGGGGGCCGCAGCAACTTACCCGAACGCCGCTCATCGCCCTGCGAGAATACGCCCCGGGGAACTTCGTCTATTACGGGAAGTCCGCCTACGAAGTCAACCGCATGGCTTACGGGCTGCACGAAGACGAGCTCGTGCCGGTGGCCCTTTGCCCTAACTGCGGGTTCCCCAACCATCCCGAGCCCACGACCGGGCGCCTGCCGCAGCGCTGCCAGCGCTGCGGGCAGGACCTATCTATGGCTCCGCGGATGCACGCTTTGCCCATGCCCTGGCAACGCGCCCGCCGGCGGCGACGTATTACCAGCGAAGAGGAAGAGCGCCGCCGGCGCGGTTACCTAATGGTCGAAAGCTACCAGCCCTCGGGCGTGGTCGAGGGTTACGAAGCCGGGGAGTTGCGAATCGAATACGACCACCAGGCACGCATCCGGGTAAGCAACCTCGGACCCAGGGCCGAGGAGCGCGGGGGGTTCGTGCTGTGCCGCAAGTGCGGCGAATGGCTGTTTGGAGAGAAACGAATCGAACGGCATCCCCATCACGAAGGCAGGCGGGGGGAATGTCCTCAGTTCGCCGGTGAAGAAGACCTGGTGCACGGTGTTGTCCTGTTCCACGAAGCGGAAGTTGACGCGCTGGTGCTCTACGCGCCCAAGAACCTGGACGGCGATCAGGCCTACGCTTACTACCAGAGCCTGGGCTGGGCTTTGTGGCGGGCTGCGCTGGTAGCGCTCGAGCTGGAAGAAGGAGAGTTGGGGGTGTTCCTCGAGCCCGCAGGAGCTTCGGGGGTGCCCTACCGTATCGTCTTTCACGAGCGGGTAGAAGGCGGGTTGGGAGCGCTGAGGTCGCTGCTTGAACCCGCGCGCTGGAACCAGCTCATCGATGTGGCTCTCGACCTGCTGCACGCCAACGACCCTGAAGAGGCCTGCGAAAAAGCCTGTTACCGTTGCCTGCTCAGCTACCACAACCAGGCCGTGCACCACTTGCTTGACCGACGTTTGGTCCTAAACGACCTCAAAGGCTGGCGGGGGCTGGTGTTTGCGCCGGCGGCTTCACGAACCCGTATGGAGCGCCTGTTGCGGCATGCGGAGAGTGAGCTCGAAAAGAAATTCCTGAACGAACTCAAGCGCCGCGGCCTGCCGCTACCCGACGAAGCTCAGTACACGGTGGCCGTAGGCGGAAGTTCGGTGCGGTACGACTTTTATTATCGCGAAGCCGATCTGGGCATCTTCGTGGACGGCCCCGGGCACGACGACCCCAAGCGCCTCCAGGGCGACGCGCTTCGCCGTGGCCTACTCACCGAGGCGGGTAGGAGGCATCTGGTATTCCGTTACGACCAGGACTGGACGCAGGACCTCGAGACGCTTCGGAGCCTGGTCAGCGCCGGGGGCCGAGACCCCTGGGGGGAGTTACTTTCGGTCCGTCCCGACCTTGGGCCCCTGGTCGAGGCACTCAAGGACCGTGGCGTGCCACCCCCCGACGCGGTGCTCGAAGACCTCGTCGGTGATGACGGAGCGGTTGCAGGCCAGGCTCTCCTGCGCTGGGGAAGGGTGGTGCTGGTGGACATGAAGCCTGCAAAGATCGGCGGCTCATGGAAATACGTCGAAGTTGCGGAGGACCCGGACCGGGTCGTGGAGGCGATCAAAGATGCAATGGAACATCGCCCTGAATCATGACCTGCTGGAGGAAGTCCGCAAGAAGTTTCCAGCTGAGCTAGCAGAACAGATCAACTATGAACTGCTATAGCTCGCGGCCGGTCTGCTCATGCCGGGTCACAAGCTCGAGAAGTTGAAAAACGGGTTTTGGTCGCTGCGGCTGAATAAGGACCTGCGACTAATTCTTTCCGCGCAGGAGGGTACGCTCGTCCCCTTGTACGTGGATCATCACGACAAGGCTTACCAGTGGGCTGAGCGGCACCGGGCGGAGTTCCACCCCAAGACCCAGGAGTTCCAGGTTGTCCGCATAAAAGTCGAGGAGCAGGTGGTGGTGAAAAAGACTGAGGTTCACGCTCCACTTGCCCACTATCCTGAGGAGTACCTTCACGATCTGGGGATCCCCCTCCACTACGTGGCGGCGATGAAGCTGGCCGACATAGACCGCGTCCTCGAACTCGCTTCCGAGCTAGGACCGCTGATACAAGAACGCATCCTCAGCTTGCTCGAGAATAAGCCCGTTCCGCTTCCGCCCAAGGTTAAGGTTGAGGACCCTTTCCACCATCCCAGCAACCGTTACCGTTACCTCCTGATTGAGACCAAGGAAGAGCTCGAACGTGCCCTTTTTGGCGATTGGGAGGACTGGATGGTCTTTCTCCATCCCGTACAACACCATGCGGTCGAGCAAAATTACAAAGGGCCCGCAAAGGTGACTGGTGCGGCCGGTACAGGCAAAACGGTGGTGGCGATCCATCGCGCGGTCCGGCTCGCCCGGGAAAACCCTAGCAGACAGGTATTGCTCACCACCTATACGAAGACGCTGGCCGAAGCACTCAAAGACGGGGTAGCGCGGCTTGCTGGGGGACTCGAGAACCTCGAGGTCGAGCATTTTGATCGCTTGCTCACGCGCTGGTATACGAAAGGGCTTGGCAAGAAGCTCCGTGTCGCCAGGGATAAGCAGATCGAGGAGGCCCTTAAGCGGGCGGCGGAAGAGGTTGGGCGCCCGGAGTGGGCGAGCGACCTTTTCCTTTTTAACGAGTGTGTGCGGGTGGTGAACGCTTGGGGGGCGCGCAGCCTGGAGGAGTACCTGGCGGTGGACCGCACCGGCCGGGGCACGCCGCTCAGCCAGGCGCGGCGCCGGGAGCTCTGGCCCGTCTTCGACCGGGCCCGCAGCCTGCTTGTTTCCCGGGGGCTTGAAACCTGGGGCAGCCGGACGCGAACGTTGCTCGAGAACCTCGAGAAGCTACCCAGGTTCGACCACGTGGTGGTGGACGAGACCCAGGACCTGAGCCCGATCCAGCTGAAGCTACTACGCGCGATCGTCCCCGAGGGCGATAACGATCTTTTCCTGGTCGGGGATGCCGCGCAGCGCATCTACCAAACCCGCGTCCCCTGGCGGCGGCTCGGTATAGAGACCGTGGGTCGGTCACAGAGGCTCTGGATCAACTACCGCACCACCCGTGAGATCGCGAACTTCGCCGAAGGCGTGCTGCCCGAGAAAGTAACTGAGGCCGAGGGGGAAGAGGTCGCCCCCAAGGCCTTGAGTCTTTTGCGCGGCGAATCTCCAGAAATCCAGGTGTTTACCCAACCAAACCAAGAAGTGTCCGCTCTTGCCAACTGGTTCCGGGCATTGATTGAACAGGGCTACGATCCAGAGCAGATCGCGGTCGTAGCGCGCACCAAGAAATTGTTAAAGACCCGAGGTGCGTCCGCGGTGAAGCACGCCGGCCTTCCGTCTTGGTTTCTGGAGGAAGGCGGCCAAGGAACCGGCGTCTGCTTAGCCACGATGCACCGGGTAAAGGGCCTGGAGTTCCGGGCAGTAGCGGTGATCGGGGTCGAGGATGGACAAGTGCCCAACGACTTCGTGCTCAAACAGGCCGAGACCGAAGCCGACCGGGAAGCGTTGCTCGAGCTCGAGCGGCAGCTACTTTTCGTTGCCCTCTCCAGGCCGCGGGAAAAGTTGTGGGTCAGCGCGGCAAAGCAACCCAGCCCTTTCTTGCTGACCAAACACTAGGCCAGGTCGTCGAGCAGCTCGCGCACCGGCTTCTTGCGGCAGGTGAACATCGGGGTGTCGCGCAGGGTGTAGAGGCTGGCCTCGGTGAAGCGCAGCCGGTGCACCAGGTCCACGAACTCGGAAGGGTGGTTGGCGTCGAAGGCGACGACGAACTCCTGGTCGTCGATGCCGTAGGAGTAGCTGGTGTTGAGGCGCACCCCCTCGAAGGGCGCGGAGACGTAGATGTGCTCGTCCATCATCCCCTGGCGGGTGTGGGGGGTGAGCTTGTACCACTCGCGCTTCTTCACGAAGGGGTAGACGAAGAGGTAGTCCCCCTCGCCCGGCATGAGCTGGACCCCCTCGCCCTCGGGGTTGAAGCGGTCGACGTAGATCGAGCGCTTCTGCATCGAGAGGTAGCTGTAGGGCTGGGTCAGGTAGCCGGCCAGGCGGGTGCGGTTGAGCTCGCGCTGCATGGCCTGGAACTCGGCGGGGTCGAAGGCGATGCGCCAGATCATGAAGTCGGTGTCGGCCCTGAGGCCCACGAGCGAGTAGCTGCGCACGATGAAGCCCTCGCGGGCGGCCCACCGCTCCACCACCGCGGCGAACTCGTCCTTGGCGGCCTCGATCTCGCTGGGCTCGAGCCGGCGGAAGGCGGGGTCGAGCTTGAAGAAGGCGTAGTTCATGAACTGCCGGCGGGCGCGGTCGGGCGCCTTGTCGAGCACCAGCCCGGCCGGGTCCAGGTCGGTCATGCGGCGGGTCGTCTTCTCGCTGTACTCACGCAGCTTCTTTTCGGGTCGCTTGGGGCGTTCGGCCATGCCCGCATTCTAGGGGGCGGGCGCGAAAAGAAAGTGAGCCGGCTCGCGCCGGCTCACCGGGTGGAAATCGGAACTCAGTAGCAGCCCGGGGTCATGCCCTGAGCGATCAGGTACTGCTCGAGCGTCAGCGAGCCGTCGGCGAAGACGAGGCTGACGTTCTCGCCGGGCACGCAGTTGCCGTTGGCGTCGTCGAGGGTGCCCGAGAAGGTGACGGCGACGGCGCCGTCCACCTTGACGAAGCCGTTCGCGAGGACGGCCGAGGTGGGGTTGCCGCCGGCGTCGAAGTTGAGGGTGAAGTCGGTGTTGAACTCGAAGCTGTGGCTCTCGCCGCCCACGGATTCGGAGGTGGTGAAGTTCACGTGGCCGCCGCTGACGTCGAAGTCCTGGCTGAAGCAGGCGGCGTCGCGGGTCATCGTACCGTCGGCCCAGACGTCCCAGGTCGCGCGGCCGCTGTCGCCGCCGGTGCTGACCTCGAAGCTGCCGCTCGTGCGGATGCGGGTGTCGGAGGCGCTCAGGTTGAAGGTGAAGGCGACGCGGTCGTTCACGCCCGCGCTGCCGCTGATGGCCACGCTGGTGGGCTCGGCGATCGGGGTACCGCTGCAGTCGTACCAGGCGAACTGCCCGCGCAGGCTCCCCGCGGCGTTGCCGTCCACCTTCAGGGTGATCTGCATGTCCTGCGGCACCTCGCTGGTCGTGCCGTCGGCCTCGCGCACGTCCACCGTGGCGGCGCCGTAGTTCCAGTCGAAGGTCAGCGCGGCGGTGTGCGCGTTGCTCTGATCGTCGTCAAAGGGCCAGGTGAGCACCAGGTCGTCGCCGGTGTAGCTCGAATCCTGCACCCAGCCGGGCACCGCGGGGTCGTAGTCCCACTTGCCGCGTTCGAGGTTCTGGTCGGCGAGGGGAGCGATCCCACCCAGCAGCTTGAGCGCGTCGGTGGGCGAGACCGGCCCCGCACCGAGGCTCATCAGGTTCGCGGCCAGCGCGCTCGTGGGCAGGCCGGGCGCGCCGGCGGGGGTGGCCAGGAGCGCCTGGAGCGCCAGGTCCTGCCCGGCTGCGGCGGCGATGGTGCCCAGGTCGGCCTGGTAGTCCTGCACCGATTGGTCGAAGTCGGCCTGGGTCGCCTGCGGCTTGATCTGGGTGTTGCAGGCCGCGAGGACGAGAATTAAAACGAAACTTCCTAACCACCACTTTGAAATTTTCCTCATAGATGCCTCCGCCTACCAGCCTACACCCTTCCGCCTCCGCGCCCGTACCCTCAAACGGATGGGGCATAATGTCCCTGTGCCGCCCGATTTTCACTTCCAACCCGCCCCCGGAGCCGCGCCGCTCAGCGAGCGGCCGCTGCTGATCGTCGTGGGGCTGACCGGCGTGGGCAAGACCAGCTTCACCCGGGCGCTGGGCTGGCCCCTGCTCCCCAACCGCCGCACGCTGGTGGACCGCTACCTGCTGCCCCGGCTGGGCGCCGACCCCGCACGGCTCGACCGCGCCCAG
>WIAM01000095.1 GCA_015519965.1 Thermaceae bacterium
GGCGCACGCGGGGTAGCGGGTTCGCTTTGCCCCGCCTTTGCCTCCGTTGATGATCGGGATCTTTGCGTGAAAAACGCCCCGGCACGAGGCCGGGGCGCAGGCGTGGTCGCGTTTACCACCAGAAGAGGTCGAAGCGATCCAGGTTCATCACCTTGGTCCAGGCTTTGACGAAGTCATGGACGAACTTTTCCCGGCTATCGTCCTGGGCGTAGAACTCGGCCTGGGCCCTGAGCTCGCTGTTGGCGCCGAAAACGAGGTCGACCCGGGTCGCCTGCCAGCGGACCTCGCCGGTCTCCCGGTTCCTGCCCACGAAGTGCCGGCCCTCTTCGTCCGCTGGCTGCCACTCGGTGCCCATGTCGAGGAGGTTGATGAAGAAATCGTTGCTGAGCACGCTCACCTGGTCGGTGAAAACGCCGTAAGGGCTGCCCCCGAAATTCGCCCCCAAAACGCGCAGGCCCCCGATAAGGACGGTCATTTCGGGCACAGTGAGGGAAAGGAGCTGGGCCCGGTCGATCAGGGCGAGCTCGGCGGGAAGCTGGCATTCGGGCTTGAGATAGTTGCGAAAGCCGTCGGCGACCGGCTCGAGGTAGGAAAAGGATTCGATGTCGGTCTGGTCCTGGCTGGCGTCTACCCGGCCGGGGGCGAAGGGGACCTCGATCTCGTGGCCCGCCTTCTTCGCCGCCGCTTCCACCGCGGCCGTCCCCCCGAGCACGATCAGGTCGGCGAGAGAGACTTTCTTCCCGTTGCCCTGCGCCGCGTTGAACTCGCTTTGGATGCCCTCGAGGACCCCGAGCACCCGCTCGAGCAGCGTCGGCTGGTTTACTTCCCAGTTTTTCTGGGGCAAAAGGCGGATCCGGGCCCCGTTCGCTCCGCCCCGCTTGTCTGAGGCGCGGAAAGTCGAGGCCGAGGACCAGGCGACGTAGACGAGCTCGGGGATGGCGAGGCCTGAGGCGAGGATCCTGGCCTTGAGCTCGCGCACGTCGGTTTCGTCGATGAGTTCATAATCGCGCGGGGGCAGGGGGTCCTGCCAGATCAGATCCTCCTCGGGCACCTCTGGCCCCAGGTAGCGGGATTTCGGGCCCATGTCGCGGTGGGTGAGCTTGAACCATGCCCGGGCGAAGGCGTCGGCGAAGGCCTCGGGGTTTTCTAGGAATCGGCGGGCGATCGCGGCGTAGGTCGGATCGTAGCGGAGCGCGAGGTCGGTGGTGAGCATGATGGGCTTGGTCTTTTTACCGGGAACGTGGGCGTCCTCGACCAGGTCCTCGGGATCGGGGTTGACCGGTTCCCACTGCCAGGCGCCCCCGGGGCTTTTAGTCAGGTTCCAGTCGTACTTGAAGAGGAGCCGCAAGAAGCTCATATCCCACTGGGTGGGGTTTGGGGTCCAGGCGCCCTCGAGGCCGCTGGTGATGGTGTCGGGACCTTTGCCGCTTCCGAAGCTGTTTTTCCAGCCGAGCCCCTGTTCTTCGAGCGGCGCGCCCTCGGGCTCGGGACCGAGGTGGTCAACGCTGGCGGCGCCGTGGGCCTTACCAAAGGTATGCCCGCCGGCGATTAAGGCCACGGTCTCCTCGTCGTCCATGCCCATGCGCTTAAAGCTCTCCCGGATGTGTTTCGCCGCTTCAACGGCGTTGGGCTCCCCGCCCGGCCCTTCTGGGTTGACGTAGATCAGGCCCATGTGGTCGGCGGCCAGGGGTTTTTCGAGCTCGCCCCCCGGGTGACGCTCGTCGCCGAGCCACTCGGCCTCGGGGCCCCAGTTGATGTCTTCTTCGGGGGCCCAGATGTCCACCCGACCGGCCCCGAAGCCGAACGTCTTCAATCCCATGGACTCGAGCGCCACGTTCCCGGCCAGGATCATGAGGTCGGCCCAGGAGATCTTGTTGCCGTACTTCTTCTTGATCGGCCAGAGCAGCCGCCGGGCGCGGTCGAGGTTGACGTTGTCGGGCCAGCTGTTGATGGGGGCGAAGCGTTGGTTTCCGGTCGCACCCCCGCCGCGGCCGTCAAAGACTCGGTAGGTCCCCGCCGAATGCCAGGCCATGCGGATGAAGAGGGGCCCGTAGTGACCCCAATCGGCCGGCCACCAGGGCTGGGAAGAGGTCATGAGCGCCTCGAGGTCCGCCTTAAGCGCCTGGTAATCGAGCTCGGCGAAGGCCTTTTTGTAGTCGAAGTCGGGGGCGTGGGGTCTGAGCTCGCTCGGGTTTTGGTAGAGGATCTTCAGATTCAGCTTGTTCGGCCACCAGTCGCGCAGTTTGTTGCCCTCGAGGACGGTGTGCTTGAGGGCGTCCTCGGAGTACGGGCACTTCCCTTCCGCCATACTTACCTCCAAAACATATCCATTATGGATATGCTCCCCTAGCATAGGGGGCTCTGGCGGGAAGGGAAAGGGTCCGGATTACATTTTCCCGGGACGGAGCCGGAGGAGCAGGCCGGTGCCGAGGAGGGCGGCGGCGACCGAGGCCAGGAGTACGCCCACCTTGGCCTCGTCGAGAAGGGTGGGGCCAAAGGCCAGACCGGCGATAAAAAGGGCCATGGTGAAGCCGATCCCCGCCACCATCCCCACGCCCAGGATGGCGGACCAGCCCACCCCCGAGGGCAGCTGGGCCAGCCCGGCGCGGACGGCGAGGTAGGAAAAGGCCAGAATACCGAGCGGTTTGCCGACCACCAGGCCGAGGAAGGCACCCAGGGCCACCGGGCCGAAGGCCATGCCGGAGAGGGCCACCCCGGCGTTCATGAAGGCGAAGATGGGAAGGATTCCGTAGGCGACCCAGGGGTGGAGCCGGTGCTCGAGCCGGTGGAGGGGCGATTGGGCCTCGGCGGCGGCGGATTCCAGGCTTTCGAGCTCGGCCTCGAGCGCTTCCGGGTCGCTCGAGGCGGCCGCCCGGATCCGGGTCTGGAAGGCCGGCAGCGGCATACCGCGACCGAGGGGAATGGCGAGGGCCAGCAAAACGCCGGCCACGGTGGCGTGGACGCCGGATTGGAGCACGAAGTACCAAAGGACGAGACCGAGGGCCAGGTAGGGTAAGAGGTTTTTGACCCCTAGGCGGCCGATCCCGAGCAGCACGGCGTAGACGGCCAGGGCCAGGGCCAGGGCGGTGAGGTTCAGCTTGGCGGTGTAAAAGAGGGCGATCACCAGGACCGCCCCCAGGTCGTCCACGATGGCCAGGGCGGTGAGGAAGACTTTGAGGCCGAGGGGCACCCGCCGGCCCAAGAGCGCCAGCACCCCCAGGGCGAAGGCGATGTCGGTGGCCATCGGCACGCCCCAACCGGCGGTGCCCGGGCCACCGGCGTTGAGGGCGGCGTAGATCAGGGCCGGGGTGATCATGCCGCCGAGGGCCGCGGCGATGGCGAGGGTGGCCCGGCGGGGTTCCCTGAGCTCACCGGAGAGCAGCTCGCGCTTGAGTTCCAGCCCCACCAGCAGGAAGAAGATGGCCATCAAAAAGTCGTTGACGAAATGCAAGAGGTCTTTTTCCAGCCGCCAGCTAGCGATCTGGAGCGAGAGGGGGACTTCGCGGAGCGCGAAGTAGGCGCTGGCAAAGGGCGAG
Organism: Thermaceae bacterium; assembly: GCA_015519965.1. Classification (GTDB taxonomy): domain Bacteria; phylum Deinococcota; class Deinococci; order Deinococcales; family Marinithermaceae; genus WFXV01. The sequence goes on from WIAM01000095.1 coordinate 3,537, forward strand.
TTGCTCAAGGCGAAGGCCAAAAGGGCGGCCAGAAAAAGGAGGACGCCGCCCCTGGCCTCGCTCTCAAGGAACTGGTCGAGGAGCACTCGAGGCCGGATCATGGCTCAGGCGGAACGGGCGAGACGGGCCTGGCAGGCGGGGCAGACGCCGGTGAACTCCACCTTGCGTCCTTTGATCTTCCAGCCCGCGAGGTCGCTTCTGTCTTCGGGGAAGACCGCCTCGGGAACCACCGATGAAAGCGGCCCCTTGGCCAAGACGTCGACCATCCGCCCGCAGACCTCGCAAAAGAGGTGGTGGTGGGGTTCGGTGACCGCGTCGTAGCGATTCACGCCGTCCGGCCCCACGAAGCGGCGGATCACCCCAGCCTCGCTGAGCTTGGCCAGATTCTGGTATAGCGTGGCGATGCTGATGGGTGTACCCTCGGCCCTCAGGGCGTCGTACATGGCCTCGGGGGTGAAGTGCTCCCGGCGGGCCGATAGCAGCGCCAGGATGCGGCAACGCGCCCGGGTGGGCCTGAGCCCGTGTGCGACGAGGCGCTCGCGGATTCGATCATCGTTGCAAGACATATCCGTTTTCATTATGTATCAGCTGGCGGGGGAGATTGGGGTGGGGGATGCAATTGGGGTCAGGTCAAACCAGCCTGGCCTTGAAGTAGCCC
>WIAM01000096.1 GCA_015519965.1 Thermaceae bacterium
CGGGACAGTTTGGCATTGAAATGTCGGCTAATGGCAAAAAGAATACCCTTCAATGCGGGTGCATCAATGGAGCGCTGTCAGACGGCATCTGTTTTCTAACTTACCCCATCCCCCCATTTGGGGGTGTGAGATTCCGCTGGAGTGTGCAAGCCCTTCGGGGGCCTTGGCTTAGGATGGGGGCGTGGATGTGCTGCTTTTGCCGACGCTCGGGCCCTTACATATGCTCCACCCCCGCTACAACGCGGTGACGCTGGTCGAGCTAACGAGGGCGTTTCGCCCCGACGCGGTCTGGCTCGCCTCCTACAGCGCCGAAGGGCTGGCCGAAGGGGTATGGCGGGACGATGAAGAGCTCGGGCTTTTTTTCCTCCTGCCCTGGGCGGAGCGTACGGAAGTGCCGGTGGTTGGGGTTGGTGAGAACGCGGAAGCGCTGAAAGGCGAGTCCGAGCGCTTCCGGCGATACCTCGAGGAGTTCGAACAGGGGCAAGCCTACCTGCGCGAGGAGGCCGAGTGGCGCGCGCCCCTCGAGGCCGTGCTCGCCGCGCCCCGCCAGCCGGAGGACTGGGCACGGGATGAAGTCCTCTCACCGCTCACCGCCTACCTGGAGAAGGTGGCCGAGCGCTTCGGCGAAGGTCCGGCGACCGGGTTTCGCGAAGAGCGTATGCGGGGGGTGGCCCAAAAGATTGCCTCGGCAGACCTCGATCGGCTCGTGGTTTGGGTCGATCTGACCGACTATCCCTTGCTCCTTGCGAGGGTGCCCGGGGCCGTGCCGCCCGGGGCCCACCAGCCTACGGAAGCCGAGCGTCAGCGTGCAATTCTCGACCGGGCCTGGCAGCTTTCGGAAAGCGACGACTTCGCGTTGCTCCTCTCTCAGCTGCGGGAGATCGCGAGCCCGGAAGCGGGCTACCTGGCTTCCCAGATTTATCTGGCCGCGGGACAGGTGGAAGATGCGCTGACGCTTTTGGAAGAGGTGGTGGCCGGCGACTTCCACGAGCCCGCCTACCTCCCCGGCTACGCCCTGGCCCGGCTGGGCCAGCTCCGCGACCTGGTGGGTGACCGAGACGGCGCGCTCCGGGCCTACCGAGGCGTGCTGGCGCTTGGCTGGGTGCCCCGGGAGGCTCGGGAGATTGCCCAGGCTGGGTTGCGATCGCCCTTTCGCCCCGCAGCCCGTTGAATAGAGGGCCGCGGCTCTATTTCTGACCCGGAGACGCGGCCTTCAGCCTTCGCTTGGGGTGGCGAGCCTGGCGAGGACCAGGCGGCTCACTTCCCGGAGCGGCTCGAACACGCCGACGCCGCGGGTGGCGACCGATTCGAACACGGGGTATCGCTGTTTGGGGTCGATGACGGCGCGGATCATTTCCACCGGAAGTGCGTCCGAGAGGTCGCGCTTGTTGACCTGGAGCACCATCGGGACGTCCTCGAGGCTGAGCCCGTACTCGGCCAGGTTTTCCCGCAGGTTTCGCATGCTCTCGGCGTTCGCCCGCAGGCGATTTGGGGCGCTGTCGGCCACGAAGACCAGGCCGTCGACGCCCCTGAGGATGAGTTTTCGCGAGGCGTTGTAGAAGACCTGTCCCGGAACGGTGTAAAGGTGGAAACGGGTTTTAAACCCTTTGACCTCCCCGAGGTCCACCGGGAGGAAGTCAAAAAAGAGCGTGCGCTCGTCCTCGGTCGAGAGCGAGACCATCTCGCCCTTTCGATCCTCGGGAATTCGTTCATAGACATACTTCAAGTTGGTGGTTTTTCCGGAAAGGCCGGGCCCGTAGTAGACGATTTTGAAGTTGATCTCCCGCGTCGCGAAGTTGATGGTGCTCATGCTTCCCCAAAGAGATCGTCGAGCATGGCCGAGGCCGAGTCACGATATTCGCGGTCGAGACCAATGTTCCGTTTTCTTGCCCCCGCGTCGACGGTGGCCTTTTTCGTGATGCGATCGAGCAGCGCCGCCGCCCGCTTGCCGTAGAGCTTGATACGCCCGATCGGGGCGTCTTTGTCAAAGATCACCACCAAAAGGGCGAGCTCGTTCACCTGCTCGACGTAGATCCCCTGGTCCTTGCCTTGGTGCACGATTTCCGAAAAGCGATCCTCGCTGAGGAGGTCGGCCAGGGCCTGAGTGGCGGCGGCATTGCTGGCCACGAGGGTGGCGATGGAGTCGAGCGCAGGCGGTGGTGGGGCCCAGAGCGCTTCGCGGTGGGTGAGCACGAAGCCTTTTCGGTCCACGAGCAGGGCGTAGCGGGCCTGGGTTTCCTCGAGGAGCCGTTCCAGGACCCGGCTCGCCTCTTCGAATGCTTCTCCGAAGAGGGCGATCGATGGCTCAATCATAGTGCGATTAGTTTATCACGTAGACTTGGAACGTTTCCGCTGTTCCCGGCTGTCGACGACCACCGTGGTGCGGATGCCGCCGCGGACGTTGTAGACGGTCTCGACCACCAGGTACTCGGGGTCCTCGAGGTGTTTCATGAGGTCTTCGAAGATGATCGCCGTCACTTCCTCCTGCGTGATTCCGATTTCCCGGAAGGAAATGAGGTAATACTTGAGGCTTTTGAGCTCCAAAAGCCAGCTGCCGGGCACGTACTCCACCCTCAAAACGCCGTAGTCGGGCAACCCCGAATAGGGACAGACCGCCGAAAACTCCCCGGGTTCGGTTTGGTAAACGACGACTTCCCGGACGTTCCGGCTGTAGGGAATGCGGTCGATGTTGGTTCTCCGCGATTCCGGTGGGTAGAAAAGGCGAACTTCTCCCTCGGGCCGTATGCCGAAGCGGGCCATGTAGGCCAGCGCTTTTTCGGTGTTTTTCCGGGCTTCCGCGAGTTTTTGTTCCAGAAGGGCTTCAATTTCCTGATCCATGCCAGCCTCCTAAAGGCGTTGATCGCTTCTCGCGAGCAGGGCGAAAACCACCCCGATCAGCGCCGGGACCGCCAGGCCGATGAGGGCGTAGGTAAGGTAGCGGCTCGGCGTGGTGGTCTTGGGCATCAGTCCGGTAAAGATGGTGGGCGTGGGGGGCAAGGGCAAATCGAGGCGCCAGCCGGTCATGGTGGCTTCTGCGCGGAAAGTGGTATCGACGAGGACGAAGACGTAGGCGCCGGGTCCGGGGACCTCGAGGCGGCCGGTATACTCCCCCGCCTTGCCCTCCTGCAGGGCCGTTTTGGCGACCACTTCCGCGGGCAGACTCGCTTTTCCGGTTCTGGCGAAGGCGCCGTTTTGCATCCAGGCCAGAATGCCGGGGTCGGCTTTGGTGAGGCGGGCCTCGAGGACCGCGCCCCTGATCGGCAGCGTGCTCACCTCACCGACCAGGTTCACCTTGATCTCGAGGCCACCGCTGCCATGCTCGAGCATGGCCACCACCTGCACCGGTTCCGAGTGAGCCCCGGCGAGGCCGGAAAAAAAGATTGTGGCGAGCAACAAAATCCATCTGCGCACGGCTTTCACCATACCCTTACGTCGAAGGAGAGAGAAGCAGCGTGCCCCGCATTTCCATCGGCTGGGCCAGCACCCAAAGGGTGAGGGTGGCGAGGATCAGGAGATAGGCGAAGGTGACGGCGGCGCCGGCGGTTGCCCCTTCTCGCCTCGCCCGGGCAAACAGGGTGTAGCTGGCGCCGGCGAGACCGAGATAGATGATGGCGACCTGGAGGGGGTAGAGCCAGTTCTCGGGGACCAGGGCGGCGAGCGTCCAGTCCGGCTGGCCGAGCGGCAGGCCGAGGTGGAGGAGGGCCTGCTGGGCCACGGGGACGATCGAGGCCCAGCCGGTGAGGAAGTGAAACGCGTAGTGACCGGCCCACATGGCAAAGGCCATGGGGAAGTAGGTGATGCCCCAGCGCCTGAGAGAACGCCAGGGGCGGTCCCGCCTTCCCGAAACCCGGTCCGCGAGCACCGAGACCCCGAGGGTCAGGCCAACGCCGAGCCCAGTCCACAGGAGATAGATGCTGCCCAAGAGCAAGGCCTCGCTCCGCGTGCCCAGGAGCCGGGAGAGGCCTTCCGCCAGCGAGTAGTAGGCGGGGATCATGCCGAATGCGTTCATGAACCCGGCGAAGTAGAGCAACACGCCAAGCCACACCATGTCCTGCTTGTAGCGCGCCCGCACCCACTCGAGGCCTGGCCAGCGCAGGCGCCAGGCGACGTTGTCATATGGGCAGGCCCGGACGCAGTTCATGCAAAAGGTGCAGTCCATGTTGGAGCGGATCTGGGGCACGTAGAGCTTGGTCTCGCACCCCGGGTAACGGGGCGCATTCTCGGTTGGGGCCTCTTTGAGGGTCTTGGGACCCTGGGGAGTGTCGACCCGCCCGTTGACACAGTACTTTCCCTCGCAGCGGAGGCAGACCTCGGGATCGCGGGCACCGATCTGGCTGGGGCTTGCGGTACTCAGGGCGAAGTTGAAGTTGCCGAGCGGGCAGACGTATTTGCAAAACGTGCCTTCGGGAAAGAGCGCGTCGACCACGAAGGCGGCGCCGAAGTAGCCCACGATGAGCCAGGCGGTGAGCCAGGGGCTAGCCCAGAGGTCCCAGTACTCGTAGGCGAAGAGATAGACGAGGGTGAGCGCGATGACGAAGTATTTGTTGCGCAAGCGGTTGGGCCAGGAAAGCTGAGGCAGGTAGCGTTTGGCGAACCGGGTGGGTCCGCGAACGAGGAGCAGCGGGCAGGCGGCGCAAAAGAGGTTCCCTGCCACCGCCACCGCCAGCACCAAGAGTCCCCGGTAATGGAGCCACACGGAGACGGTGGCGAAGTTCTTGGGGGCGAGCTGCCGGCCGAAAAAGCCGTCATAGAGGGCAAGCAGGGCGAGGAGCAAGAGCGGCAGCTGCA
>WIAM01000015.1 GCA_015519965.1 Thermaceae bacterium
CGGCGACCGCACGGTCAACGTCGGGGAGCTTTTCCCCGGCGAGGTGCGCCCCGTACGGGCTCTCGGCCAAAAGGCGCAGGAAGTCCGAGAAATCGACCCGGAGGCCCTCCTTGAAAAAGGCTTCAGGGAGGAACTCACCGCGTCGCGCTCGGATCCGCGCATTGAGGTAGCCAAAGTCGTCGGCCACCGTTACCCCCAAAGGATCTCAGACACCCGCGAGGAAAGGGTATCCCAGGTCCGCTCCAGTCGGCCGGGGAGCGTGTTTTCGACGTAGCTGGTTCCCTTTTCGGAATAAACCCGAACGCCAAGGCGGACCGCCTCGTCGGGCTTGAGCGCGACGACCTTTTCCGAAGCCCAGGCCTCGAGGTGGGGCAGGTCGTCGGGCGAGAGAGCGACCGTCTTGGCACCCGGAAGTGCGGCCAAAGCTTCCTCGGCCAGCCGCCGCAAAACCTCTGGGTATTCGGGCTTTTTGGGCATGTCCAAGAGCGCGCGCTCCACCTCCACACGAACGCGCTCGATCATCTCACCCTTGGCCTGCATCCGCGCGGTAGCCACCCGAAGCTCAGCCGCGCTCTCGGCCCTGGCCAGTTCGGCCTGGCGCTCGGCAGCAGCCCGGCGTTTGGCCTGCGCGACGATGCGTTCGGCACGCTCCTCGGCCTCTTTCCGAATCGCCTCAACCTTTTGGTCGGCCTCCGCGAGGATCTTGTTGATCTCGCGGAGGACCTCTTCCTGGAGGATGTTCTCCAGCTTAGACACCATACACTCCTCTCGAGTGCCGCCGGTGGCGGCGCCCCGATTACATCCGGCCTAGGAGCAAGAACGCGAACAAGAAACCGAAGATGACCAGGGTTTCGGGCAGCAGCAGGAAGATGATCGCGGTACCGAACATCGAGGGCTTCTCAGCCACGGCCCCCACGGCAGCGGCGCCGATCCTCGACTGCGCAAACCCCGTACCCAGCGCGGAAAGACCGATGGCCAGGCCCACGCCGATCGCGACCAGACCGCTCCCGGTACCACTACCCCCAGCATTCTCAGCCGCAAAAGCCAGTGCCCCTAGAACGAAAACCGCCAACAGCGTACCGATCTTTTTCATCTCAACAACCTCCTCATCACGCACCCGCGTCGTTGCGGACCGATCCAAATGGCCGGTAAGGCCGTCCCGACTCGTCGTAGAAGCCGAACTTGGTGAAGAACTCCACCCAAATCAAACGGATTGGCTGGAGCATGTGCCCGATGGTGGTTAACGCGAGCACCAGCCCGTGTACGGCCAGGCCCACGACGAGCCCCAAGAGAATGCCGATGAGCCCGAGCTTATCGGCGATAGCAAAACCAAGGTCGGTGGAGAGGTTGGCGAGGATCGCCCCCGTCACCCCCACCGCGTAAATACGGATGTAGCTCAGGATGTGGCCACCCTGCGTGGGAAGCTCCGCCAGCATGAGCGGCATCCGCGACACGACCGCCGCCAAGAGGAAGATCCCAAAGCCTGCCCACATCAGGGCATTGAGCAAGAACACGTTGGCGCCGGTGAAGTAGACCACGGAGAGCACCGTCAGGCCCACCAGACCGCCGATGTAGCCGATAGCCTCCCAGAAATGCCGCATGTGACGGTGCTTGTACCCGAGCCAGGCCTTGATGCCCAGCCCGTAGACCACCAGCAGCAACCCGAAGGTCACGCTGACAATGATCAGCATGCTGGCGGTGGCGACCAACGTCCTCGGGATGAGGATCTTAAAGAGCCCGGCCTCACCCTCGCCCGCGATATAGAAGACCCCGAGGTGTTCGAGGAAGTTCCCGAAGAATTCACCGTAGGCCAGGCCGAAGACGATGGTCCAAAAGACCATGGGCTTCATGATCTTGACCACGTCGGCCAAGATTGCCGGCGAGAGGGTCATGTCGAAGAGATCGATGACCAGCGGCTCCTTGCGCTTAGCGTAACCGTCGAAAAAGCGAGCGAGCAGCCAAAAGAGCATGGCGTAGCCCACGTCGCCGACGATCATCCCGAACCACAGCGGGAAGAAAGCGAAAACCACCCAGGTGGGGTCCCAGGTGCCGTATTTCGGGGTATTGAGGAACGAAACCAGCAGTTCGAAGGGGCGCACCACCGGCGGATTGTCCAGCGTCACCGGCACCCGGTCCGCCTCGCGATGCTCATCCACCGGCTCGAAGGCGTACACCACCCGCTCGCGCAAGCGATCGAGCGCCTCTTCGACCTTGGGCTTGGCCTTCACCGGCACCCAGCCAAAAAGCCCGAACGAGAAGCGGCCGCTCGCCAGCTCGGAAAGCGCCCTCAGTCGTGCGAGCTCGTCCTTGGCCCGCGTCCAGATCCCCCGGAGTCGCTCGCCGGATTCCCGCCCCAGCTTTACCAGGGTCTCCTCGATCGACTCGAGCTCGCTGGGCACCACGCGGGCGCGTTCGCTCATCTTGAGCTTGGCCTGCCGCAGGCTCAGCCCGGCATACGCCCCGGTGAGCTTGAGCTCGGCCAGGCCCAGCCGCCCCAGCGCGCTCAGGGCAACGTCGGCGTCGCTGACCAGCACGACGACCGCGGCCACGAACAAACGGTCCACCGCCTGCCACACCAGGACGTAACGTTCGGGAAGCGCTTCCGAAAGCTGGGCCTCGAGCTCTTGGAGCTGTTCCTCCTTCTCAGCCACCAGAGGGATGACCCGCAGCCACCGGCTTTCATCCAACCCTTGCACGAGGTCGGCGAGCACCTCCACGGGGCGGTGGAAGAGCCGGAGCAGCTGCAGTTCCTCGCGCAGACGGTCGCGCTCGGCCACGAGGACGCTCGCCTTTTGCTCGATGGGCTCGAGCTGCGAGGCCACCTCGTCGAGGCTGCCACTCGCCGGCTTGGTGGGTTTGGGCGAAAGCCCCAAGAGCCGGAGCGTCTGCTCGGCGCCCACGACCACCTTGTCCCAGCCGCGCAGGAGCGCTTTTTCGTCGTTGGAGAGGGCGTACGACGCGAGTTCCTCAACGCGCAACGTGTCGAGGTGGACCACCCCGGCCCGCTGCAGCTCGGCGAGAAGCTCGTTCGCCAGGCGCTTCGGCCCGGCCACAACGAGCTTCTCCATGGTCGCGATCACGGCAGGACCTCCTCGAGGGCGACGGCCACCGCATCGGCAAGCTTCGCCTCCGCCCGCTCACGGATCTTCTTCGCCTCCGTGTCGGCGCGAGCCTCGGCCTCGAGTTGAATCCGCTCCACCTCCTTCTCCAACTCTGCGCGCGCCTGAACCAGGAGCTTTTCCGCCTCAGCCTCCCGGCTCGCGACCAGCTTGGCCGCCTCCTCCTCGGCTTGCTTCACCTTGGCCTCAGCCGTACGGCGAGCCTCCTCGAGCTTCTGCGCGAGCTCGCGCTCCCGCTCGGCAAGGCTCTTGATAAGTCCTAGGCCATGCATAGGCTCTCCTTCCTCAAAAACCCCCACAGGGCTCCTCACTCACTCGAAAAACGCGCGTCTGCGACGCGCCCCGGGCATAATACCGGCAGCGAACGCGAAGTGTCAACGCGCCGAGTGCGCCGGTCTTGGTCATTGGTCGCCCCCACACATGAGACGCTGCCCAATTGGCCACTTTACAACAGCGCCGCGCCCGGCGTAGGGGCTTTCGCCCACCCCGGTCCCGTAGACTGAAGCCGTGACGGTGGAAGTCAGCAAACGTGGCGCCGCGCGGCTTTTTTCCGGACATCCCTGGATCTACCGCAGCGACGTGATCCGAGGGCCTAAGGAAGCGGGCCTCGTTGCCATAACCCACCGGGGTCGCTTCCTCGCCTACGGCCTCTATAACCCCGACTCAGAACTCACCTTGCGCGCATACAGCCGAAAAGCCGGCGAGGCCAAAGCGCGCCTGCTGGAAAACCTCGAGGCCGCCATCCAAAGGCGCGAGCCCCTCGAGGCGCATCGGGACGGTGGTGTCCGTCTGGTCCACGCCGAGGGCGACCGTCTGCCCGGGCTCATCGTCGACCTCTACGGCGACTACGTGGTGATGCAGGTGAATGCGCTGGCGCTGGAGGCCCTCATCCCCGACCTCGTCCAGGCCCTCATTCGGCGACTCTCACCCAAAGGCATCCTTTTGCGCAACGACGCCCGGGGTCGGGTCCTCGAGGGCCTCCCCACCTACGTACGCGTCGCCGCAGGGTCGGTCCCGGAGAAAATCTGGCTGCGCGAAGGAGCGGCCCAATACGCCTCGCTCCCCTACGAAGGGCAAAAGACGGGGGCCTTCCTCGACCAGCGGGACAACCGTCTCTACGCCGCGGCCCTCGCGGCCCGGAAAAAACCCCAGCGCGCCCTCGATGTCTTCTCGTATCACGGCCTCTTCGCCCTGCACATCAGCCGGCACGCCGGCGAGGTCATCGCCGTCGACAGCTCAAGGCTCGCCCTCGATCAAGCCGAAGAGAACGCCCGCCGAAGCGGGATCTCGAATATTCGCTTCGTGGAGGCCAACGCCTTCGACCTCCTGAGAAGCCTGGAAAAAGCGCGCGAAGGCTTCGACCTGATCGTGCTCGATCCACCTTCGTTCGCCCGGAAAAAACACGACCTGCCAAAGGCCTTCCGCGCCTACAAGGAGATCAATCTACGGGCCATGAAGCTCCTCCGGCCCGGGGGGCTGCTCTTCAGTGCCTCCTGCAGCCACCACCTCAGCGAGGCCCACTTCGAGGCGATGCTGAGGGAAGCCGCCGCCGACGTGGGCCGGAGCTTCCAGCTCCTCACCAAGCGATCGCAGAGCTGGGACCACCCCATTGTCCTCAACGTGCCCGAAACCCACTACCTTAAGTTTGCGGCCCTCGAGGCCTTAACATGAAGGCGATGGAGGAAGAGACCTTAAGCCGCCTCATGGAGCTCGGCCAGCACCTAGTGTGGCGCATCGGCAAGGACGAGCGCGAGGAGGTGCTCGTCGTGCGGGTGGGATTTGCCTCGAAGGTCGCCAAGTTCGCCCAGATGCCGCGGCTCCTCGCGCTGACCGACCGTGAAATCGAAACCCTTTCCAAGGCGGGGAAAATCCGTGTGGAATGGGTTGACTGATCGCAAAGGAACGCCATGCGTATCGAGGAAACGCTTCAATTCAAGATCGGCGCCTCGGACCTCGCTGAAGCTCAAAAGCTCCTCGCCAACCCCGAGGTCACCTTCGCCCACCTCCCCGGCCTGGAAGCCCTTCGTCGCGACGGCCAGATCCTCAAAGGGAGGCTTTGCGGGCACGCCGCCATCTTCGGGCGGATCTGCTTTCCCTTCGCCAGCCGTCTCGTCCTGGGGGAGGAGGCCAAGCTCCTCGCGCTCCCCCTGGAGGAAAGCTTTTGGGCCGAACTCGCGGGAACAGGTCGGGCCCGACCCGACGGCGTCATCTACCGGGTCGAGCTCACCCTCCACCTCGAACTCCCCCAGGGTGAGAAATGGGGCGGGCAGGCCTTTCGCCGCATGGCCGAGGCCGCGATGCAGCGAACGCTGAGGCGCGCCCTGGCCACCATGGCTCAAAAGGGGGAGGTTGCGCTTTGATAAAGTAAAGCCGCAGGACGCATCTGGAGGTGGAGGTCATGGTAGAAGTACATTTCCTCGGGCACGCGACCACGCTGATCACTGGCGGAAAGACCACGATCCTCATCGATCCGTTCCTGAGCGGAAACCCATTGGCGGCGGCCAGTCCGGATGAAGTCTCCGCCGATCTCATCGTTGTCACCCACGCCCACGGCGATCACTGGGGCGACACGGTGCCGATCGCGAAACGGAGCGGCGCCCTCGTCGTTTCGACCTTTGAAATCGCCAGCCGCGCGAGTCAGGAGGGGGCGAACTCGTGGGCCATGAACATCGGCGGACGCTACGACTTTGACGGTGGCTGGCTCAAGTTCTACCCCGCCTGGCACTCCAGTTCCTTCCCCGACGGCAGTTACGGTGGCATGCCGATGGGCGTGGTCATCGAACTCGAGGGCAAGAAGATCTACCACGCGGGTGACACCGCGCTCTTTTCCGACATGGCGCTGATCGGCGAAGCCGGCATCGATCTGGCCTTGCTCCCCATCGGCGACACCTTCACCATGGGCCCGGAAGACGCGCTCAAAGCGCTCGAACTCATCAAACCCAAAAAAGTGGTCCCCATCCACTACAACACCTTCCCCCCGATCCGCCAAGACGGGGACGCCTTCGTCGCCCGGGCCTCGGCGCTGGGGTTCGACGGCGTCGCGCTGAAACCCGGCGAGTCGGTCCAAATTTAAGTACCCCACCGTGGCGAAAGCCATGGCGGGCCCCGAGAAAAAGGCGAACGAGTGCCAATCCTGCATCGGTATGTTGAAAAGCTCGTGGGCGCTTACTTAAATAAGCGCCTCTCACTGGAAGTTGCAAGGAGCCCATCATGGAACCCGTTTGGTATCCCAGCGAGGCCTACACCCGAGGCAGCCATCTCGAAGCCCTGATGCGAAGGCTCGGGGTAAGCGACTACGACGCGCTCTACCGGCTCTCCATCGAACAGCCCGATCGTTTCTGGGCAGAAACGCTCTCCGAGCTCGGCATCGAGTGGTTCGAGCCCTACCGGGCCTTCGTCGATATGAGCCGGGGGCCGGCGTGGCCGAGCTGGTTCGTCGGCGGCAAGCTCAACCTTTCCCACATCGCCGTCACCCAGCACGCGCGGGGCCCTCTGGCCCAGCAGCTCGCAGTGGTCTGGGAAGGCGAGGATGGTCGCATCTCACGGCTCACCTACCGGGAGCTCGAACAGCAGGTGGCCCGGGCGGCCAACGGCCTTTTAAACCTCGGGATCACGAAGGGGGATCGGGTCGGGCTCTTTTTGCCCATGATCCCCGAAACCGCAGTGGCGGCGCTCGCGCTGGCCAGGATCGGCGCCATCGTGGTGCCGATCTTCTCCGGCTACGGTCCGGAAGCCGCAGCCACCCGCCTCGCCGACGCCGGGGCCAAGCTGCTCATCACCGCCGACGGATTCTTCCGCCGCGGCCGGGTTGTGGCCATGAAACCGATCGCCGACCAGGCCGCCCGCATCGCCAGTACCTCGAAGATCCTGGTCGTCCAGCGGCTGGGGATGGAGGTGCCCTTCGAGAGCGGCCGGGACGTGTGGTGGCACGAGGCGGTCGGGTCCCAGCCCGCCCAGGCGCCGACCGAAGCCATGGAGAGCATGGATCCTTTCATGCTCATCTATACCTCGGGGACCACCGGCCGACCGAAGGGCACCGTCCACTACCACGCGGGCTTCCCACTCAAGGCGGCCCAGGACATGGCCCACCTCTTCGACCTCAGGCGCGGGGAGGTGATGTTCTGGTTCACCGACATCGGCTGGATGATGGGGCCCTGGGCCATCTTCGGCAGCCTCATCCTGGGTGCCACCGTTTTCCTCTACGAGGGTGCCCCCGACTACCCGGGCCCCGACCGCCTGTGGGCCCTGATCGAACGTCACGGCATCACCCACCTCGGCATCTCCCCCACCCTGGTCCGGGCCCTGATGCCCTTCGGCACCGAACCCATCGAACGCCACGACCTGGGGAGCCTGCGCATCACGGGCTCCACGGGTGAACCGTGGAACCCCGAGCCCTACCTTTGGTTTTTCGAAAACGTCGGCGGTGGGGAAAAGCCGATCATCAACTACTCCGGCGGTACCGAGGTCTCGGGCGGGCTGCTCGGGTGCACCGTTTTCCGCCCCATCAAGCCCACCGGCTTCAATACCGCCGTTCCGGGCATTCACGCCGCCGTCTTGGACGAGGAGGGCCAGCCGGTCACGAATCGCGTCGGCGAGCTGGCGGTCCTCGCCCCGTGGCCGGGCATGACCAAGGGTTTTTGGAAGGACCCCGACCGCTACCAAAAAACCTATTGGCACCGCTACGAGGGCGTTTGGGTTCACGGCGACTGGGCGCTCGTCGACGACGACGGGCACTGGTTCATCCTCGGGCGGTCCGACGACACGCTGAAAATCGCCGGCAAGCGCGTTGGGCCGGCCGAGGTCGAGTCGGCCGCTGTCGAGCACCCGGCGGTGAAGGAAGCCGGGGCCATCGGCGTGCCCCACCCGGTCAAAGGCGAAGCGGTGGTCGTATTCGCCGTCCTCAACCCGGGGTTCGAGCCGAGCGACACCCTGGCCCAGGAAGTCCAGGCCCGCGTGGCCGATGTGCTGGGCAAACCGCTGAAGCCGGAGAAAGTGGTCTTCGTCCCCGACCTGCCCAAGACCCGGAACGCCAAGGTCATGCGGCGATTGATCAAAGCCGCCTACCTGGGCGAGGACACCGGCGACACCTCGGCGCTCGAGAACCCGGAAGCGCTGGACGCGATCCGGGCCGCAAGATTGGCAGAAGAATAACGGGCATCTTCCCGACGCCCCCGCCCCTTGGCGGGGGCGCGGCCATCGGGGAACGCCCCCTTCGGTTAGGCTAGGGCCGTGGAGTTTGACCCTGCACTCAAGTCCCAAGCCGACGCCGTACGCGGCTTGTTGGCCGAAGCCCTCGAGGTCCTGGCCGGACTCGGGGGCGATGCCGGCCCGATCCGCCAGGCCCTCCTCGACCTCGAGGGCCCTTTTTTGATCGTGGCCGCGGGCGAGTTCAACTCGGGAAAATCCAGCCTGCTCAACGCCCTTTTGGGGGAGCGTATCCTCGAGGAAGGGGTTACCCCGACCACCGACCGCATCCTGCTCCTCACCTACGGGCCCAGCGAGTCCACCTCACCCGAACCCGACCTCACCGTGGTGACCCACCCCCACCCCCTGCTCAAGATGCTCCGGTTGGTCGATACCCCGGGGACCAACGCGGTTATCGAGCGACACCAGGTCCTCACCGAACGTTTCCTCCCCCGGGCCGACCTCATCCTCTTCGTCACCAGCGCCGACCGCCCCTACACCGACAGCGAGCGCAACTTTCTCAAGCTCATCCGTTCGTGGGGAAAGAAGGTCGTGCTGGTAGTAAATAAGGCCGACCTTTTGAGCGAGACCGAGCAAGAGGAGGTCCGCCGCTTCGTCGAAACGCAGGCCGAACGGACCCTCGACCACCGTCCCCCCATCTTCCTGGTCAGCGCGAAGACCGGCCTGGGCCTCTCCGACCTCGAGGCCCACATCCAGCACGTGCTCCAGCACGAGGCGGCCAGGATCAAACTCGGATCCCCCCTGGGGGTGCTCATCAAGCTGCTCGATGCGGCCCAGGCCGACCTCTCATCCCAGGCGGAAGAAGTCCAGGAGGCCCTGAAGCGCTGCCAGGCCCTGAAGGCGCTCCTGGAACGCCACGAGCGGCAGACCCGCGAGGGTATCAGGGGGAAAATCGCCGAACTTTCCAAAGCCTTCCGCGAAGTGGAGACCCGGGGCGAGCGCTGGTTTCGCGAGACCGTCCGCCTCGGGCGCATCTTCGACCTCCTCAACGCCAGCAAAGTACAAAAGAGCTTCGAGCGCGAAGTCCTCGGCGATCTCGAGCGCACGCTCGGCACCGCCTTTGCCGAGAGCCAGACCTGGATCGCCCGCCGGGAACGCGACCTCCTAGCCGCCGCGCTCGATCTCCTGCAGGGGACCTCGCCCAAGGTGGAAGAGGCCCTTTTGGACCTCGAGGCCACCCTCAAGGACGCCTTGGCCGCCTTCTCGCCCGAGGCCGAGTCGGCGCGGGTGCAATCGCAGGTCGAAGCGGCGCTCAGGGCCACCGCGCTCGCTGAAGTCGGTGCCGTGGGCCTCGGCGCCACCATCGCCCTCGCCCTCCACGGGCTCGCCGCCGACATCACCGGCCTCACCGCCGGGGTCGCGGCAGCCATTTTGGGGCTTTCGGTGCTGCCGCGACGGCGTGAGGCGGCTTTCCAAAAATTCAAAGCGCGCCTCGCCGACCTCGAGCAGAGCGTGACCGAGGCCCTAGCGCAAGCGCTGGAATCAGCGCTCCAGGAGGCCAGCGAACGCTTCCAAAGGATCTACAGCCCTGCCTGCACCAAGGCCCAGGCCGAGGCGGAGCGCTACCAACGCCTGCGGGCCAAGCTCGCCGAACTGGACGATCGGGCCCGGGCGTTGCAAGTCGCGCTGTCGCGCTAAAATACCCCGCCGTGGCTTTTGCCACGGCGGGGGCCCCAGAAAAACGCAAACGGCCGCCAATCCCGCATCGGCATACTGAAAAGCTCGTGGGCGCTCACTTAAGTCATCGTCCGGACTGCCCCCCGAGAAACGAACGCGGGGCGCCGCGCAGGCGCCCCGCGGTTTTTCGCGTTTGCTTCAGGCGATGCGGGCCTCGAGGTACTCGCGCTCGCCCTCGATGATCATCCTGGCTTCTTCGGGATCCTTGGGGTACTCCTTACCTCGGTTGATGAGGTAGGTCTCGTAACGGCCGATTTCAAAGGCTTCCGCCAGCCGGTCCACGGCCTTTTTGATGTCGAAGTCCTTGCAGGAGAAGATGTCGACGCTGATGAAGCGCCGCTCGGGAAAGGTATGGATCGCGATATGCGACTCGGCGATGATCACCACCCCGGTCAGACCAACGTCCTCAGGGCGACTGCCACGGTAATCAAAAACCGCCGGCGGAAGAACCTTGGTCATGCCCATCTCTTCCGGAAGCTCGTCGAGAATCTTGTGAATCAGTTCCTTATCCGCCAGCTTTTGGGGGTTGGCCTGGTAGCCGTCGATCATCAGGTGGGGTCCAAAACCGAAGATTTCCAACTCCCTACCTCCTTTCGCCAAGGCGGGTACCCCCCGCTTCTCTAGGGCATTATGGGGGGGTGGGGTTTCAATGTCAAGATTGGGCTCCGTTTCTGTCCAAATCTGAACGACAAAGAAGAATGTGGGGACCAGGAAACCCCTTCAGATTCGGCCTTCTCGGAGGCTTTAAGCCCGAGCGAGTTTTGGGTCTCCCCCAGTCAAAATTTCTCCCGTCAGGGCGGACGCCCGATCGACTCTACCCCCTAGGGGTATAAATGACCCGGCGGTTCATTCCAAGTCGGCGCTGCAGCCAGGGCTGCCTGCTCAGGCCCCAAAAGGGTACGCTGCCTCCCGGGACAACGCCGGGACCTCGGGTATAAACTGGGTCCGGTAAAAGGAGGGGATATGTACCGCGGGAGAGAAGGTCAGTGGGCTTTTTATCTACACAGGATCTCGGGGATCGCCATCCTGCTCTTCTTGCTCTTGCACGTCACCGAGATCTCCAGCGCGATGTTCGGACCCAAATGGTTCAACGCCCTGCTCGCCTTTGAGGAAAACCCGTTTTTCGGTGTCGGCTTGGTGATCGTGGCCGCGCTGGTGCTCTATCACGCTTTGAACGGGCTGCGGATTATCCTCATGGACTTTACGAGCTGGGGCGTGCGCAGCCAGCGTCAGCTCTGGTACGCCGTCTGGACGCTGTATGTGCTCCTCGGGGCACCCCTGTTCTATACCATGCTGAGTCACGTCTTTGGAGGAGGTGAGTGATGGCCCTGCGCGCGCGCCGTTTCGAAGAAGCCAAGCGGCTCTCAAGCAACAACCTCGAACTCGCCTGGTGGGTGTTCATGCGGGTTTCGGGGGTTCTCCTCGTCTTTCTCGTCCTCGGGCACCTGTACTTTCGGGCCGTGGCGTTCAATTTCCATCGCGATCTGACCTACGACGTCGTGGCTCAAAACCTCTCGTCGGTGACCTGGAAGTTCTACAACTGGCTGTTGCTCTTCCTCGCGTTCCTCCACGGAACCAACGGACTCCGCTACGTGATCGACGACCACGTAGCCTCGGCACGGCTTCGCATCTGGACCAAGACGATCCTTTACACCCTGGTCTTTTTCCTGGTGGTGTTGGGAACGATTTCGCTGTGGGGCTGGAACTACCAGCTTCCTCGCTAGGAGGTCAGGCATGGCGCATCAACACGACGTACTGGTCATCGGTGCTGGCGGCTCGGGACTCACGGCGGCGCTCTATGCCGCGCGCAGAGGCGCGAACGTTGGCGTGATCTCCAAGCTTTACCCCACACGATCCCACACCGGCGCGGCCCAGGGAGGGATCGGCGCCGCCCTCGGCAACGTCGAGGAAGACCACTGGGAATGGCACATGTTCGACACCGTCAAGGGCGGTGACTACCTGACCGACCAGGACGTGGCCGAGGTCTTCGCCCGCGAAGTCATCGAGGCGGTGATCGATCTCGAGCACATGGGCCTCCCGTTCGACCGCCTGCCCAGCGGCAAGATCGCCCAGCGGAGGTTCGGCGGCCACACCCGCGAGTACGGCAAGGCGCCGGTTCACCGCGCCGCCCACGCCGCGGACCGCACCGGGCACATGATCTTGCAAACCCTTTATCAGCAGTCGGTCAAGCACGGTATCACCTTCTACAACGAATTCCACGTCCTCGACGTCATCTTCACCGAGGACGGCCGGGCCATCGGGGTGGTGGCGCTGGAGTTTGCCACCGGTGAGATCCACACCTTCCAGGCCAAGTCGATCGTGATCGCCAGCGGCGGCTTTGGCCGGATGTTCAAGGTCACCTCGAACGCCTTTACGCTCACCGGTGACATGCAGGCCATCCTCTACCGCAAGGGGTGGATCCCCCTTGAGGACATGGAGTTCTACCAATTCCACCCCACCGGCCTCTACCGGCTGGGGATTTTGGTCACCGAGGGCGCCCGCGGGGAAGGCGGCATTCTCAGGAACGCCAGCGGAGAGCGCTTCATGGAGCGTTACGCCCCCACGATCAAGGACCTCGCGCCCCGCGACATGGTGAGCCGGGCCATGTACCTGGAGATTCGCGAGGGGCGCGGCTGCGGCCCCAACAAGGACTACATCTGCCTCGACCTCACCCACCTCGACCCCGAGATCATCGAGAAAAAACTCCCCGATATCGCCGAGTTCTCGCGAACCTACCTGGGCGTGGACCCGGTCAAGGAACCGATTCCCGTGGTGCCCACCGCCCACTACGCCATGGGCGGCATCCCCACCACCATCAACGGCGAGGTCATCAAGGACGAGAACAACACCCCGATCCCGGGGCTCTTCGCCGCCGGCGAATCGGCCTGCGTCAGCCTCCACGGGGCCAACCGGCTCGGCACCAACTCCCTCGGCGAGCTCGTGGTCTTCGGCCGCCGGGCGGGCATCGCCGCTGCTCGCTTCGCCCAGCGTGAAACCTTCATCGACCTGCCGCCGAACGCCACCGAGGCCGCCCGGGAGCTCATCAGCCGCCTCAAGGCCAACACCATGGGCGAGCCCGCGGCCGCCATCCGCCGCGATCTCCAGGAAACCATGATGGAAAACGCCTCGGTGTTCCGGACCGAGGAACTCCTGGAAAAACAGATCGGCATCTTGAAGGAATTGATGGATCGCTACGAGCGGGTGGTGGTGCAGGATAAGGGCGATCGTTACAACGCCGACCTGATCGATGCCATCGAGCTCGGATTCCTCCTTGACGACGCCGAAGCCCTGGTCCACGCGGCCAAGAACCGCAAAGAGTCGCGCGGGGCCCACGCCCGGGAAGACTACCCCGAACGCGACGACGAGAACTGGCTCAAGCACACCCTGATCTACAAGCGAGGCAAGGGCGAGGTGGAGTTCCGCTACAAGCCGGTGACGATCACCAAGTTCCAGCCCAAGCCGAGAACCTACTGAGGAGGGGGCATGCAGGTCACGCTGAAGATTCTCCGCTACAACCCTGAGAAAGACAACCGTCCCCACTGGGAAAGCTATCGCCTCGAGGTCGAGCCCATGGACCGCGTGCTCGACCTCCTGCACAAGGTGAAGTGGGAGACCGACGGCACCCTGGCGTTCCGGAAGAGTTGCGGCCACGGCATCTGTGGCTCCGACGCCATGTTGATCAACGGGCGCAACCGCCTGGCCTGTAAGACCCTGGTCCAGGATCTGGGCACCGACACCATCACCGTCGAACCCATCCGCGGACTCCCGGTCGAAAAAGACCTCATCGTGGACATGCGGCCCTTCTTCTCCGCCTACCGCGCGGTCAAACCCTGGCTCATCAACGACGAGCCGCCTCCCGAGCGCGAACGTTTGCAAAGCCCCGAGGAGCGGATGCGTTTCGACGAGGGCACCAAGTGCATCCTCTGCGCCGCCTGCACCACCAGCTGCCCGGTCTTTTGGGTCAACGGCACCTACATCGGCCCGGCGGCCGTGGTCCAGGCCCATCGCTTCATCTTCGACTCCCGCGACCAGGGCGCCGCGGAACGCTTCGCCACCTTGGGTTCGACCGGCGGGGTGTGGCGCTGCCGCACCGCCTACAACTGCACCGAAGCCTGCCCCAGGGAAATTCCCGTCACCCAGCTCATTGGCGAGGTCAAGCGGGCCATGATGTTCGGCGAGATGTAAGCGGCACTTGCCCGGAAGACCTCGGGCGGGCCCTGCGAACGCAGGGCCCGCCACTTGCTGGGACGAACATGAACCTTCCCCTCTGCCCGGGCGGCCGCGGCGTTCGCCCCAGCTACAAACGACCCGCCAGGGCACTCAACGTCCCGTCGATCACGAACTGCACCGCGAGCGCGGCCAGCAGCACGCCCATCACCCGAGTGATCACGTTCACCCCGGTGTGTCCCAAAAGCCGGCTGATCCGGCTGGCGAAGATGAGCGCCACGTAGGCGAGGATCAATACCACGAAGGCCGCCGCCACAACCACCCACAACCCGGCGGCAACGTGACGACCCTCGCCGATGAGAATCAAAATGCTGGCCATCGCACCCGGGCCAACCAGGAGGGGGATAGCAAGGGGAAAAACGCTGATGTCCTCGCGCTGCCGGGCCTCTTCCTCCTCCTCCGGCGTCTCGCGGATTCGGCTCGCGAAGACCATCTCCACGGCGATCTTAAAGAGCAAGAGCCCGCCCGCGATCCGGAACGCCCCCAGGCTAATCCCCAGGTAGCGCAGGAGCGACTCACCGAAAAGACCGAAGAAAATCAGGAGCAAGGCGCCGATGCCAAC
>WIAM01000097.1 GCA_015519965.1 Thermaceae bacterium
AACCGCGGCTGTTAGCTTTTTCCCGCTCAAACTATTTTATGCCCTGCCCTTTGGAAAGATCTTTAACCCATAGCCATCAACTTGACCCTGCGGTCCTCTTCTCAACTTAGAATGGATGACCTCGTACGCGCGATTCTTTTGGTGTGGCTTCAGGTACCTGACGCCTATCGGCCGCGCGACGAGATCTGCTAATTGCAACCCCGCAACATTTTGTTCTTTTGAATAGAAATATAGACGCATCTTGCTTAATACTTCTCTGGCGTTGTATCGCAACTTCAAGCTTAGTGGGCCTGTTCCACGCCTAAGGTCACGGAATACTCCCAGCAGTTCTCTATCTTCTTTCTTGCCACGCCCCTCGATAAGCATCGGTAGTTCCCGGTCGCAACAGGAACCAATCTCCATAGCTATGCGCTCCATAATAAAGCCAAGAGCTATTTCGTAAGGGTTTCGCGGGTTGCCGTATGACCGCACTAAACGCCGCTTGTCAATCACAGCAGCTATCACCTTAAACTCTAGACGCTCAATAAGATTGGTAAGTTCATCAAGGAACCTACGATAATCAATCTCTCCAAGTCTATCAAAGGGCTTTTCACGTCTTCGAATTTCTCGCTCATGGAAAATAATCGCTTCGGAACCAAAATACTTTCTCTTCAGAAGCGTGAAGCAGTTTTCAAGTTCCCGTAGACTTCCAAGATCCAGAAGCACCGCAGCCAATACGAAAATGGGGTAATTGGGATCGAATTTACTGAGACCATGGTCCCCGCTTTCATCCATGAAAACGTTCCAACTCACGCACCAAGTTTACTTGCCTGTACGCAGATATTATGTATAGTTCGTTGCGACTACGCCCCGCCTAAAGCCCCGCCGGGTTTGATCTTCGGGATCACCCGCCGGCCCTCGAGGCCAGAGCCTTCCCCGCCCGGGGGTTTTTCCGGACTTTCCGGGGGCAGGCCCTGGACCAGGCGTTCGATCATCTCGGCGGTCAGGGTCTCGCGCTCGAGCAGGGCCTCGGCCACTCGCTCAAGGACAGCCCGGCGGTCCTCGAGCAGCGCCTTGACCCGGCGGTATTCCCGGGTGATGAGGTCCCGCACCGCCTCGTCGATCCGGCGCGCGGTCTCCTCCGAGTAGCGCCGGGTCTCGTAGCCGCCGAGATAGGTATCCTCGCGCACCGCGTAGGCCACGGTGCCGAACTCGGGGTGCATGCCCCACTCGGTGATCATGCGCCGGGCCAGCTCGGTGGCCTGGCGAAAGTCGTTCTCAGCACCGGTGGTCACGTCATCGAAGATCAGCTCTTCCGCCGCCCGCCCGGCGAGCGAGACCGCGATCTGGTCCAAGAGGCGCTTTCTGGTCCAGTGCAGCATTTCCTCGCGCTTTGGCATCATGAACCCCAGCGCCCGCCCCCGCGGCACGATGGTGACCTTGTGAACCGGGTCGGCGTGCTCGAGAAAATGCGCGGCCAGCGCGTGCCCGGCCTCGTGGTAGGCGGTGATGCGCCGGTCGCGCTCGGTGAAGACCATGCTGCGCTTCGCCGGCCCCATCATCACCCGATCGGCGGCCTCCTCGAGGTCAGACATGGTGATGCGCTTGCGCCCGTCGCGGGCCGCGAGCAACGCCGCTTCGTTGAGGAGGTTTTCCAGATCCGCCCCAACAAAGCCGGGGGTGCGCTTTGCGACCTCGGCCAGGTCCACGTCGTCGGCCAGCGGCTTACCGCGGGCGTGAATCCGCAGGATCGCCTCCCGACCGCGCACGTCGGGGGCGCCGATCTCGATCTGACGGTCGAAGCGCCCCGGCCGCAAGAGTGCCGGGTCGAGGACGTCGGGGCGGTTGGTCGCCGCCATGACGATGATGTTGGTCTCCTGGTTAAAGCCATCCATCTCGACCAGGAGCTGATTTAAGGTTTGCTCGCGCTCGTCGTTGCCGCCCCCCATCGAAACCCCGCGCCGGCGCCCGACGGCGTCGATCTCATCAATGAACACGATGCAGGGCGCGTTGCGCCGGGCGGTCTCGAAGAGGTCGCGCACCCGGGCCGCGCCCACGCCCACGAACATCTCGACGAAGTCGGAGCCACTGGCGGTAATGAAGGGGACGCGGGCCTCGCCGGCCACCGCTCGCGCGATGTGGGTCTTCCCCGACCCCGGAGGGCCGACCAGCAACACACCCTTCGGCGTTCGTGCCCCCATCTCGCGGAAGCGCTGGGGGTGCTTGAGGTACTCGACGATTTCCTTAAGCTCCTCCTTGGCCTCCTCCGCCCCCGCCACGTCGCCAAAGGTGGTTTTTGGCGCCTCGGTCAGCACCCGGGCCCGGCTCTTGGTAAAGCCAAAGGCGCCATCGGTCCCACCGCCGCCCCGGGCGTTGCGCGAAAAGTACCAAAAGCCAAAGACCAAAGCCCCGATCGCCAACAGCGGGACCAAAAGCCCCGGCCAGGCCATGCTCGAGCCAGGCGGTTTCACCCGGACTTCGATCCCCTGTTCCGCCCACGAACGGACAGCTTGGGTCTCTGGGGGCGCCGGGGCGTAGGTGACGAAACGCGAGCCGTCGGCGAGCCGGCCGCTCAACCGGTCGCCCTGGATCACCACCTCGCGCACGCGCCCGGCGTCGATTTCGTTGAGGAAGGTCGAGTATGGCAGCGTCCCGGTGACCTCCTGAGGACTGCCGAGGCTCACCGCCCAGGCGATCAATATCGCCACCAACAACAAGAGCCAGAGGTTGAAGGGACGCCCGCGCATGTGTGCCCTCAGTATAGACCAGGGGTCTTTGGCACAGGGTGCCGTAGAACCGATTTTCAATATGATAATACTAGACTCAGGTCTATTGACATCATAATTGGCTGCAGCTATGCTATGAGCAGAGAGAAGGGGGTTGACGATGAGCAAAGCCGTAGGTATCGATCTGGGAACGACCAACAGCGTGGTCGCCACCGTGGAGGGTGGCAAGCCCGTGGTCTTGGAGAACGCCGAGGGCGAGCGGACCACGCCGTCGGTGGTGGCCTTTAAGGAAGGCGAGGTTTTGGTCGGCCGCATGGCCAAGCGCCAGGCGGTCCTGAACCCGGAAGGAACGATCTTCGAGGTCAAGCGCTTCATCGGGCGGCGCTGGGAAGAGGTTCAGGAGGAGGCCAACCGGGTGCCCTACCGAGTGGAAAAGGGCCCCGACGGCGGGGTGCGCATCCGGGTCGGCGACAAACTGTACACCCCCGAGGAGATCAGCGCCTTCGTGCTGCGCAAGCTGGTCGGCGACGCCTCGGCGAAGTTGGGGCAGAAGATCGAGAAAGCGGTGATCACGGTCCCCGCCTACTTCAACAACAGTCAGCGCGAAGCCACCGCCAACGCGGGGCGGATCGCCGGCCTCGAGGTGATGCGCATCATCAACGAGCCCACCGCTGCCGCGCTGGCTTATGGGCTGGATAAGAAGGGCAACGAGACGGTGCTGGTCTTCGACCTGGGCGGCGGTACGTTTGACGTCACCGTCCTCGAGATCGGCGACGGCGTCTTCGAGGTGAAGTCCACCTCGGGCGACACCCACCTGGGCGGCTCCGACATGGACCACGCCATCGTCGACTGGCTGGCGGCGGAGTTCAAGAAAGAGCACGGGGTCGACCTCAAGGCCGACCGCCAGGCCCTGCAGCGCCTGATCGAAGCGGCCGAGAAGGCCAAGATCGAGCTTTCGTCGACCACCGAGACCACGATCAGCCTGCCCTTCATCGCCCTGGACCCCGCGAGCAAGACGCCGCTGCACCTTGAGAAAAAGCTCACCCGGGCCCAGTTTGAAGCCTTGATCCAGCCCATCCTGGCCCGGATCCGGGCTCCGGTGGAGCAGGCGCTCAAGGACGCTGGCCTTACCAAGGACCAGATCGACGAGGTGATCCTGGTCGGTGGCGCCACCCGCGTGCCCGCGGTGCAGCAGATCGTGCAGGAGATGCTGGGGAAGACCCCCAACAAGTCGGTCAACCCCGATGAGGCGGTCGCGCTCGGCGCCGCCATCCAGGCCGGGGTCCTCACCGGCGATGTCGAAGAGGTGGTGCTGCTCGACGTCACGCCGCTCAGCCTGGGCGTCGAGACCAAAGGTGGGGTCATGACGGTGCTGATCCCGCGCAACACCACCATCCCCACCCGCAAGTGCGAGACCTTCACCACCGCCGAGCACAACCAGACCGCGGTCGAGGTGCACGTCCTTCAGGGCGAGCGACCCCTTGCCAAGGACAACAAATCGCTCGGACACTTCCGCCTCGAGGGCATCCCTCCGATGCCCGCCGGCGTGCCGCAGATCGAGGTCTGCTTCGACATTGACAGTAACGGCATCCTCCACGTGACCGCGAAAGAGCTCTCTACCGGCAAAGAGGCCTCGATCAAGATCGAAAACACCACCACGCTCTCCGAGGAAGAGATCCAGCGGATGATCGAGGAGGCCAAAAAGCACGAGGAAGAGGACAAAAAGCGTAAGGCGCACGTCGAGCTCAAGAACAACCTCGACTCCGCCCGCATCCAGGCCGAGCGGATCCTTGGCGAAAAAGAGGGCGAGGCCAGCGCGAAAAGCCGCCTCGAGGCCGCCATCCAAAAGGCCAAGGAGCTGGTCGAAAAAGACGCCGCCGACGAGGAGCTCAAAAAGGCCCTCGACGAGATCCTGGCCGCGATCCAGGCCTACGAGTCGAGCGCCACGAGCCAAACTTCAACCACCGGCGACCAGAGCCAGGGTGACGTCGTCGACACCGACTATAAGCCCGCCGACTAATCTCGGCGGGCCCCCTTTGGGGGGGTGATGCCAGCGATGAGTGAGAAAGCTGCCAACGACGAAGCCCGGTTGGAGGCGAAGGAAGCCGAAGTGCTCGAGGAGGCCGAGCGGGTCTCCGCCGAGCTGGAAGCCGCCCGGGCCGAGCTCGAATCGCTCAAGGAAAAGTACATCCGGCTCCTCGCCGACTTCGACAACTACCGCAAGCGCTCGGCCGAAGCCCTCGATGCCGCCAAGGCCGAAGGGCGCATGGAAGTCTTGCGGGCGGTGCTGCCCATCCTCGACGACCTCGAGCGCGCCCTGGCTCACGCCGAGACCCACCCCGACGCCGTCGTCGAGGGCGTCCAAAAGATCAAGGATGCCTTCTTGCGCACCCTCACCGGCCTCGGCGTCGAAGAGGTGCCGGGCGCGGGCGAGGCCTTTGACCCCCGCTACCACGAGGCCATCGGCGTGGTCGAGGACGAGGAGGAAGGCCGGGTGGCCGAGGTCTACCAAAAGGGCTTCCGCGTCGGGGAAAAGCTCGTGCGCCCGGCGCGAGTGAGCGTGACCAAGAAAAAGGCCTAGAGCCAGGCCATACCCGATCGGAGAAGCGCCATGGAGTACAAAGACTACTACGCCATCCTCGGTGTGCCAAAGACCGCGTCCCAGGAAGAGATCAAGCGGGCGTACAAGAAACTGGCCCGCAAGTACCACCCCGACATCAATAAAGACCCCGGGGCCGAGGAGAAGTTCAAGGAGATCAACGAAGCCTACGCGGTGCTCTCCGATCCGGAAAAGCGAAAGATCTACGACCAGTACGGCACGGCCAAGGCCCCGCCCCCGCCGCCCCCGGGCGGCTGGCAGTGGGAGGGCGAGGCCAGCGCCGGCGACTTCTCCGACTTCTTCAAAAGCCTCTTCGGCTTCGGCGGCTTCGAGGACCTCTTCGGCAGCAGCGGCGTTCGCCGGGGTCCCCGCCGGGGCCGCGACTACGAGGCAGAGATCGAGATCCCCCTCGAGCTCGCCTACCGGGGCGGGAAGCAGGTGATCTCCTTCGATGGCCGCCGGATCGAGGTCACCATCCCCCCCGGGATTCGCGAGGGGCAGCGGCTTCGCCTGGCGGGGCAGGGCGGGCCCGGCCAGCCGCCGGGCGACCTCTACCTCACCGTTCGCCTGGCGCCTTCCACCAACTTCCGCCTCGAGGGCTTCGACGTCCACACCACGGCCAACGTCCCGGCGCCCATCGCCGTGGTCGGCGGCAAGATCCGCGTGCCCACCCTCGACGGTGTGGTCGAGGTCACCGTGCCCCCCCGCACCCAAAGCGGTAAAAAGCTCCGGCTCCGGGGCAAGGGTTGGCCGAAACCTGGGGGCGGCCGCGGCGACCAGTACGTCGAGGTGCGCGTCGTCATCCCCGAGCACCCCGACCCCGAGGAAGAACGGCTCTACCGCGAGCTGGCGGCGCATTTGCGGAAGAAGGGGGTGGTGGCCTGATGCTCGCCCGGCCTGAGCGCTACCCCGTTTCCTACCTCGTCCGCGCCGGACTCTCGCCATCGGCCGTCCGGGCCTACGTGGAAATCGGCTTCGTTGAGGGCGTCGAGATCGAAGGCGAGCTCTTTTTGAGCCGCCTCGAGGTCGAGCGCGTGCTCCGGGCAGAACGCATCCGCCGCGACCTCGGCGCCAACCTCATCGGCGCGGCCCTGGTGGTCGAGGTTTTAGAGCGCTTCTCGCAATAGCTCGTTGCTCTCGTTAGGCCAAAGGCTGACCGCCGGCCCGGAGCAGCTTCCGGGCCAAATCAAGCGCGTCCGCCGGCCAGTAAGTCCGGGGACGCGGGCGTGCCACTCCCGGTCGCCCGGCCTCGGGCCGACACGAAAGCAGGACCTCCGTCCAACGTTCTGGGACCGCCTTCCTTCCGTACACAGCCCCGAGCAAAGCGCCGGCGATGGCGGCGTTGGTGTCTGTATCCCCACCGCGCATCACCGTATCCACCAGGCCATCCTCTAAAGAAGGCGCGTGCAGGAGCTGCCAGAAGGCATTCTGGAACGCGATCAGCACCCACCCCTGGTGCTGCAGGTAATCCCGAGGCGGATTCCGCCGGGTCTCAAGCAAAACGTCCAGCAGCGGCTCGGGGACATCCATTTTTCTGGCCCAGCCCACCGCTTGCTCATAAACCTCAAACGATCCCGCCCCGGTCCGTATGGCGAAAGCGATGGCTTGGGCAAAAAGCGCATTGGCCTCCTGGCAAACCCGATGGGGGTGGGTGAGCCGAGCATCCTCTCTAGCCCAGCGCGCGACCTCGTCCACCTCTCGGCACGCACCGTAAATGCCGATCGGGCTCACCCGCATGAGCGCCCCATTCGCCTGGCTCTCGGGATTGGGAGCACCAAGAAGGCCGCGTAAAACGGTGCCACCAACGTCGAATGGCCCGGAGTCGAGCCACTCGAGGTAAGCTTCCCGCGCTTTTTGCGGGTCGTAGGTTCCGGCTTCGATCAAGGAACACGCCAGCGCAAGCGCCATCTCCGAATCGTCGGTGGGCTGCCCGGCGAGCGTATTCCAGACCCTGCTGCCCGCGAGGTCCCGCAGACCGTGGGGATAGATGCGCTTGATCTCGTCGGGACCGAGAAATTCCACCTGGCTGCCCAGGGCATCTCCGGCGAGCTGGCCGAGCAAGGCCCCTTGCGCCCGTTCCAGCACATCCTCCTGCGTAGGCAGGCTATCCGCCGGTTCGGTCACGAAACTTCCTCCAGCGCTCAAAGGCGGCGATGGCCCTCGGGAAGCCAAAAAAGAGCGCCGCTTGCAGCAGGGTCTCCCGGATCTCGGCCTCACTCGCCCCGTTGCTCAGGGCGCCCTTGAAATGGGTCGCGATCTCCGGCGGGCTCCCAAGGCCCACCAGGGCGGTGATGGCTAAGAGCTCCCGGGTCTTGAGGTCGAGCCCGTCGCGGGAGAGTACCTCCCGGTAGGCGAATTCTTCGATGTAGGCGGCCAGATCGGGATCAAGGCTTTGGAGCCGCTCACGAATCCGGGCCTCGTCTTCACCCCAGATGCCCTCGAGGGCGTCCATGCCACCATCCTAACCAACCCTCAGGGCGCGCCCAGCTTGATCATGACCTCCTCGAGGCTCTCCGGACTGCCCATCAGCGTCACTCGATCGCCAAGCCTCAGCTGCGTGTAGCCATGGGTCACGATGGCCTCGTGCCCCCGGTGGATGGCGAGCACCAAAACATCGGCGGGAAGCCTGAGCTCCCGGAGCGGCACGCCGTCTAAAGCGGGATCGCGCATCTCGACGTCCACCACCCGCTGGCCTTCCTCGAGGCCCAAAAAGATCGCCGCGCCCCCCGGGCTCTCAACGAACTGGGCCAGAAGGTGCACGGTGGCGGTCGTGGGGTCCACCACCATGCAACCGAGCTCCTGGAAACGCTCGATCGGCACCCGACCCTGGTAGCGCACCACCAGATTTTCAAGCCCGTATTCCTCGTAAAAATGCCGGCAGATCTCGAGGTTCTCCTCATCTTTAAGCATCGCCACCACCGCGTCCGCCCCTCCGGGGTCGAGCGCGGAAAACGCCCCCGGGCGAAAGGCGGTCGCCGTGAGCCCCTGCCCGCGCAGCACCTCGACCCGCGCCGGATCCGGGGAAGCCAGCTTCACCGACCACCCCCGGGCGGCAAGCCGCCGCGCCAGGGCCAGGGCCTGGTCGTCGTCGCCGAAGACGATGGCGTCGCGGGCGTCGTCCAGGGTGCCACTGGGACCCCGGGTGTGGGTCTCCCCGGCAAGCCTGAGCGCCTTTTTAAAGAGCGGCGGCCCGACCACCTGGTTGAGGACCACCAGGGCCACCACCACGGTGGCGAAGGCCTCGCCGAAGGCGGGGAAGGCATCCGCCACCTTCTTGGCAAGCCCCAGGGCAACCCCCGCCTGGGTAATAAAGGCCATCCAGGAGATCGCGTTCAGTCGCAGCGGGTCCCCCGCCACCAGCCCGCCGGCGAAAGAGCCCAAAAAGACACCCACCAGCCGCACGGCAAAGAGCAAAAGCGCCACCGGCCAGGCGGCGAGGAGCACATCCAGCGCCAGCGAGGCGCCGGTGAGGGTGAAAAAGGCGATGTAGACCGCGGGGGAAAGGGCCTCGAGCAGGCGAACGAACTCGTCGCGGAGCGGCGTCTTGTTGACCAGAAGGAAGGCGGCCAAAAGCCCGGCGAGCAGCGGTTCCGGAACCAGCGCCACCCCGAGGTAGGCGCTGCTGAAGCGTTCGATTGCGGAGGCGATCACGAACACCCCGTAGCCGCCAAAGAGCACCGCGGTTCCCTTGAGCCAGGGGGGCCAGCGCTGGGTGAGGGCGCGGATGAAAAAGTACAAAAGCCCATAGCCCAGGGCCGCTGAAAGCGCGAGGTCGACGAGCAAGACCAGCAAAAAGCCAAGCCCCAGGGGCACATCCATAACCCAGGCCCGCGAAAGCTCGAAGACGATGGCAAAGAGGGCGATGACCATGACGTCCTTCACCACCGTCACCCCGAGCGCGAGCTGGGTCAGCGGGCCCTTGGCCCTGAGCTCGCTGATCACCGCGATCGTTGACGACGGGGACCGCGCGAGGAGGATCACCCCCATGAGCAAGGCGATGGCCAGCCGCGCCCCCGGACCCAGACCCTCAAAGCCCTGGACCATACCCGAAAGCCACCACATGGCCCAGGCGCCGATGGCCAGGGTGATCACGATCTGCCCCAGCGTGACCCACACGATGGCCCCGATCCGCGAGCGCAGCTCGCGCAGGTAGAGCTCGGAGCCGGCGGCGAGCGCGATCACCGCCAGGGCCATCTCGTCGACAAAACGCAGCTTTTCTAAATCCGATTGCGAGAGCAGGCCGAGGGCGTAGGGCCCGATGAGGATGCCTGCCACCAAAAAGCCGGTGATGAGCGGCAGGTCGTATTTGGCGAAATAATCGCCAATTTGCTTTGACGCCAGCGCCAGTACGGCGAAGCTGGCAAAGATCAGGAGGAGTTCAAGGGCCGCCTCCACCCGTGCCCCTCAAAGGACGTCCAAAACCGGCTCCAGGCCCCGGTAGGGATCGGTCAGCACCGCATGCATGCCCAGGGCCCGGGGGGCATCGTGATCGTTCTCCTCGTTGTCGCCCACGAAGAGCACCCGCTCGGGGGAAACGCCGACCGACTCCAGCGCGATCCGGTAGATGGCGGGCTCGGGCTTGGCCACGCCCACCGCCGCCGAAGGCACGATGGCGTCAAAATACTTGGCGAGGTCCATGACCTCGAGGATCTCGGGCAGGAGTACGTCCCAGTTGGAAACCGCGGCCAGCCGCATCCCCCGGCGCTTCAGGGTCTCGAGCACCTCGGGCGTCCCCGGCGTCTTGGGCCAGAGTGCCTGGCTGTGCCAGTGCGCCACCAGCCAGTCGGCCACCCGATCCGGTTCCTTCACCCCCAAACCGGCAAGGAGCATGCGGTCGAAGTTCCGCCAGAGCGAAATGGCCTCTTCCCGGCTCCTCGCCTGCATGTGGTGGGCGTTGTAGTACTCGTAGGCCGGCACCAGAGCCTCGCGCAGCTTGCTCCAATCCGCCTTTTCGCCGAGCTCATCCAGCACCGAAGGAAGCCAGGTGCGGGGGTCGGTGTGGATGAGCGTGCCGCCAACGTCGAAAAAGACCGCCTCGATCATTAGAGGTCACTATAAACCGCATTGGCTGGGCTCCATCGTGACCCGCGTACCAACCAATTTGCGCCGGCCGCCCACCTGAGGTACACTGGCTGTCTGGTGCCTGGCCCCATCGTCTAGCGGTCAGGACACCGCCCTCTCAAGGCGGAGACGGGGGTTCAATTCCCCCTGGGGTCACCAAAACGGCCGGGCCGGCAGGCCCGGCGCCCTTTTTTGCTCCGAAGCCCGAACGCCAGGGGCTCAGCGATCCCCGCCCGCCTGGTGAAGGATCTCTTCGGCCCAGGCCACGACCGGGGGGTCGATGAAGCGGCCGTCCGGGAGCTTGGCCACCGCGCGGCCCTGGCGGCGTGCGGCCTCGAAGGCCTCGAGCACGGCCCGAGCCTCCTCGATCTCGGCTGCGGTGGGGGCGAAGGCGCGTTTGACCGGGGCGATCTGCCGGGGGTGGAGCAACGTCTTGCCGGCAAAGCCCAGGTCGCGTTCGTGACGGGCCTCGGCCTCAAGGCCAGCTTCGTCGTCCAAAAAGGGATACACGCCGGCAACCGGCGCCAACAGCCCCCCAGCCCGGCTCGCCGCGACCAAATGGCTCTTGGCGTAGAGCAAGGCGTCCTGGGAATAGCGGGCGCCGATGTCCTTTTGGTAGTCCAGAGCGCCGAAGATAAACCGCTCCACCCCATCGCCGGCGATCTCTAGGGCCCGGAAGAGCCCGAGGGCGCTCTCGATCATGGCGATGAGGGGCAGCCCGATCCGCCGCGCCGGGGCGAGCGCCTCCGGGGCCTCGACCTTGGGGAGCACGATGGCGGTGACGTGGGGCAGTGGCAGGGCTTTTTGGTCCTCGGGGAAAAAGTCGTTCTGGGGGTGGTTGACCCGCAACACCACCCGTGGCCGCGGCCCGGTTTCCCGTAAGACCCGGGCGCTGACCTCGCGGGCGGCGCGCTTTTCCCCCTCGGGGACGGCGTCCTCCCAGTCCACGATGACCACGTCGGCTTCCGAGTCAAGGGCCTTTCTCAGCTTTCGCTCGTCGTTGCCGGGGACAAAGAGCCAGCTGCGCATGCTACGAGCTTACGTCATGCCGATCCCGTTCCTGACGCCACACCCGGTAGGAAACGTAGACCACCCAGACGGTGGCGAGGAGCTCAAGACCGATGGAAGCTCCAAGGGCCGTGCTCGGGGGGGCGACGAAGGCTAGCGCCAGGGTCACCCCGCCGACGCCGACGAAGAGCCAGCCCGCGAGCCGGTGCGTCTTCTGCCAGGCGGCCCGGCTGGCAAGGGTCCAGGGGGTGCGCACGCCGAAGATCCAGTTCTGCGGGACCTTCGGCAGGTAGTTCCCGAGGATCAAAAAGAGCAACCCCAGGGCCACGACCACCCCCTTGAGCGGCGAGAAGGCGCTGCGGTTCAGGGTGGCAAAGAGGGCATAGAGGATCCCGGCCTGGACGAAAAAGAGCCCCCAGGTCGTCGCCGCCACCATCAGCGGCCAGCTCTTCCACTCACCGCGCTTTTGGGGGTCGATCTTCGGCCAGAAGACCATGAAGAGGAAAAGGGCGCTGGCGATGGCGGGCATCGCCAAAAACTCGGCCCTACTCCCCCAGCGGTCCACCTCGCCGCTGAAATTCCAGTGCACCGGCACCCGCTCCGGGAGCTGAAAATACGCCCAGAGCGTCAGCCCCCAGTTAAACAGGAGCCCCAGGATCGCCACACGGTGTCGTCTCATCCGCATCCCCCACCTTCCCGGTTTGGAGCTCGATCAAAAAGGCCAGGGCCTCCTCGAGGACGGAGGTCGCGAGGCGGTAGACGCGCTCGTTGCCCCGGGCCTCGACCTCGACAAGCCCGGCGCCGCGCAGCACGCCCAGGTGCTGGCTGAGCGTGCTGCGCGCCAGGGGAAAAGCCTCAGTGATCTCCCCCGCGGTGCGTTCCCCCTCGCGGAGCAGCTTCAGGATCTCCCGCCGGGTCGGGTCGGCCAAGGCCTTGAAGAGACGAGAAAAGCTCACACCCCAATTTTACTTGCTATTTCGTTTATTTGCGAAATAGAATGCCCTTTGATGCTCAAGCTCGATGGGGTCCACGCTGGCTACGGCAGGCGCGAGGTGTTGCACGGCATTGACCTCGAACTCCAGGCGGGGTTTTACGTGCTGCTCGGCCCCAACGGGGCGGGCAAAACCACGCTCTTCCGCGTCGCCGCCGGAGTGCTCAAAGCCCGGCGGGGCGAGGTGCGGCTCCTGGGAAAAGACCCCCATCGCGAGCCGGGGGTCAAGAAAGCGCTCGCCTACCTGCCCCATCGCGCCGGGATGACCCCGGAGGCCAGGGTCCGCGACGAGCTCGGATTCTGGGCCAGGGCGCTGGGCGTTGAGCCCGCGCGTGTGGACCAGATCGCCGGGCGGTTGCGCCTCGTCCCCTTGCTGGCAAAACCCCTGAGCTCGCTCTCCCGGGGCCAGTTGCAACGGGTGGCCCTGGCCCGGGCCTTGCTCGGAGATCCTCGCTTGCTCCTCCTCGACGAACCAACCACTGGGCTCGACCCCACTGCCGCGCGCGAGCTGCGAGCGCTTTTGAAATCGCTCGCCGAAGAACGCCTCATCCTCTATTCCACCCACAACCTCTATGAGGCCCGGGAGCTCGCTGAAGAAGTGCTCTTCCTCCGCCAGGGGCGGCTCGTGGCCCGGGGCCGGCTCGAGGCCCTCACGACCGCGGGCCGGCGTCGGCTGGTGCTCCGCCTCGGCGCCGGCGCCAGCGAAGCGCTCCGGGCCCTCGAGGTCCCCTTCGAGGAACGCGGGGGCCGTTACTGGGTCGAGGTGGAAAACGACGGGGCGGCGGCCCGCTTGGTTCGGACTCTGGTCGAAAAAGGGGTCGAGGTCTTCCGGGTGGAAGAAGCGGAAAACCCGCTTGAGCGCTGGTTTTTCGACCTCGAGGAAAACGCGGAGGCCTGAGATGGGCTGGCATTTAGCAAAGATCCTCTTCGATCACGAGCGAAAGGTGCTCGGCCCCAAGCTCTACCTGGTTCCCCTCGGCTACGCGGCTATCTTCTGGGCCTTCACCCTGGTCGCGGTCTTCGTGCCCGGGCTCTTCACCGGTCCCACGAAGTACGCCCTAAAGGCCGCGGCCCGGCTCTACTTCCCCGGCCTTGAGGGCAACCTCGCCCTGGCGGCGGCCCTGGTATTCCTGCAGGGCCCCTACCTCATCACCCTCTTCGTGGCCCTCACCGCCAGCGGCGGCGTCGAAGCCGCCTTTGCCAGCGAGAGCGGGCGTGCCCGGATCGAGCTGTTGCTCGCCGGGCCCTACCGCAAAAGCGAAGTGGGGCTTGCCCTTTTGCTCTCGCGCCTCTTCCATACCGCCGTCGGCTGGGTGCTGACGGCGCTGGCCGCTTTCGGCGGCGCGTACCTCCTGCTGGTCGGTCTGGGGGCCGGGGTCCGGCTGCAGGGCACGTTCGTGGCGCTGGTGGCGGTGGTGCCACTGGCGGTGGCGCTCTTTTCGGTGACCGCGGCGCTGCTCCTCGCCCTCTTCTTCCCCGCCCTGGCCCGGGTGCAGCTCGGCAACTCCGGCAGTCTCCTCCGCACCCTCGCCCTTTTGCCGGTGCTCGCGCTCTTTCTTGCCATCACCCTCCGCCCCGACCTGAACCCCTGGACCGTGGCCTGGGTGGCTCTGGCGGCGGGGCTTTTTGGGTTTTTCCTCGGCGCCTGGGCGTTTGGCCGCTTTTTTCGGGCCGAGACGATTCTTTCATAACTACCCCGCCGTGGCTTTGGCCACGGCGGGGGCCCCGTTTGCCGCCGGCGCTCACTTGGTGCCAAAGCGCCTTTTGACGTAGGCCTCGAGGATGGCCAGGAACCGGGCCTCGAGGTCTTCCCCGGAAAGTGTCGTGAAGTGCTTGCCGTCGACGTAGACGGGCACTTTCGGGTCTTCACCGGTGCCGGGGAGGCTGATGCCGATGTCCGCGTGCTTGGACTCTCCGGGGCCGTTGACCACGCAGCCCATGACCGCCACCTTGAGCGTCTCGACGCCGGGGTAGATGGCCTTCCACTCGGGGAGCCTGGCCTTCAAGTAGGCCTCGACCCGCTCGGCCAGCTCCTGGAAGCGGGTGCTCGTGGTGCGACCGCAACCCGGACACGCCGAGACCTCGGGCGAGCGACGGCGCAACCCCAGCGCCTGGAGCACCTCCCAGGCCACTTCGACCTCGCGGGTGCGGGGCTCGCCGGGGCGCGGGGTGAGGGAGACGCGGATGGTGTCGCCGATGCCTTCGAGCAAAAGCGGCGCCAGGGCGGCGGTGCTGGCCACGATGCCCTTCGTGCCCATGCCGGCCTCGGTGAGGCCAAGGTGCAGGGCGAAGGGGGTCCGGCGGGCGAGCTCGCGGTAGACCCAAAGCAGCTCCGTCACCCGCGACACCTTGGCCGAGAGCACGATCTGGTCTTCCCCGAGACCGAGCGCGAGAGCCGCCTCCGCCGAGCGCACCACGCTCTCAACCAGCGCCGAAAGCACCACCGCCTCGGCGGGGGCCGGCTCCGGCCGGCGTGCGTTTTCATCCATGAGCTCGGCCAAGACCTCCATATCCAGCGAGCCCCAGTTGCCCCCGATGCGCACCGGTTTTTGCAAATCCCGGGCCACGGCGATCATCTCAGCGAAGGCCTGATCCTTGCGCTTTTTACCCAGGGTGCCGGGGTTGATGCGGAACTTATCCAGGGCCTGGGCGGCCTTTGGGAACCTTCGCAGCAAAACGTGCCCCGAAAAATGGAAGTCGCCGACCAGGGGAACCGAAAGCCCTTGGTCTTCGAGCCGTTCCTTGATCTCGGGAACCGCCCTCGCCGCCGCCTCGTTGTTCACCGTGATGCGGACGATCTCGGCCCCGGCCGCCGCCAGCTCGGCGACCTGGGCCGCGGTCGATTGAGCATCGGCGGTGTCCGTGTTGGTCATCGCCTGAACCGCCACCGGATGCCCGCCGCCGACGGGCACCTGTCCGATCCACACCGTAGGGGTTGCCCTTCGCACCCCCCCAGTCTATGTCACGCGCCACCCCGGTTTTGCGGAGCGAAAGCACTTTTCCCCGGCATACCCACCACCCCTCTTCCCACCCCCCCCGGGGTGGGTTATAATGACCACCTGGGGGTTCGCATCACCCCGGAAGGAGGCACGAGCATGGAAATGGTCAAGGATCCCGTTTGTGGTATGGAGGTCAACCCCAAGGAGACCAGCTTCGTTTCCGAGTACGAGGGCAAGACCTACTACTTCTGCTGCGCTGGGTGCAAAAAG
>WIAM01000098.1 GCA_015519965.1 Thermaceae bacterium
CACCGGCCGCCGTTCAACGTGCTCCTCAAGGACGACAAGCACTACCCCTTCCTCAAGCTCACCAACGAACCCTTCCCCACCCTGCGGATCGTCCGCCGAATTAAGGACGACGGCGCGCGTTACTGGGGTCCCTTTCCCAACGCGGGCACGGTGCGCAAAATCAAGGACCTCATCGACCGCACCTTCCCGCTGCGGAAAAACTCCGGCGTCCCCATGAAAAAGCGGCGAAAACCGTGCCTGAACTACGCCATGGGCCGGTGCCTTGCCCCCTGTGCCGGTCTCGCCGATCCCAAAGCCTACCGCCAGGTGGTCCATAACGTCGAGCGGGTCCTGAGCGGCGAGGTCGACGCCCTGATCCGCGACCTCGAGGCCGAGATGAACCAGGCGGCCCGCGAAACCAACTTCGAGCGCGCCGCCACGCTGCGCGACCAGATCCGGGCGCTTAAGGCCTTCTTCGCCACCGAGCAGCAAGCGGTCCTCACCCAGGAGGTGAGCCTCGATTTTCTGGGCTTCGCCCGGGCCGGGGCCTACGCCACCGTCCAACTCTTCCAGCTGCGCTCGGGGCGCATCCTGGGCCGCGTCTCCCGGTTCGTCGAGGGGGTTGAGGAGGCGAGCGACGAGGAAATCCTCGCCGCTTTCTTAAGGGACTACTACCTCGAGGCCACCCCCCTCCCCAAGCTGGTGCTGCTCCCCTTCGAGGTCGAAGGCCAATCGACGCTGGCGGCGGCGCTGACCTCGAGGGCCGGACGCAAGGTGGCGCTCAAGGTCCCCAAGCGGGGCGAAAAGAAAAAGCTCATCGAGCTCGCCCAGAAAAACGCCAAAAGCGCCCTGGAAACCGAAATGGCGAGGCTTGAGCGCAAGGGCGACCACCCCGCCCTGAAGGCGCTGGCCGAGGTCCTCGCCCTCAGCGCCCGCCCCTACCGGATCGAGGGGTTCGACGTCTCCACCCTCTTTGGCGAGGCCACGGTGGCGGCCATCGTGGTCTTCGAGGGCGGGCGGCCGAAAAAGCGCGACTACCGGCACCTCCGCATCCGAAGTCAGGCCCACGCCGACGATTACGCCGCCATCGAGGAAGCGGTCTACCGGCGTTTCGCCGGACGCCTTTCCGAGACCATGCCCGTCCCCGACCTCCTCCTCATCGACGGGGGGCTGGGGCAGGTCCGCGCCGCGCTCCGGGGGCTTGAGCGGGCGAAGATCGCCATTCCCACCGTCGGCCTCGCCAAGCGCGAGGAAACCCTGATCCTCCCCTCGGGCGAGGCCATTCGCCTGCCCCTGCACCACCCGGCGCTCAGGCTCCTCATCTACATCCGCGACGAGGCCCACCGCACCGGCGTCAAGCGAAACCGGAAGCTCCGGAGCAAGAAGGCCCTCCGGAGCATTTTCGAAGACATCCCCGGCATCGGTGAGCAACGACGCCGGGTGTTGCTGGAGTCCTTTGACAGCCTCGAGGAGATCCGCGAGGCCTCCCTCGAGACCCTGGCCAAACTCCCCGGCATGAACCGCAAGGCCGCCGCTGCTTTGAAGGCGGCGTTGGAGGCCCGGCGGCAGAAGACGGCCGGCTCGTAGTAGGATGGGGCCTCGATGCGTGACGTCAAAGCCCCATTGCAAGCCGCTTTGCGCCAAGCCCTCCATTCGCTGGGCATCGAGGCGCCAGGGCCCATTCCGG
The DNA here is from genome assembly GCA_015519965.1 of Thermaceae bacterium. GTDB lineage: Bacteria > Deinococcota > Deinococci > Deinococcales > Marinithermaceae > WFXV01. Next base: position 1,667 of record WIAM01000098.1, read on the forward strand.
TCGATCTGGCGCCAAAGGGAAAACCCGGAGATTACGGCAGCCCGATCGCCTTCCAACTCGCCCGAAAACTCAAGAAATCGCCGGTCGAGATCGCCAGCGCCCTCCGCGACTCGCTCCCCGAAATCCCCGGCGTCCGTGAAGTCCACGCCGTTGGCGGCTTTTTAAACTTCACCTTCGACCCTGCCTATCTGGTCACCGCCGCGAGCGAGCCCCCAAGCCCAAACCCCAAACGCGGCGAGAAGGTGCTCATCGAGCACACCTCGGTCAACCCGAACAAAGAACTCCACGTCGGCCATCTGCGCAACGTCGCCCTGGGCGACGCAATGGCCCGCATCCTCGACTTCGCCGGCCACCCGGTCGAGGTTATCAACTACATCGACGACACCGGGTTGCAGGCCGCGGAAACCCTCTTCGCGCTCGATCACTACCGGCTCGAAGACTCCGGGGGCGAAAAATTCGACCACTTCGCCGGCAAGGCCTACGTGCGGCTGCACAAAGACCTCGAGGACGAATCGGTCCGCTCGGCTCTCGGGCCCAAGATCCGCGAGGTGGTAAAGCGTCTGGAACAGGGCGAATTGCGGGAGGCGGTGGCGCGGATCCTCGACGCCCAGCTTGAGACCATGTGGGCCCTCGGTGCGAGCTACGACGCGCTGGTGTGGGAATCGGACATCGTCCGCGAAGGCCTTTTGCAAAAGGCGCTCGACGCCCTAGCCAAAACCCCCTATGTACGCCGGATGGACGAGGGAAAGTACCGGGGCGCCATCGTCTTCGATACCTCCGAGTTCATCCCCGGCCTTGAGGATCCCTACCTGGTGCTGGTGCGCTCGGACGGCACCGCCACCTACACCGCCAAGGACATCGCCTTCCAGCTTTGGAAAATGGGCGTGCTCGAGGGTCTCCGCTTCAAGCCCTACACCCGCCAACCCTCGGGGAAGACCCTTTACACCAGCGCACCGGACGGCGAGCCCATGGCCTTTGGCGGGGCCAAACGGACGGTCAACGTCATCGACGTCCGCCAGAGCTACCCCCAGGCCGTGCTCAAGGCCGCCCTCAAGGCCCTCGGCCGCGATGACCTGGCCGAAGGGCACGTCCACCTCGCTTACGAAACCGTTCTCCTCGAGGGCCGCCCGCTCTCCGGCCGCAAGGGTCACGTGGTGAGCGTGGACGAACTCCTGGAAGAAGCCACGCGGCGGGCCCGGGAGGTCATCGCGGAAAAGAACCCGGACCACCCCGACCCCGAACTCGCGGCCCGGCAAGTGGGTCTGGGTGCGGTCCGCTTCGCCATGGTCAAGACCGAACCCCGGCGACAGATCGACTTCCGCTGGCAGGCGGTGCTCTCGTTCGAGGGCGACGCCGCCCCCTATTTGCAATACGCCCACGCCCGGGCCGCGTCCATCCTGCGAAAAGCGAAAGCCGAAGGCCTCGACTGGCAGCAAGGCGCCGACCCCACCCTCGCCACGCCCCATGAGGTCGCCCTGGCCAAGGCCATGCTGGGGTTTTCGGAAGCGGTGGAAAAGAGCGCCAGCGAGCACACCCCTCACCTGCTCGCCAACCACCTGCTCGACCTGGCCGCGGTCTGGAACGCCTACTACAACGCCAAGGAGAACGGCCGTCCGGCGACGCCGGTGCTCGGGGCGCCGCCAGGGCTGCGCGAACTCCGACTCAAGCTCGTCGAATCGCTCAAGGAAACGCTGCGCATCGGCCTCACCCTGCTCGGCGTCCCCGCGCCGGAGGTGATGTAGGCAGGCTCGGGCAACGCGCTGGGAGCGATACGACTTATACTTTAGACAGATGAAGTTCGTTTTCGCCGCACTCGCCTTCATCGGATCGGCGCTCGCCCTCCTCACCGATCCCGCAGAGGTGGCGCGGGTCCGGGTGGTGCAGGCCGCGCTCCCGGCGGTGGTCCGGGTGCAGGGGCAGTCCAGCTTCACCGACAACCCGGGGCCGGTGTGGGGTTCAGGTTTTTTCTACGCCCCGCACCGGATCGTGACCAACTTCCACGTCATCGACGGTCTGCAAAAGATCACCGTAACCCTGAACGACGGTGAGAGCTACCCGGCCCGGGTCTACGCGGTCGACAAGGGGCTCGACGTGGCTATCCTCGAGGTCGACGCCAGCGCCCAGGCCACGCTCGCCTTCTCCGACGAACGGCTCCTCCCCGGCCAAACCGCGATCCTCATCTCGAGTCCCTACGGCCGGCGCAACCTGGTCTCGGTCGGCGTAGTCGCCGGGGTGGGGCCGTTTGAGGACGCGGCCCAGCTCGGCGGCGACGTGGGGCTTGAGATCTTCGAGGTCGTCTACACCGACGCCATGATCGAGCCCGGGAGCTCCGGCGGACCCTTGCTCAACGGCCAGGGGAAGGTCATCGGCCTCGTCGACGCGGTGTTGGGAGGGCCGAGCGGGATCTCCGGGGTGGGCATGGCCATCCCGGCGGGACTGGTGAAGCAGAGCATCGAGGACCTCGAACGCTATGGGGTCCCGCAACGGGGCTGGCTGGGCGCAACCTTGATCGACCTCACCGAACTCGACCCCCTGCTCCTCAAGGCCCTGGGCCTGGTGGGGGTGAAAGGGGTCATGGTGGACCGCGTCGAACCCAACTCTCCGGCCGCCCGGGCCGGGGTCCGAGGCGCGGACCGCGACGAACTGGGCAAGCTGGTGGCCCTCGGCGACGTGATCCTGGCGGTCAACGGACGCCCCATCCAAAACCGATTCGAAGTGATCCAGGAAATCGCCCGCTACCGCCCGGGGGACGTGGTTCGGCTTCTCATCTGGCGCAACCGCGAACGGGTTGAGATCCCGGTCACCCTGACGGTGCGCCGGTAGTTCGGGTAGGGGTCACCTTGGACGACCTGCAAGGCCTCTTTCAAGTCCTGGGTGTCGAGGCACCGCGCCGCAAAGTCACCGGCATCAGCCACGA
>WIAM01000016.1 GCA_015519965.1 Thermaceae bacterium
CAGCGACTTCCCCGACGATGAAACCGGCGAACGCGCGCTCGGCGGCCTCTTCCGCACCGTCAACCGCGTGGCCAGGGAGACGCTGGGCCTTGCGGGCTACCGGGTGGTCGTGAACGTGGGGGAAAAAGGAGGCCAAGAGGTCTTCCACGTCCACGTCCACATCCTGGGCGGCTGGCAATAAAGGCGAACGCCTAGGCGTTCGCCTTTATTGCGGCCTAAAGGATGGGTAGGTTATACAGGGCGAACGCTTCGCCGTTGAACTCGCGCTGTCCCTGCTGAAAAACCGAGAGCCGGGCGATCACGTGCCCGCCGGCCCGGTAGGTCAAGCGATCCAGGGCCTTGATGGTCCCCCCGGTGCTCACCACGTCGGTGACGATCGCGACCTTCCGGTTCATGATGCGCTCGGCCCAGCGACGGTCAAGCCAAAGGGTATCGCTCGAACCCAGGGTCAGCGAGGGGACCTCCTGGATCAGGGGATCTTCCATGTAGGCCCGGCGCCGGCGCCTGGCCACGACATAGGGGAGGTCCCGCAACTCGGCCAGGGTGTGCGTCAGGGTGACCGGGGAGCACTCGGTGGTGAGCAGTACCTCGGTCTCCTCGGGCAGGTGGGGTTCGAGTAAGCGCGCCGCCTCACGCACGAGCTCAACGTCGCCGAGGAACTCGACCAGGGGAATGCGCATGCCCGGCAGGGTCTCCACGAGCGGGACGTGCCGGGTGACGTTGCCTACGGTGATGGGATAGGTTTCCATGATGGTCATCTTAATCCAGCCTACCCCTCGGGTTCGAAGAGGGGCAGGTGGCCGATCGCGATCACGTCGTCGCGGGGGGCACCCTCGGTAAAGACGGCCAGCACCCCGACGACCTTGCCGCCAACGCTCTCGATGAGCTCCTTAAGGCCTTTTAAGGTGCTCCCAGTCGAGACCACGTCGTCCACGATCACCACGTGTTTCCCGCGGATGCGCTCGACGTCGGCGCCGTCGAGGACCAAAAGCTGGGGCTTGCCGGTGGTGATCGAGACCACCTCGCGGGTCACCGGGCGGACCATGTAGGGCTTGACCGTCTTCCGCGCCACCACGTAGGGAAGGCCGGTGCGCACCGAGAGGGCGTGGGCCAACGGCACGGCCTTGACCTCGGGGGTCACGAGCACCTCGGCCTGCTCGGGGATCCGCTCGGAAAGGGCCCGGGCCGCCGCCTCGGTGAGCTCTGAATCCCCAAGGAGGTTGAGAAGCGCGACGGCAACTTGATCACCGACCTTGACGATGGGAAGTTCTCGCTGTACCCCCGCGATTTCGACAGGGTAAGTCCTCATGCCCTAAGTCTAAGCCACCAAACCTATAATGGAACCATGCTTAAGGCAAAAGTCGAAAACCTGGGGGTCGACCCGAACACCGGGGGCGTGGTGGTGCTCCTGCGGGCGGAAAACGGCAAGCTGCTGCCGATATGGATCGGGGCCCTCGAGGGCCAGCACATCGCCATCGCCCTGGCCAAAGAAGCGCCACCGCGGCCTTTGACCCCGGATCTCTTGCTCTCGGTGCTCGACATGCTGGGGGGAAAACTCCTCAGGGTCGAGATCACCGAACTCCGGGATAACACCTTTTTCGCCAGGCTCGTCATCGAACACCGGGGGATCGAGTACGAGATCGACGCCCGCCCATCCGACGCCATCGCCCTGGCGCTGCGCGTCGATGCCCCCATTTACATCGACGAAAACCTCATGGAAGCCCACGCGGTCGAAGAAGGCAGCATCGAACCCCAAGGGGGCGTCGCCGAGGCCTAGGCGGGCGGCCCCGAGCCTTTATACAGAACTGGCCGCGCCCTCGTTTTTCCTCAGGCCCCCGCCATGGCAAACGCCACGGCGGGGCACTCAGTCCCGGATCTGCCCCGAGCCAAGGCCCACCCATTTGGTGGTGGTGAGTTCACGCACCCCCATGGGCCCGTAGGCATGGAGCTTGGTGGTGCTGATGCCGATCTCGGCCCCGAGGCCGAGCTGGAAGCCATCGTTGAGGCGGGGGCTGGCGTTGACGAGCACTAAGCTCGCATCCACCTCTCGCAAAAACCGCATCGCGTTCGGGTAGTGCTCGGTGACGATGACCTCGGTGTGGTGGGTGCCATAGCGGGCGATGTGGGCGAGCGCCTCGTCCATGCTGGCCACGACCCGAACCGAGAGGATGAGGTCGAGGTATTCCGTCGACCAGTCATCCTCGCTCGCCTCTTTCATCGCCGGAACCAGGCGAAGCGCCTCGGCATCGCCCCGAAGCTCAACCCCTTTAGCAAACATCGCCTCCGCGAGCGGACCTAAAAAGGACCCGGCCACCCGGCGGTGGACTAAGAGTGTCTCTAGCGCGTTGCACACCCCAGGCCTTTGCACCTTGCCATTGATCGTGAGCCTACGGGCCATCTCGAGGTCAGCGTACTCGTCGACGTAGAGGTGGTTGACCCCCTTGGCGTGGTAGAGCACTGGCATCCTGGCGTTCTCGCTGACCAGCCGGATCAACGCGTCGCCGCCACGGGGAATCACCACGTCGATGATGCCTTCCATCCCGAGCATGGCCAGCACCGCCGCGCGGTCGGTGGTCGGGACCATGCTCACCGCTTCTTCCGGCAAGCCTGCCCCGGCCAGGGCCCTTCGCCAGAGCTGAACCAGCGCCTCATTGGTCCGAAACGCTTCCCGCCCTCCCCGGAGCAGGATCGCGTTGCCCGACTTCACCGCGAGCCCGGCGGCCTCAACCGTAGCCCCGGGCCGGGACTCGTAGATAAAGCCGATCAGACCGAGCGGAACCCGCATCCGGCCGACCTGGAGCCCGCTCGCCAGAGTGCGAAGCTCGCTGATCTCCCCTACCACCTCGGGGGCATCGGCGAGCTGTCTGAGACCGGCCGTGAGGTCCTCGAGGGTCCTGGCATCGAGCCGGAGCCGGTCGTACTTGGCTCCCCCCAAACCGGCCTGCCGGGCCAGGCGCAAATCCTCGGCGTTCGCCTCGAGCAGGGCCTCGGCCTCACCCACCAGCAGGCCGGCCATGGCTAAGAGCGCCCGCCGCTTGGCCTGGCCGCCAGCGTAGGCCATGCGCCGGGCGGCCGCCTTGGCCGAGAGGGCGAGTTCGCGCAGCATCGCTTCCATGTTCCACCTTATACCCCGAGGCCTAGCGCATCGCCAGCGCGAAGCGGTCGCGGTGAATGACCTCCACCGGCGCCCCCGGCCCGAGCATTTCCCGGACCGCATCGCTGTGCATCCCCTTCACCCGGCTCAGGGTTTCCGATC
>WIAM01000099.1 GCA_015519965.1 Thermaceae bacterium
ACGACCACTTGAGCCCGGTGGGAAAGCCCGCCCCCCCGCGCCCCCGGAGCCCCGAGCGCTTGACCTCCTCGATGACCTCGTCCGGGGTCATCTCCAAAAGCGCCTTTTTCGCCGCCGCGTAGCCCCCGTGCGCCAGGTAGTGGTCGAGGGTGTGCGAGCCCGGCTGACCCACGCGGGCATAGAGGGTGCGCTCAAAGCGCGGGTCGTGACCGGAGACGATCGGCCCCTCGCTCATCCTTCCCCTCCTTCCCGGATGTGCAGCCCGCAGGGTCCCGGAAGCTCGATCTCAGAAAGCGGCTTGCCGGCGCGAAGGCCCTCGAGCAACGCCTTCAGCCGCGCCCGGCTCACGCACTCGACGTAGGGCTCGTCGTTCACCTGCACCACCGGCGCGGTGTGGCACGAGCCCAAACACTCAACCTTCTGGATCGAAAAAAGGCCGTCCGGCGTCACTTCACCGGGCCCGATGCCGAGCTCCTCGCGGAGCGCGTCCCAAAGCTCTTCCGCCCCTGCCAGGGCGCAGGAGAGGGTGGCGCAGACCTGGATGTGGTACTTGCCGGTGGGCACCGCCTGGTAATAGGAGTAAAAGCTCATCACCCCGCGCACTTCGGTGGGGGTGGTGCCCAAAAGCTCGGCAATTTCCCGTAGACGCTCGTCGCTGACGTAACCTTCCTCCTGCTGGACCCTCCGCAAGAGCGGCATGATCGCCGCCCGCCTTTTACCTTCGGGGTAGTTTCGGAAGACCTCCTCGAGCCACTCCTTCTTGTCGTCAAAAAACCCCATGCCGATCACCTGTCCACGTCTCCCATCACGGGATCCAAGCTCGCCAGAATCGCCACCAGATCGGCGAACTGATGCCCCTTTGCCGCCACGGGCAGCGACTGGAGATTCACGAAGCTGGGCGCGCGCACCTTGACCCGGTAAGGCATGCTGCCGCCATCGGAAACGACGTAGTAGCCGAGCTCGCCGCGTGCGCTCTCGGTGGGCACGTAGGCCTCGCCGGGCGGCACCTCGAAGCCCTCGGTGGCCAGCTTGAAGTGGAAGATGAGCGCCTCCATGGAGGTGGCGAGCAGTTCCTTGGGCGGGAACGAGAAGTGGGGGTTGGGATCGCGAATCGGCCCTGGCTCCAGCCGCTCCAGTGCCTGGCGGATAATCCTGGCCGACTCCCGCATCTCCAAAAGGCGGATGACCATGCGGTCCCAGGTATCGCCGTTGGTGCCGAGGGGAACTTCGAAGTCGTAGGTGTCGTAGCCGGAGTAAGGGTAGGCCTTGCGCACGTCGTAGTTCACCCCGCTGGCCCGGAGCGAACCACCGGTGAGACCGTAGGCGATGGCCACCTCGGGCGGGATCACCCCCACCCCCCGGGCACGAGCCTCGAAGATGGGGCTGCCCACGAAGAGGCCCTGGTAATCGTCGACCCGGTGGTCGAAGGTGTCGAGGAACTTCTTCAATTCCGGGACGAACTCCTCCGGCAGATCCTCTTTAAGGCCGCCGATACGGATGTAGTTGTGGTGGAAACGCTGACCCGTGACCCACTCGAAGAGATCGAGAACCGTCTCCCGCTCGCGGAAGGCGTAGAAAAACGGCGTCAACGCGCCGAGGTCCAGTAGCCCCGTGCCCACGAAGACCAGGTGGCTGGCGATACGCGAGAGCTCGTTCAAGATGACCCGGATCACCTGGGCCCTCGGGGGCACCTCGGCGCCGAGGAGCTTTTCCACCGAGAGGGCGTAGGCCAGGTCGTGGGCAAAAGAGTGCAGGTAGTCCATGCGGGGGGTGTAAGTGATGTTTTGGTGGTAGGTGCGGTGCTCCATGGTCTTCTCGAAGCCGGTGTGGAGGTAGCCGACGTGCGGCACCACCTCCAGCACCTCTTCCCCCGCAAGCGTCACCAAAAGCCGCAGTACCCCGTGGGTCGAGGGGTGCTGCGGTCCCACGTTCAGGACCATCTCCTCGGTCCGCAGTTCCTTGGCCTCGGGATTCACCTTCTCTCCCCCTTTCGGCGACCACCGCGCCAGCCGGTGAGCCCCTTGTCCTTGCCTTTGAGCCCGGCCCGGAAGGCCTCGGGGTCGATGTAGCGGCCGTCCTTAAAAAGCGTCGGCGTCTCCCCGAGCGGGAAGTCCTTGCGCAAGGGGTGCGCCTCGAGCTCCTCCGGGGTCAGGATCTTGCGCAGATCGGGGTGCCCTTCGAAAACCAGGCCCAAAAGGTCGAAGACTTCGCGCTCGGGCCAGTTGGCGCTCGGCCAGAGATCGACCACGCTGGCAAGCCGGGGGCGATCCTCGGGCACGTAGACCCGGGGGTAGATGCGGCTGCCGTCGCCGTCTTTCCACCCCGGCAGACTCACCAGCTCGTAGACCACCGCGAAGCGCTCGGGCTTGGGCTCGGGATACTCGAGGTAATCGATGCCCGTGACGTTGGCCAGGTAGTTAAAGCCCATCGCCTTGAACGCCCGCATGTGGGCCTTGAGGCTCGAAAGCGGCAGCACGATGTGCAAAAGGCTGTGGCGATCTTCGTAGGTCAGCTCGTGCTCCTCGGCGTAAGCGATCGCACGTTCACGCCGGGTCATCTAATACCCCCTCGTCCAGGCTTCGACCGGCGGCAGCTTGCGCCCCGAGCCATCGAAGGCCTGACCGCGAATTTTCTTCTGCAGCTGCATCACCGCGTAGATCAGCCCCTCCGGCCGCGGCGGGCAGCCGGGAACAAAGACGTCCACGGGCACCACCGACTCCACCGACTGCACGATGGCGTAGTTGTTGAACATGCCCCCCGAACTCGCGCAGGCGCCCATGCTGATGACCCATTTGGGGTCCGGCATCTGGTCGTAGACCCGCCGCATCACCGGGGCCATCTTCTTGGAAAGCCGGCCGGCGACGATCATCACGTCGGCTTGCCGGGGACTGGCGCGAAAGACCTCGCTCCCGAAGCGGGCCAGGTCGTTGCGCGCGTCGGTGGACGCCATCATCTCGATCGCGCAGCAGGCGAGGCCAAAGGTCGCCGGCCACAGCGAGTTCGAGCGCCCCCAGGCCACCAGCTTCTCCATGGTGGAAAAGAGGATGCCCTCCTTTTCCAACGCCTTGGCGTCCTGTTCAAACCGATCGCTTAGTCCCACTTCATGACCCCCTTCGCCCATTCGTAGGCAAATCCGGCCAGGACCACGAGGGTGAAGACCGTCACCGCCACGAATCCCACCAGGCCCAGCGTTCCCGCGTTCAACGCGTAGGGCCACAAAAAGGCCACCTCGACGTCAAAGATGATGAAAAGCATGCCCACCACGTAGAACTGAGCCGGAAAACGCTTGATGTAACCCGCCGGCGGGTTGCCCGACTCGTACGGGGCGACCTTGGCTTCGTGGGGCCGCTTCGGGCTCATGAGGCGCGACATCGTAAGCATCGCCACCCCGATCAGGGCGGCGATCCCTACGTAGATCAAGGCGTTGATGTACTCCGCGAGTGCATTCATACCGGCCTCCTTGTGCATTCCTTCACTAAGAGCGCCAAGCGCCACCAGCAAAACAACATCATCTTAGCAGCTGCGAAGTGCGGGGAGGGCGGGCTGGAAGGGATTAAAAAGCTACAAAACGGCTCAAAATACTCCCTTTAGCGCTCGATGCGCATTCCGCTGCTCTTCGTGGTTTGCCCCTTCTCCTGGGTCGTCCGGCCCTCGAGGAGCCCCATCCACACCAGCACGGTGCCGTCGTGCTCGAAGGCCAGGGCGCGAACGCGCTGAGCCAGCACCCCATCGCCCCCCCGGGCCCTGGCCTTGGCCAGCGCCTCTTCCTCGCTCTCCGCGGCGACGACGTAGACCGCCTCGAACCTGCCCGCCCCCTGGCTCTCAAGCTCATTGGTGACCAAGTAGAGTTTCATGAGAGGAGTCTAACCAGCCCGCCGCCCGGCAAAGGCGATCCGAAGCACGCTTGGGCAGCGCTCCTTGCTCGCCGGGCTTTAGGGTCGCTTTTTCCGTAGACTAAAAAGACGTGCGCGAGGCCATCCTAAAGCCGGGCAAGGAAAAGAAGGTCAAGAACTTCTACCCCACGATCTACGCCGACGAGCTCGCTAAAGTCCCGGAAACGGCGGGGGTGGTGCGGGTTCGCTCCGCCGAAGGCGAGCCCCTCGGCGTGGGCTATTTTGCTCCCAAAATCCGGGCCGCCATCCGCGTGTACCGCTTCGATGACGGCCCCTTGGATTCGGATTTTTTCAAAACCCGCTTCCAAAAAGCCCAGGCGCGCCGTCTCGAGCTCGGCCTCGGCGAGGCCTACCGGCTGGTGCACGGCGAAGCCGACGGGCTCCCCGGCTTGGTGGTGGACCGGTTCGGTCCCGTTCTCATGGTCCAGGTGCGCACGCAAAGCGCCGAGGCCTTAAAGGATCGCTGGATCCCGGCGCTCAAAGCGGTGACCGGCGCCGAGGTGGCGGTGTGCGTCGACACCGAGGCCCGCCGCAAGGAGGGGCTGCCTGTGGCCGGAGGGACGCTTTGGGGCGAGCGACCCGAGGTCCTCGTCGTCGAGGAAGACGGCCTTCGCTTCGAAATCCCCCTGGCCCTGGCCCAGACCAAGGGCTACTACCTCGATCAACGGGAGAACCGGCGCCTTTTCGAAACCCTCATTCGGCCCGGTGAACGAATCCTCGACGTCTACAGCTACGTGGGGGCCTTCACCCTGCGGGCCGCGCGCCGGGGCGCCCGCGCCCTGGCAGTGGACAAGGACCTGGCCGCCCTGGGGGTGCTCGACACGGCGGCGCGCCGCCACGGCCTCAGCGTCGACGTCCGCGCCGGGGAGGCGCTCACCGTCCTCCGCGAGCTCGTCGGGCGGGGGGAACGCTTCCACCACGTCCTTCTCGACCCCCCAGCGCTGGCCAAAAAGCCGGGCGACGTCGCCCGGGCCAAGCGACACCTGGTGGACCTCGTTCGCGAGGCGTTGCAGCTCGCCGAAGAAGGGGGCACGCTCTGGCTCAGCTCGTGCAGCTATTACCTGAAGGAGGCGGATCTCCTCGAGGTCGCGCGCCGCGCCGGCGCCGACACCGGCACGCGGCTCATCGTCCAGCGCATCACCCACCAGCCTCCCGACCACCCCTGGACGCTCCAGGTTCCCGAAACCCTCTATCTCAAGACCGTGGTGTTTGAAAAACGCCCGCTGGCGTAGAGTAGACACATGCACCCGGTTGGTTTTTCCCACTGGAAAGTCGAAGACCAAGCGCTCTGGCTCACCGGCCCCACCTTCTCGGCCAGGATCGAAGCCCTGCCGCACGCCTGGCGCGTCCTCGTCTTTCAACGCCCTCAGGATGCCAAAAAAGGCAGCTGGGCGGTGGTGGATGAGCGCCGACTCCCCATCGTCTTCGACGGCCAGAGCGCGAGCGCCGAGGGTCTGCCGCTCCTCGCGCTTTCGCTTTCGCCCTTTTCCTTTGCTTTCGAGGGGCTTTCGGCGAGCGGCCTCTTTGCCCATACCCTCGCCACCTGGCGCGGCGACGAGGCCGCGGCCTTCGATCCGCTGGGCCTAGCCCGTCCGGAAGCCCCCGCCGACGGCCACCCCCTGGGCGGCGGCTTCGAGCTTCACCTGAAGGAAAGCCCGGGCCGGCGCTACTTCGGCCTCGGGGAGCGCACCGGCTTCCTCGACAAAAAGGGGCGCCGCTACACCCACTGGAACACCGACCAGTTCGACCATCAGGAAACCACCGACGCCCTCTACCAGTCGCACCCCTTCGTCATCGGCAGCGAAAGCGGCAAGGCCTTTGGGCTCTTCCTCGACGAAACCTGGAAGACCGTCTTCGACCTCGCCGCAACCACCCCCGAAGAGAGTACGCTCTTTACCCCCGGGCCCACCTTCGACCTCTATTTGATCCCCGGGCCCACGGTGCGCGAGGTGACCACAGCCTTTGCCGCCCTCACTGGCAAGCCGCCCTTGCCCCCGCTCTGGGCGCTGGGCTTTCACCAGTGCCGCTGGGGCTACCCCGACGCCGAGACGGTGCGCGAGGTGGTGGCGAACTTCGAAGCCCACGAGATCCCCCTGTCTGCCATCTGGCTCGACATCGACTACATGGACGGCTATAAAGTCTTCACCTTCCACGAAGGGCGCTTCCCCGAACCGGAAAAATTCTTTGCCGAGCTGAAGGAAAAGGGTATCCGCACCGTGGTGATCGTAGATCCCGGGGTAAAAAAGGAAGCGGGCTATTCGGTCTACGAAGAAGGTCGGCGCATGCGGTCCTTCGTGGAGACGCCTCGAGGCGACGAGGTCGTCGGCGAGGTGTGGCCCAAACCCGCGGTGTGGCCCGACTTTTCCCGCAAGGAAGTCCGCGACTGGTGGGCAGGCCTCCACCGCTTCTACCTAGAAAAGGGCGTCGCGGGCATCTGGAACGACATGAACGAGCCCTCGGCCTTCAGCGTCGAGGGCATGGAGGAAAAGGCCCTGGGCAAAACCCTCCCCCTCGGCGCCCGCCACGGCGAAAAGTCGCACGCCGAGGTGCACAACGTCTACGGCCTCCTGATGAGCCAAGCCGCCTACGAAGGCCAGAAGCGCTATGACCCGAATCGGCGGCCCTTCGTGCTCACCCGGGCCGGTTTTGCTGGCATCCAGCGCTACGCCTGGGTCTGGACCGGAGACAACAAGAGCCACTGGGGCCACCTCGAGATGAGCATCCCCATGCTCTTAAACCTCGGGCTTTCTGGGGTGGCCTTCGCCGGCGCGGACATCGGGGGCTTTTCCGAGGACGCAAGCCCCGAGCTGGTCCTCCGCTGGACCTGGCTTGGCACCTTCTACCCCTTCATGCGCAACCACTCGGGCAAGACCAGCCGCCGCCAGGAGCCCTACGCCTTCGGCGAACCCTGGAGTGGCCACATGCGCGAGGCAATTCGCTTCCGCTACCAGCTCCTCCCCTACGTCTACACCCTGGCCGAGGAAGCAAGCCGCACCGGCGCCCCCCTGATGCGGCCGATTTTTTACGAATTCCCAGAGGACGAAACCGCCTACACCATCCACGACGCCTTCTTCTTCGGGCCGGCACTGCTCGTGGCCCCGATCATCCGACCGGGCAAGACCCACCGCGCGGTCTACCTGCCCGAGGGGCGCTGGCAGGACTGGTGGACCGGCGAAATTTTCGAAGGCCCAACCTGGATCGTCGCCGAAGCCGGGCTCGACCGCATTCCCCTCTACCTGCGCGAAGGCCACGCCGTGCCCACCACCGATCCCAGGCCGAGCGAAACCGCCGTTTTCGACCCCCTCATCTTCCGCGTCTTCCCCGAAGGTCAAAGCGAGGGGGAGGTCTACGAAGACTCGGGCGACGGCGAGGCTGCGGGCCAGCGCAGCCGCCTCGAGGTCGAAGGCGGCCGTGCCCGCTTTAGCGGCTCCCGCGAAGGGCGCACGGTGCGGGTGGAGATCATGACCACCAAGGGCGAGCACGTGGAGGTGACGCTCGAGGACTAAGCCCCATGCGAAGCCCCAAAAGGGCCAGCCACTGCGCTGGCCCTTTCTACAACTTGTTGAC
>WIAM01000100.1 GCA_015519965.1 Thermaceae bacterium
GATGGCGCGCCCGGGAGGATTCGAACCCCCGACCTACCGCTTAGAAGGCGGCTGCTCTCTCCGCTGAGCTACGGGCGCAAGGGCGAGGGGCGGCAGCGCCGCCCCGGTTCTGGAGCGGGAGACGGGACTCGAACCCGCGACCCTCGGCTTGGAAGGCCGATGCTCTACCAACTGAGCTACTCCCGCGTGGTCGGGGCGGCAGGATTTGAACCTGCGACATCCTGCTCCCAAAGCAGGCGCGCTGCCAGGCTGCGCTACGCCCCGTAAGGGCGGGAAGCCGGAGCTTTGGGCGTTCCGACTCCCACAATAAACTAGCACGCACGTCCAAAAAGGGTCAACGTCGCTTACATAAAGCGTTTCCGGCGTTTATAGGCCTTCACATCCTTGAACGACTTGCGCTGGCCGGCCTTGGCCACGCCCAGGTAGAACTCCTTGACGTCGGGGTTCGTTTTGAGCTGTTCCGAGGTGCCCTCGAGGACGATCCGCCCTTGCTCCATGATGTAGCCGTAATGGGCCACCTCCAAAGCCACCGCCGCGTTTTGCTCAACCACCAGCACCGTCACTCCTTCTTCGGCGTTGATCTTGGCCACGATCTCAAAGATCTCCTTGACCAAAAGCGGCGCGAGGCCCAGCGAAGGCTCATCCAGCAACAAAAGCTTGGGGTGGGCCATTAAGGCCCGGCCGATGGCGAGCATCTGCTGCTCGCCGCCCGAGGTGTAACCGGCCAGTTTGTTCCGGAGCTGCCCGAGGCGGGGGAAGTAGGCATAGATACGGTCGAGCTCTTCGCGGACCTTGGCGCCGCGGCGGGTGATCGCGCCAACCCTGAGGTTCTCTTCAACCGTAAGGTGCTTGAATACGTGGCGGCCCTCGGGAACCTGAACGATACCCAAACGAACGATGGCCTCGGGCCCCTGGTTTTGAATCGGCGTTCCCTCAAAAGAGATTCGGCCATCGGTGACCTTACCGTATTCGGGCTTGAGAAGGCCGGAAATCGCCCTCAGGGTCGTGGTCTTGCCCGCCCCGTTGGGACCCAAAAGGGCCGTAATCTGCCCGTCAGGGACCTTGATCGACACGCCCCGGAGCACCTGGATGACGTCGTGGTAAACGACCTCGATGTTGTTGACCTCGAGGAGAACCTTTCGCTCATCGCGCACACCCATCGGATGGCCTGCCTTCCTTTTTCGCTGGGAGCGGCGAGGTGCCGCTCCCAGCGCAGAACGCTTACTTGCCGTAGTGAACCTTCCGGAAGAGCTTGGACTGGAAGGGTTCGGTGATGGGCACGAATTTGCCGCCCTCGGCGCGCAGCGCCCGGAGCATGTCCACGCCCACGTGGTCGCTCTTGCTGTAGGTGACCGGACCAACCGCGAGCCCGGGATCAAAGGTGAGTCCGAGCAGCGCCTGGTGCACGGCCTCGCGACCGGCATCCCCGGTCACCGGTTTCCCGGCTTCATGCGCCCGGCGGATGGCCTCGATCGCAATGGCGGCCGCCAGCATCCCCGAGGGGTAGTGCACGCTCTCCAACGTATCGCTGGGGCGCTTGTAGCGGGTGCCGAGCTCGCGCACAAAGGTGGCGCCTTTGGTGTTCTCACCGGGCATGAAGTACGAGGTCACCCAGATGAACCCTTCCGCCGCATCCCCGGCCAGGCGCAAGAGGTCCGGGCCACCGGCGTAGTGGGCCCCGGCGTGCTTGATGTTGAGCCCCAAACGCTTGGCATCCTTGACCATAGTGGCCACCGGCCCGGCGACGTTTTGGTAAACGATGTACTCGACACCCTCATTGGCAAAGCGCTTCAGCGTCGCGGTGTAGTCGAGGCCCTTGGACATCTCCTGGACCTCGACGATCTCGATGCCGAGCTCTTTGGCCGCCTTTTTGGCATCCTCCACCGGGGCACGCCCGAAGGGCGAGGGGTGCACGGCGAGCGCCACCTTGGCCCCGGGCTTTTCCTTGGCGATGTACTCGAGGACCGCAATCACCTGCTCCGAGTAGGAGACAATGGGGAGGAACACGTAGTTGTTGTTCGGCGGGTCGATGTTGCCGATGTGGTAGGAGGCCGGGATGTAGCTCATGCCCACTTCCTCGATCAGCGGCTTGAGCTGCAAAGTCCCGCCCGTCGAGTAGCCGAGGAAGACCGGGTCACCGCGTTCGATGGCCTCCTCGAAGTTCCGCTGGGTGTTGGCGTTGTTGTACTGGTCGTCGCGGACCTCGCAAACAATCTTCAGCCCTCCGGTCAACCCTTCCTCGTTGGCGTACTTGCAATAATCTTCGACACCCTGCGCGTAATACTTCCCCGCATCCGAAGTCGGGCCCGTAATCGCACCCGACCACATGAGATGGACCGTCTGCCCGAATGCCAGACTCGCAGCCAAAGCTGCCATCACGGTGACCAACGTTTTCCTCATCATCCACCTCCCTGCAACACGGCCAGCGGCCGTCGTTGCCTAATACTTGAAAGGCCAGTTCTTGAAGTAGTTGCGAACCAGCCGCCACCAGTTGGCCAGACCCCTGGGTTCGAAGACCAGAAAGAGGACGATCACCAACCCGAAGGTGAGCGGACGCATCGCCGAGGCGATATCCACCCCGGGGAGGCTCATCCCGAGCGCCTTCAGCCAGTTGGCGAAGTCCTCCATATTGAGGTCAAGGAGCACCAAGAATGCCGGCCCGAGGAAGCTGCCGACCATGGAACCCAGCCCCCCGACGATCGACATGGCCAAGAGCTCGATGGAAACGTTGAGCATGTAGTCCTCGATGACCACCGCCCGCGAAAGGTAGGCGTAGAGCCCGCCCGCGACGCCGGCATAAAAAGCACCCAGGGCAAAGGCGAAGATCTTGGTCAGCCCCGGGTGCATCCCCATGGCGTCCGCGGCCCGGTCGTTGTCGCGCACCGCGACCAGCGCCCGCCCGTATTTGGTCCGGAGGAGATTGCGGAAGGCGAAAGCCAAGACGATCAGGACCACGAGCGTCACGTAGTACCAGAAGTAGTAGTGGTTCTTGTACCCGACCTTGTAGCCGGCGAAGACCACGCGGGGCATGGCGATCGCACCCCCTTGCTGCAACAGGGTGGAATGACCGACACCCCACTCGAAGATGAGCTGGAAGGCAAGAGTGGCGATGGCGAGGTAGAGGTGCTTGATCCGGAGCGAGGGGATCCCCACAATCCCCCCGGCGATCGCTGCGGCCAAGCCACCGAGGGGAACGGTGAGCCAGAAGGGTAAGGCGGGTGCGAGCAAGGCCGCGGTATAGGCTCCGACCCCGACGAAGGCCGCGTGGCCGATGCTGATGAGCCCGGCGTAGCCGGTCGTGATGTTGAGGCCGACCACCGCGAGCGCGTAGACCAGGATCAAATCCACGACGAACATCTGGGGTCGGGACAGGAACATCGGCAGGAACAGCAGGGACAAGAGGAGCACGATCAGGGAGAGCTGCTCCGAATAGGTGGCGAAGATGGTGGTGTCCTGGCGATAGCTCGTCCGGTAATTTCCCGTCTGCATCCAGGGATTACGCATGGTCCCTCCAAATGACGTGAACGGTGAGGACAAGGCCAGCTCGACTCATACCCGCTCGATCTCCTCGGTACCGAAAAGGCCGTACGGCTTGAACCACAAAACCAGGAGCAGCACCACGAAGGGGAAGACCCCGCCCGTACCCCCGCCGGGGACCAGGGGGTCGAGATAGCCGGTGGCCAGGTTCTCCAGGATCCCGATCGCGATCCCGCCGATCACCGCGCCGGGAATGGAATCGAGCCCGCCCAGAATGACCACCGGGAAGACCCGGAGTCCGATCGATACCAGGCCCCCGAGGTTGATGCCGCTCACCGTGCCGACGATGAACCCGGCCGCGGCCGCGGTAATCCCTGCCGCCGCCCAGGCGAGGGCGAAGACCTTCTCCACGCTCACGCCCAGGCTCATCGCCGCCATCTGGTCGTCAGCCACGGCGCGCATGGCGATTCCGAGCGTCGAACGCTGAAAAAACCAGGCGAACACTGCGAGAAAGATGAGGGTGAAAAACACCGCCAGGACCTGGGGGTAGCTCACCGAAATTCCGGCGAACTCGATCCCTTTTTGCGGAAGGAAGGAAGGGAAGCTGAAGTTGCCGCCGCCGAAGGGGGTCAGGTGAATGGCCCCTTCTAGGAGCGAGGCCAGACCGATGGTCACCATGATGACGCTGATGATGGGCTGCCCCACGAGCGGGCGGAGGAACACCCGCTCCACGAAGAACCCAAGCACCGCCGTGAGCAGCAGCGAAATCACCAGGGCCAGCCAGATGTTCATGCCCAAATAGACGCTCAGCGCGTACACCACGAAGGCCCCCACGGCGATGAACTCCCCTTGAGCGAAGTTGATCACCCGGCTGGCTTTATAAATGAGGACGAACCCGAGCGCCGCCAGCGCGTAAATGGAGCCAACGACAAGTCCGGAAACCAAAAGCTGCACGAAGTAGCTCATCGCACCCTCCTCACGCCACACCGGCCGTGGCCTTCTCGGCCCGGGGCACCTCGAGGATCTCCACCTCGGTCTCGACTTCTTGCACCGAACCGTCCTGGTATTTGAACACCGCTTTGAGCGACACGCGTTTTTTGTCGGAATACAAGGCCTCGACCAGGTCCTTGTATTTTTCGTGGACGAACTTGCGCCGGACCTTGCCCGTCCGCGTTAACTCGTCATCGTCGGCGTCGAGGAGCTTATAGAGCAAAACCACCCGCCGCAGGCGCAAGCCTTCGGGGAGATCGCGGTTCACCCCCTCGATTTCGGAGACGATGAGCCCCGCCACCTCGGGATTCCCCGAAAGGTCCATGTAGGTGGTGTAGGCGATGCCCCGTTCCTCCGCCCACTTTCCGACCGTCTGCGGGTCAATGTTGATGAACGCCGTCAGGTAGGGCCGCTGGTTGCCAAAGACCACCGCCTCCTTGATGTAGGGCGAGAACTTGAGCTTGTTCTCGATGAACTGGGGGCTAAACATCTCGCCGGCGGCGGTGTGCATCACGTCGGAAACACGGTCGATCACCACCAGGTGCCCATCCTCGGTGAGGTAGCCGGCGTCGCCGGAATGGAGCCAGCCGCCCTCGAGCAGCTCCGCGGTCGCCTCGGGTTTTTTGTAATACCCGGCGCACACCGCGTCCGACTTGGAGAGGATCTCGCCGCTCTCGCTGATCTGCACCTCGGTTCCCGGGATCGGCTTGCCTACGGTGTCGTAACGCACGTCGCCGTCGCGGTGCACGTAGGCGATGCCGGTGATCTCGGTCTGACCGTAAATCTGCTTGAGGTTGACGCCGATGGCGTGGAAAAACCGGAAGACGTCGGGGCCGAGGGCGGCTCCCCCGGTGTAGGCCCGGCGGAGGCGCAAAAAGCCAAGGCGGTCTTTGAGCGGCCGGAAGAGCACGGCGTGGGCGAAGGCGTAAGCCAGGCGCAAACCAAGCGGCATCGGCCGGCCCCGCATCCGGTATTCCGCCGCCCGGTAGCCGACCTTGAGTAAGCGCTCGTAGACCCAGCGATTGAAACGGTACGACTCGCTCATCTGCACCCAGATCCTGCTCTGGATGCCCTCCCAGACCCGCGGCGGGCTGAACATCAGGTGGGGCCCAATCTCCTTGAGGTCGTCCATGGCGGTCTCGACTTCCTCGGGAAAATTCACGGCGAAGCCACCGGTGAGCCCCATGCCGACCGTCATCATCTGCTCGCCGATCCAGGCCAGAGGCAAAAAGGAGAGGTAGTCGTCGGTCGGCTCCACCGGGTCGATCTCCTGAAGCGCGACCCCCATGTGGATCAGGTTCTTGTGGGTAATCATCGCCGCCTTCGGCTTACCGGTGGTACCCGAGGTCAGGGAGAAGTGGGCCACGTCCTCGGGTCGGCCGGCCTCGAGGCGTTCCTCAAAGGCATTCGGTGCCTTTTTGAAATGCGCCCGGCCCAGTTCCAAAACCTCGTCGAAAGAAATAAACCAGGGGTCATCGCGATAAGCGCGCATCCCCCGGGGATCTTCGTAGATCACCTTGCGAATCTTTGGCAGCTGATCGCGGATCTCGAGCAGCTTATCCGCCTGCTCCTGGTCCTCGACCAAAAGCATCACCGTATCGGTGTAATCCAGCACATAGGCGATCTCCGGGGGCACCGAGGAGGGGTACACGCCCACCGAGATGCCGCCAAGCCCCTGCACCGCGAGCTCGGCGTAGAGCCACTCGGGGATGTTGTCGGCAATGATGGCGAACTTCTCCCCGGGTTCGAACCCCAGCGCGAGCAGACCGTGCGCGAACTCGCGGACCTTGCCATAGTAGGTTTCAAAGGTCACTTCATTCCATATCCCAAAGTCCTTTTCGCGCAGGGCCACCCGCTCCCCTTCCCGCGTCGCCCGCTCGCGGAGCAGCTGGGGCAGGGTGAAGCGCTTCATCTCGTAGGAAGGCCGCAAGACCTTCATGCCGTCCCTCCCACGTAGGCCTCGAGGACCCTCGGGTTCTTGGCCACCACCTCGGGCGTGCCTTCGGCAATGACCTGCCCGAAGTCGAGCACATAGACCCGATCCGAGATATCCATCACCACCCCCAGGTCGTGCTCGATTAAGACGATGGTGGTCCCCCGCTCGGCACGGATATCGAGGATGAACCGGACCATGTCCTCCTTCTCCTCCAGGGTCATCCCCGCCATCGGCTCGTCGAGAAGCAAGAGCTTCGGCCCCAAAGTCAACGCCCGGGCCACCTCCACCCGTTTCCGCACCCCGTAGGGCAGGCTGCCGACCAAGCGCTTCCGGTAGGGCTCGAGCTCCATGAAGTCGATGATCTCCTCGACGTAGGCCCGCGCCTCGACCTCTTCGCTCAAAGCGCGGCCATAAAACACGGCGGCAGCGAAGAGCCCGTAGCGGAGGTGCGTGTGGCGCGCCAGCAACAGGTTCTCGAGCACGGTGAGACCGGAAAAGAGCTCGATGTTTTGAAAGGCGCGCGCGATGCCGTAGCGGGTCGCGGTGTGGGGCGAGGCACGGGTGAGGTCGTGGCCTTCGAAGCGGATCACGCCCTCGGTGGGGTGGTAGAACCCCGAGATGCAGTTGAGCAAGCTGGTCTTCCCGGCGCCATTGGGGCCGATGATCGACACCAGCTCGCCCTTCTCGACCGCGATCGATACCCCTGACAACGCCGCCAAGCCTCCAAACACCAACGTGAGGTTCTCAACATCCAACTGGGCCAAGGCCAACCTCCCGAGTTCGCTTTGTGGCGAAGTATATCGTCAGCCGTTTCGGACGTCAACGGATCTCTCACTTGTCGGGGAAAAAACGTTATGTTCTTGCGATCGCGTCGCGTTCTTAAGGCGTTGCCGTCTGCATAAGCATGCGCACCGCCTGGGCCAGGTCGCCACCGTGCCCCGCGAGCGAGGTGCCGACGAGGACCGCGTCCACCAGATCGCGAATCGTGGCCAGGTCCTCCGGGCTGGTATACCCGGACTCCGCCACCAGCACCCCCTCAAACCCCAGGGCCCGGGCCCACCGCGCCAGGCGGGGTGCGGTGGTGAGATCGACCTCGAGGGTTTTGAGATCCCGGTTGTTGATGCCAATGATCCGGGCGCCGGCCTCGAGGGCCAGGGCCAGCTCCACTTCATTGTGGACCTCGACCAGGGCATCGAGCCCGGCCTTTTGTGCCTCGCGCAGGTAGGCCCCGGTCAACGGCCCCAAAATCCCCACGATGAGCAAGACCGCCGAGGCCCCGAGCCCCCGGGCTTCCCAGATCTGATCGGGGTGGACCACGAAGTCTTTCCGCAAAAGCGGCAATCCCGCGACCCGGGCCGCCACGAGATCCTGGTTGCGGCCCCCGAAGTATTCCGGCTCGGTGAGCACGCTGATGGCCCTGGCACCCCCCCTGGCGTAGGCCTCGGCGGTAGCCCGGGGGTCCAGATCGGCGATCCTCCCCGCCGAGGGGCTCTTGCGCTTGATCTCGGCGATCAGGCTGAGCCCGGGCTTTCGCAGCGCGCGCTCGAAGGAAGGCGGCGCCGCCTCGGGCCGGGGCCCGATGGTGGGGCGCGAGGCGAGGACCTGGCGGAGTCGCTGCCGGGCGATTCTTCCCAAAACACCCGGCACCTCCTCCAGCTGCGGGATCATGCCACCACTATAACGAAAGGAAATCCTCCACCGAAAGATCGATCCCGAGCGCCTCCCGAACGAACGCCGCCAGCCGGTGGCCGAGGAATCGCTCGGGCCCCACGACCCGTTCAACGTAGGCCGACGCCTCGTTGGCAAGCGGCGCCAGGGCGAGCAAAACGTGATATGGGGCAAGGATCTCAAGCGGCAGCCGCCCGCCAGCGTAGATCACCACATCCACGGTCCTGGCCAGCGCCCGCGCTTCCGGCACGCCGGGAACCACCCGGCCGCGCTGGGCTGGGGGCAACGCCCGCGCCAAGGCTTCGCCGGCGGGAAGGTCGGGGCTCAGAACGTCCAGCCGCCCCACACTCCTCAATCCGGCAGCGAGCCCCGGGGTTCCGGGACCGACCCAAAGCGCCCTCAACCCGGCAAAGCCGATTTCAGAGAGCAGGGCCTCGAGGGCCCCCGGGGCGAGGTAGGCCCCCCGGAGGCCCGCCCACTCGCAAAAGAGCGCGTCGACCCGCCCCGCTTCCCGGGCCTCGGGCTCAAGGCGGGACAGGGACTGGGCCAAGGCAAGGGCCCAATCACCGTCGCCCACCCATGCGCCGGCAAACCCCAGCGGGCAAAGGCCCGAAAGGGCCTTCTCCCCTTGCTCGGGGCGCACCGGCAGCACGCACACCTCGCGGGGGCGGAGCGCCTCGATGAGCGCTCGGGCCCCACCCCCGTCGCCGGGCGCGAAGCAGGCGAGCGCTCTCATTCGAGACCGGCTCCCTCGTCGTCGTCGCTGCGGAAGGCAAAGCTCATCTGGGGACTCGTGCGGTGCCACACCGGCCGCCCGTCGGCGGTGACCAGGATGATGCCACCCTCGCCGCCCAGCGCCTTGGCCAGGGCCAGGGCCTCAAAAAGCGCGTCTTTTGGCTCTTGATGACGGAGCGCACTCACCGAGCGGTAGGTCACGAGCGCCCGGGCCAAAAACTCCCCTTCCCCGGTGGCGCTCGCCGCCCCGAGGCCCTTTTCGGCGTAGGTCCCGGCCCCGACCAGCGGTGTGTCGCCGATCCGCCCCACGCGCTTGTCCACGATGCCCCCGGTCGAGGTCGCCGCCGCCAGCCGCCCTTGGCCATCGAGCGCCACCGCGCCCACGGTGCCCGATGTCTTGAGGCCCTTTTTTCGAACTTCACGCCAGCGCGCCAGGGCGTGCTCGGTGACCAGGAGGGACGGTGGGTGGTGGGGAATGCCGCGTTCCCGGGCAAAGGCGCTTGCCCCTTCGCCGCAGAGCAGGATGTGCTCTGAATTCATCACCTCGCGCGCAAGCTCGATGGGGTTTTTAACGTCGCGCACCGCGGCCACCCCGCCAAAGGCCAGGGTTTCGCCGTCCATCACCGCAGCGTCGAGCTCGGCCGCCCCGGCGCGGTTCAGCGCCGCCCCGGTGCCGGCGTTGAAGACGGGGTCGTCTTCCATGACCTTCACCGCCGCCACCACCGCGTCCATCGCCGAACCGCCTTGGCGGAGCACCCGCCAGCCCTCATCCCTCGCGCGCTGAACGCCCTCCAGAACCACCTCTCGTAACGCTTCGGGCACGCGCCCGGCACCACCGTGAACCAAGATGACCATCAAAACACCTCCATGACGAACCCCATAGCAAAACGCGTAAAGTTCACACTCGTTCCCTGGTAGTAGGCAACTTCCCAGTACGGCCGGTACCCCCGCGAGGGCAGCGCCACGCCGGCGACGAAAACAGCGTAAGCCTGCCGTCCCAGTTCGATGCGATACACACCCCCGCCATCGCTCGCGGTCACGCCGATCGCCGCGCCAAAGCCCAGGTAAGGCGAGACCATCGGCATCGATGCCGGCAGGATGACCACGCCTTCCGCCAAAATGCCTCCCGGCGACCCAAGGAGCAATCCGGCGCGGAGTTCGAGCCCGGGGACCTCGAGCCTCCCGCCGAGCTGGGCCATGAACTGATCGCTCCCCGCACTTTGGACCCCGACCGAAAAGTCCAGACCGCCCGCCCGGGCCACCAAGCTGAGGCCGAGGAAGAAAGCGAGGAACCACCTCATGTTCACCATTCTCTCGAAAAACCTCCGGACTTGCCGCCAGCGATCGGCGCGTCGCATCCTTTTCCCAACCCCCTTACGCGCGAACGAGTCTTTTCGAACATACCGGAGCACGATTTTTTCTCGTTTGCCTTTTTCCGGGGCCCCGCCATGGCCGGGCCCTTTAGAAGCCGACGATCTCGCGCGCCGCGCGCAAGATCTTGCCGACCTCTTCCTCGCTCGGGCCTTCGGCGTAGATTCGCAACACCGGTTCGGTCCCCGAGGGCCGGAAGAGCACCCAGGCGTCCTCGCCGAGGTGCCATTTGAACCCATCGAGGTCCTCCACCTCACTCACGCGTCTGCCGGCGAGGGCGCGGGGATCGGCCAGGCGGGCCATCGCCTCATCCCTCGCCGCTACGTCGGGCAAATGCAGGTCCAGACGGTCAAAAGCGTGCTTGAAGCCGATCTCGGCCTCGATCTCCGCGAACTGGGCATCCAGAGACTTCCCGGTGTGAACCACAGACTCCAGGAGCAACAGGGCGTTGAAGATCCCGTCACGTTCGGGGAGGTGATCGCGAACACCGATGCCCCCAGACTCCTCACCGCCGATCAGGACATCGCCCTCTAAAAACGCCTCGGTGATGTACTTAAAGCCAATGGGCGTGGTCTCGACCTGAAGCCCGAGTTTTTCCCCCAAGAGATCGATGACTTTGGAGACGGAAAAGGTCTTGACCACCCGGCCGCGCAAGCCCTTGCGGTAGAGGTGTTTGAGCAAAATGGCGAAGATCTGATGACTGTTGAAGTAACGTCCCCCCGCCAGCACCACCCCGATGCGGTCGGCATCGCCATCGGTCACCGCGGCAAACGCAGGCCCCGCCTCCGAGCGCATCACCGCCATCAGGGTCTGCAAATTGCGGGGAATGGGCTCGGGGTTCACGCCGTAAAAGAGGGGGTGGGGCACGGCGTGAAGGTCGCGGACCTCTACCCCGAGCCCCTGACGGCGCGCGAAGTCGGAGACCCATCCGCCGCCGGCGCCGCCCATGGCGTCGTGGTAGAGAACGCCCTGATAATCACGCAGGGCCTCGAGGTCGAGCCGAGCTGCGATGTGCTCGTAATAGGCCTTGCGCACGTCAAAACGCTCGAGGGCCTCGCGGGCCTCCGCCTTTTGCAAGGGAGGGTGCGCGTCTAGACGGGCTTCCACCTCGGCCACGATGTCGGGGGTCGCCGATCCCCCGTAGGGCCCTTTGATCTTGAATCCGTTGTACTCAGGGGGGTTGTGGCTGGCGGTAATCATCACCCCACCCCCGGCTTCGAAGTGCCGCACCGCGAACGAGGTGACCGGGGTGGGCACGAGGCGTTTGGCCAGCTTCACCGAAAGGCCGTTCGAGGCCAGGACCAAGGCCGCCCGCTCGGCGAACATGCCGGAGAGAAAGCGGCCGTCAAACCCGACCACCACCGAGTGCGCCCCCCGATCGCGGAGGGCCTCGGCGTAGGCCTCGGCCACCCGGGCCACGTTATCGAAGGTGAAGTTGTCGGCGATCACATCGCGCCACCCGTCGGTACCAAAGCGAATCGTCGCCATGCCCCTATCCTAAAGAAGCCGGCTGGCAAATTGGGGACGCTTGACCTAAGCTCAAGAACGTGCGGTCACGCGAGCGGGCCACGAGCGAGAGCCGACTGCCCCCCACGCTGCCCTTTGGCACGGCGTGGCTTGCGAGGAGGCTTGCCAGCGAGCGCCCGGCCCCCCGCGAAAAGGTCGCCTCGGCGCTCACCGCCTTCCTCCGCCGGATGGGGGCCCCGAAGGCGAGCCTCGAGGCGGCCGAGGCGCTGGCGCACCCCCAAAGCCACGCCGTGGTCACCGGACAGCAGGCCGGGCTCCTCGGGGGACCGGCGCTCACCTTCTACAAAGCCCACACCGCGCTCTCGCTGGCCAAGGCCCACCACAGCCCGAAGCGGCCGGTGGTGGCGATCTTCTGGGTGGCCTCGCAGGATCACGACACCGAAGAGGTGGCCTCGGCGACGCTGATTGGCTTTGACGAAGAGCCGCGCACGCTGCACCTGGTGCTGCCCCCCGCGCGGCCGGTGGGGAAAATCCCCTTCGCCCCCTACGCCGCCCAGATCGAGGCCTTCCTTAAGTCCAGCGGCTTTGCCTTCGAAGCGGGGACGGTGGCCGAAGTCGTCGGGGTCCTCGAGGGCGCGCGCACGTACTCGGAGGCCTTCTGCCGCCTTTTGCTGCGCTATCTGGGTCCGCGAGGGCTCATTGTGCTCGATCCCATGGCCCCCGAGCTCGCCCCGCTTTTTGCCCCGGTCATCGAGCGCGAGCTCGAGGATCCGCTGACCTCGAGCGAGGCCATCAACCGGGCAGGGCAAAAACTCCGGGCACTCGGTTTCAAACCCGGTCTCGGCCGCGGCCAGGGGGCGACCAATGTTTTCCTCGAGGGCGACGACGGCATCCGGCGGCTCCTCCGCTACCAGGCGGGCACCTTCAGCGATGGCCAAAAGTGCTACCAAAAGCGTGAACTGGTGGAAATCCTAAAGTCCGATCCCACCCGCCTGACCCCGGCCGCCGGGCTCCGTCCGGTGGCGCAGGACAGCGTGCTGCCGACCGCGGGGCTGGTGGTGGGGCCGGGCGAGCTGGCCTACATCGCCCTGCTCCCCGAGGTCTACCGGCTCCATCAGCTGGAGATGCCCGCCGTGATCGAGCGGCTCTCGGCACTGGTCCTCGAACCCCCCATCCGGCGAATCCTGGCCAGTTACGGCCTCGACCCGTGGGATTTCGTCCAGAACCCGGAGCGCGCCATGACCCGCGCGCTCGGTGAAACCCTGGCCGCCGCCCGGAATATTCGCGACTCGCTCGCCCGTATCGAGCAGGAATTCGAGGGTCTGTTGCTCGCCGTTATGGCACTCGACCCTACGCTAAAGCGGGCCGCACTCCGGAGCCGGGAGCGACTCCGCGGCGAGCTCACCCGCCTCAAAGACAAAGTGGCTCGGAACGAGCTTTTGAAAAACGAAGTGGTCCGAAACCACTTCTCACGGCTCTGCCGGCACCTCGTGCCGAAAGGAAAGGTTCAGGAAACGATCGTCCCCTACCTCAACTACGCCCTCAAACACGGCCACTCGGCCATGCGTCAGCTGGAAAAGGCCCCCGATCAAGGCCGGGCCATCATCGCCATTGGCAGCGAAGAAGGTGAATCGCATGAACGGATTGCCCATCGAAGTCTTTGATTTTCACGCCCATCTCCCCTATCGCGGGAGCAGCCTCTGGGGCGGCTGGGGGAAAAGGTTCGCCCGGAGGTTCGGCGAGGAGAAGCTCCAACTCTGGGCCAAAAAGAACGCCGAGGCGCAAAAGGCCTGGTGGCGGGCCTACGGCTTTCCCTTTCCCGAACGGCCGCAGCCACCGCCCGAGCAATGCGCCGCGCACTACGCGAGGGAAGTCGAGACCCTGGGGCTTTTGGGAATGGTCTTCGTCACCGGCGGTGGCAACGAAACCCTGGCCGAGGCGCTCGCGCCTCACCGCAAACTCTTCGGGTTCGCCCACCATGACCCCTTTATGCCCAATGCCGCCCAAGAACTGGAAGAAGCGGTGAAGCGGCTGGGGCTCGTCGGCTACAAGATCTTCGCCCCCGCCCTCAGCGGCTCCATCGCCGACCCGGCGCTCGACCCCGTATGGGAGACCGCGGAGCGGCTCGGCATCCCGGTGTTGATTCATTTTGGTCCCCTGGCCGGGGCCCTGGGGGTCGCCGCCGGCGAAAACATCAACCCCCTGGTCCTGCACGACGTTGCCAAGGGGTTTCCCGGGCTCAAATTCGTCATCCCCCACTTCGGCTGCGGGTACACTCGCGAGCTTTTGCACCTCATGTGGGCGGCCGACAACGTCTATGTCGACACCTCGGGCAACAACGAATGGCGCCGGTACCAGTGGCCGGTGCCCACCATCAAGGATCTCTTCCAGGCTTTTTACGAAGTCTTCGGCGCCGAGCGGATCATCTTCGGTACCGACAGCTCCCACCTCCCCCGGGGCTGGGTCAGGGCCTACTTCCAAGAACAGTTCCGGGCCACGAGCGAGCTCGGCCTGGCCGAGGATGAGATGCGAAAGATCTTCTCCGGAAACGCCCTGCGTCTCTTGAACCTCAAACCGGAAATGTTCACGGCGGGGGGTTCGCTCGCCGGGGCCGGGGAACGGTAGACTCCATTACGCGATGGACGATCTGCTCGCTTCGCTCAACGACGAACAACGACGCGTTGTCCTCCACCACCAGGGCCCGGCCCTGGTGGTCGCCGGCGCGGGCTCCGGGAAAACGCGCACCGTGGTCCACCGGATCGCTTATCTGATCGCCGAGCGCGGGGTTCACCCGGCGGAGATCCTGGCCGTGACCTTCACCAACAAAGCCGCGCAGGAGATGCGGGAACGCCTGGAGGCGATGATCGGCCGGGCGGCCCGTGATCTGTGGGTCGCGACCTTCCACGCCGCCGCGCTCAGGATTCTCCGCGTCTACGGCAGCCGGATCGGCCTGCCGAGCGGCTTCCCGGTTTACGACGACGATGATCAGCTCTCGCTCATCAAAGCGATCCTCACGGATCTCGGCCTCGAGGCCCGGCCCACCGCCGTCCGCAGCTGGATCGACCGTGTCAAATCGAGCATGGCCGGCAGCGACACGACCCGGTGGGTTGAGGCCCTGCCCGAGTGGGTGGCCGGTCTCCACCGGGAACGGTTCGCCGAGGTCTTCGGTGCCTACCAAAGCCGGCTGAAGGCGCTGGGGGCGGTCGACTTCTCCGATTTGCTCCTCCGCACCATCGAACTTTTCCAAAGCAACCCCGAGGCGCTGCGTCGGGTGCAGAGCCGGGCGCGCTTCATCCACGTCGACGAGTACCAGGACACCAACCCCGCCCAGTACCGGCTCACCCGCCTGCTCGCCGGCGAGGCAGCCAACCTTATGGTGGTCGGCGACCCCGACCAGTCGATCTACGCCTTCCGGAGCGCCGACCTCCGGAACATCCTTCGCTTTACCGAAGACTACCCGAGCGCCACCGTCTATCGGCTGGAAACCAACTACCGCTCAAGCGCCGCCATCCTCAAAGTCGCCAACGCGGTGATCGAAAAAAACGAAGCCCGCCTCGAGAAGGTGCTCAGGCCCTCAAAGAGCGAAGGCGAACCGGTGCGCCTTTTCGCGGCCTACGACCACCGCGACGAAGCCGAGTTCGTGGCCAGCGAAGCCAAATCCCTGCTTGAGCGCTATCGCCCGGGCGAAATCGCCGTCCTCTACCGGACCAACGCGCAGTCGCGGGTTTTGGAAGAGGCCTTCAGACGCGAAAACGTCCCCGCCAAGGTGGTGGGCGGGGTCGGGTTCTTCTCTCGCAAGGAGATCAAGGACGTCCTCGCCTACGCCCGGGCCGCGGTCAATCCCCGCGACGATGTGGCCATAAAGCGCATCATCAACACCCCGCCGCGGGGCCTCGGGGCGAAAAGCCTTGAAAAAATCGAGTCCCGGGCGAAAGAAGACGGGGTTTTGTTCCACGCTGCCTTGCGTCTGGCGCCGAAGATCCTCGCCCCCCGCCAGGCCCATGCGGTCCGCGCTTTTATCGAGCTCCTGGACACGCTGGCGGAGCAGGCGGAAAAACTCGGGCCGCGGGCGTTTTTTGAGCTGGTGCTCTCGGAAAGCGGTTATAAGCAAGCCCTGGCCCTCGAGGCCGGCGGCAAGGAGCGCCTGGAAAACCTCGAGGAGCTGCTCCGCGCTGCCGGCGAGTGGGAAGAGGCCCAAGGGGGCACGGTGGCTGACTTCCTCGACGAGATCTCGCTCACCGCCCGCGCCGAGGAACCGGGGGGCCCCGAGGGCGACGCCGTCAGCCTGATGACGCTCCACAACGCCAAGGGCCTCGAGTTCCCGGTCGTCTTTTTGGTGGGGGTCGAGGAGGGGCTCTTGCCCCACCGTTCGAGCTCGACCCTGGAAGCCCTGGAGGAAGAACGGCGGCTGTTTTACGTCGGGGTCACCCGGGCCATGGAACGCCTCTACCTCTCCTACGCCCGAGAACGCGAGACCTACGGCCGGCGGGAGAAGACGCAAAAGAGCCGCTTCATCGAAGAAATCCCGGCCGGGTTGCTCCAGCCGGTCCACACCGCCAGCGCTCCTCCCCCAACCCCGAAGCCGCCCCGGCCGGCGGCGGCAGGCGACCACGCCGCGTTCAAGGGCGGTGAGCGGGTCAGGCATCCCCGCTTCGGCGTGGGGGTTGTGGTCGCGGCCAGGGGCGAAGGCGCCCGGGCCGAGGTCACGGTTCACTTTGACGGGGTCGGTCTCAAGAAGCTTTTGGTGAAGTACGCCGGGCTCGAACGTCTACCGGGGCCTTGAGGTAGCGACGGCCCCAGCGCTCGATCGCGGCGATGACCGCTTCCAGGTCCCGCCCGGCTTCGGTAAGCCGGTAGCGGGTCCGGGGCGGCATGCTGGAGAGGACCTCTTTTTCCACCACGCCGATCTCCACCAACTGCTCCAGGCGCTGCGCCAGCGTGGTGGGGTTGACGCCCCCAACCGCCCGGGCGAGCTCATTGAAGCCTTTCGGGCCCTCGAGGAGGGCGCGAACGATGTGCAGCGTCCACTTGCCCTGCAGCACGTTGATCGCTTCGTAAACGGGGCAAAACGCCCGATCCTCGGTCACCTTTTTATTCTAGCATGACCGAGCGGTATGCGTTCCATAGCGCTTGACAAACTATAGCCTTTGGAATAGGCTGCCCCTTGGAGGTGAGAGGATGAAGATCAAGGTCACCGCGCTGGAAAACGGCCCCTACCTGGTTCCCACGGGAGGGAAGTACACTTACAACGGCGAGGAAAAGGAAGGCAAACAGGTGGCGCTTTGCCGCTGCGGCCATTCCAAAAATAAGCCCTTCTGCGACGGCGCCCACAAAGATGCCGGGTTTACCGCCCCTGCGGCCGAGATCGAAATCGAGGTCGAATAAAAACCGGGTGGAAAAGCAAGACGCGCACCCCACTCAGCGGTGCGCGCTTCGCTTTGGGGTTCGCGCGATTACAAGCGGGGTTCGCTCTTACGAACGTCGACCACCGTTTCGCCTGCCGCTTTCAGGCGCTCCGGTACGTCCTCGGCGCCCTCGCCAGTGACACGCATGACGATCCGGCGCAGGCCACCGTGCATCCCCGCGGTAGCCACCGAAACGATATTCGCCGGCGGAACCGCCTGCGCCGCCCTGGCCAGCGCGCCCGGACGGTCGGGGGTATCGAAGGTAATCCGGAGCCCGCCTTCCTTTAACCCCATGACCTCGATGAAGGATTTGAGCACGTCGGTGATGGTGATGATGCCGACCAGGCGGCCGCCCTCGAGGACAGGCAGGCCGCCAATTTTATACTCCTCCATCAAAAGGGCGGCCTCCTCCAGGGGTTCATCAACCCCGACCGTGATCACCGGCTTGGCCATCACCTCGCTGACGGTGAGCTTGGACAGGAGGTAGTTGAGTTCCCACACCGAAAGGGTGGTCGCCTTTGAAGGCATGGCGTCTTTCAGGTCCTTATCGGTGACGATCCCCACCAATCGACCGCTTTCGACCACCGGCAAGCGCCGGAACCCCTTCTCCTTCAAATGGCGCATGGCTTCGAGAACCGGCGTATCCGGTCGGATCGTCACCGGATCCGGCGTCATCCACTCACGAACCAGCATTCTCCACCTCCACGGAACGATTATAGTCATGGGTTTATGAACAAACGTCCCCGCTCTCACCTCACCTTCACCCGCACGGCCTAGACTTTCCAGCATGAAACGGTCTTATCTCGCCCTATTCGCCCTGGCGCTCTTGGCCCTCGCCGCCTACCCCTATGCGCAAAACAAAAGCGTGCCGGCGCGGCTTGGCTTCGTCGATGCCGACAGCGTCATCAGGGCCCACCCCGCCTACCCGGAGGTCCAGAAACTCCAGCAGCAGGCCGACGCGGCCATGCGGCCGCTGATCGAAAAGCTGACCCCGCTTGAACAAAAGCTCCGCGCCGGGACCGCGACGGAAAAGGAGCGGCAGGATTATCAGGCCCTGAGCCAGGCGCTCAAGAAGGTCCAGGACGAATGGCGCCCCAAAATCCAGGACAAGTTGAACCCCATCGTCAAGGACGTCGACGCCGCCATTGCCCGCGTGGCCGAGGCACAGGGCTTTTCCGTGGTGATGAACCGGCGCGTCGCCGCCCAGTCGAACCTGGTGGTCTACGCCGCGCCCTCGACCGACCTCACCGAAGCGGTCATCCAGGAACTGCAAAAAACGAAACCCTAAAATCGCGCCAGACGTACCCGTGCCCCCGGAAAATCCCGGGGGCATGCGTGTGCGTCGCAGGGAACGAGGTAGAATAAGCCCGCATGGCGCGGCCAAAGAAGAAGAAAAAGAACGTCTCGCGTGGTGATGCCGAAGCTTTGGCGCTGGTTCTCTTTGGGTTTTTCCTCTTTCTGGCCGCCAGCCTCTATCCAGCGAAGCCGCTCTCGGGAGAGCTCGGCCAGGCGGTGAACCGGGCGCTGAAGACCGGTCTGGGGGCCGCGGCTTACCTGCTCCCCATCCCCCTCGGGCTCAGCCCCTACTGGATCCTGGCGCGAAAGCCCCTCGGCGGACTGATCTGGGTGAGCGGGCTTGCCTTCATCGCGGCGTTGCTCGCCCTGCCGCTCCTTTCGCCCCTCGATCCCTGGCTCGGCGGAGAAGTCGGGCGTGTGGCGTATGAGGCCCTGGTGCGCGCCCTCGGCCCCGTCGGGCTCGCCCTACCCGCGCTGGGCATCCTCCTCACCTACGACCTGGCCCGGCGCCGCCGCCCTTTGGAAACGCTCGTTCGCGTCGGCCGGGCGCTCGGAGCGCTCTGGCGCACCTACCGCAACTACCGCCAGAAAAAGGTGGAGCGAAAACGCCTCAAGCGGCAGAGTGCGGCCTTGCTTCGGGAAGCCACGTCGCTGCTCGAGCGTTACCCCGAACACACCTCGCTGCAAACGCTCGTCGCCGACCTCAAGCAACTCCTCAAAAAGCCCGACGCCGAGGCGCTCGAGGCCTGGCGAACGCTGCTCGACACCTTCCGTGACGAGCGGGTCTACGAGCTCCGGATCCGCCTCAAGGAAGAACCCCTGCCCCTTTTGGAGGCGATCGAGCAGGACCTCAAGGCGCTCAGGGAAGCGAGCACACGGGCCCACCCGCGGTTGCGGCCCCTGGAAGAGCGCCGCCGGGCGCTCATTCTCGAGTTCAAAGCCCTGCTCGCGCGGGCCCGGAACCTGAACCGTGAGCTCGAAGGGGCTCTTTCACGCCTCGAGGGCGACGGCTTTTCGCTCGAGGCCGAACTCGAAGCCCACGAAGCGCGAAAAAAAGCCTGGCAGGCCCTGGCCGAAGAGCTCGAAGACCTCAAAACCCGGGCCGAGCGCTTCGAACTCTGGCGGGCCTGGCTCCTCGAGGCCCCCGAAGCGGCGGTGGCGGCGGGGCTTAGGATCCTGTCGGCCCAGGGGCTTCGGGCCTTTCCCCCAAAGATCAGCCAGGCCGAGGACGAAGCGGGGCTTGAGATCGAGCTGCCGGATCCCGCCCCCAAAGCCGAACCCGACACCCGCCGCCCAAAATCCGAGCCCGAAGCGCCGCCTCCGCC
>WIAM01000101.1 GCA_015519965.1 Thermaceae bacterium
GGCCTTCCCAGGCGCCCCAGGCGCGCTCGCGGAGCTCGGGGTAGAGCGCGTGCGGCACGCCGAGCGCTTCGGTGACAATGCCGGCGGCCTCGGCCTCGGCCCGGCTGTCGGCGGCGTAGACCGCCACCGGCAAAAAGGCGCGGGCCTTTTCCGCCAGCTTGCGCATGGCGTTCCTCCCCTCGGGTGAGAGGTCGAGGCCGGGGTGGCTGTAGAGCACCCCGGCCGGGTTTTCGACCGGACCGGCGCGGGTAAGGAGCAGGGTGGTCTTGGCCTTCGGCCCTTTAAGGAAATGCCCCAGCATGCCCATACCGGTAAAATACCCGCTGTATGCCACTCGTTGTCGTCAACCCGGCGGCCGGTCGGGGGCGCGTTGGCCGGCTCTTTCCGCGAATCGAAGCCTGGCTCAGAGCGAATGCGCCGGGGGCGAGGCTGGTGCTCACCCGAGAACCCGGGCACGCCGAGGCGCTGGTCCGGGAGGCGCCCGAAGAACGGATCGTGGCCGTTGGGGGCGACGGCACCGTCCACGAGGCGCTCAGAGGGTTGCGTCAGGCGCAGGTCTTCGGGGTGGTGCCGGTGGGCAGCGGCAACGATTTTGCCCGCATGCTCGGGCTTCCGAAACTGGGCCTTGAGGCCGCCCTCGAGCGGGCCCTCAAGGCGCCACCCAGGCGCGTCGATCTGGGGCTGGTGAACGGGGAGCCTTTTGGGGCGAGCCTCGGCCTCGGTTTCGACGCCGGCGTGGCCCGGCGGGCGCTTTCCGCCCCCCGTTTCTTGCGCGGCATGCCCCGCTACCTCTATGCGCTCTTTTTGGAGCTCCAGGGGCTTTCGCTGCCCGTGCTCTGGCTCGAGGCCGGCGGGGAAGTTCTCTTCGAGGGGCCCGCGCTGCTCGCCGCGGTGATGAACGGGCCCACCTACGGGGGTGGGTTTCCCATCGCACCCATGGCCGACCCTGCCGACGGGCGGCTCGAGGCCATCGTCGCCGGTCGCTTTTCCCGGATGGGGGTGGTGGGCATTTTGCCCCGGTTGATGCGGGGCACGCACATCAACCACCCGCGCGTGCACCATTTCCAGGCCCCGGCCTTCACCGTTCGCTTCGACCGTCCCACCCCGGCCCACGCCGACGGCGAGGTCTTAAGGCTCCGGCAGGTCTACGAGGTGCGGCTCGTGCCGGGTGGGCTTCGGGTGGCGGTTTAAGTACCCCGCCGTGGCTTTTGCCGCGGCGGGGGCCCTAGGAAAACGAAAGCGGCAAATCGCCAACCGACATGTTGAAAAGCTCGAGGGCCCTCGCTCGGCCCTGGCCGTTTCGCTCAAAAATCGCTGAAGGTGCGGACAAAGGGTTCCGGCGGCGCCGGTGCCTGGCCGCCGTTGGCCCAGGAAAACCGCAGATCGCGCAGCGGACCTTCGCCGACGCCCATGCCGTCCGGAAACAGCGGCCGGTAGTCGAGGGGTGGCTCGAGCGGGGTCCACTCGGCGAAGGCGGCAAAGGTTTTGGGGTGGCCGGCCAGGTAGACGTAGGTGGTGTCGCCTTCCTGCCAGGCAAAGCGCACCACGCCGGGGAGCTCTTTTGGCAACGGCGTCTGCTTTTTGAAAAGCCCCTGGGCCCGGGCCGGCCGCAGGCGGAGGGTGACCTCGAGGGCGGTCCCCAAAAGCCCGAAACTGCCCACGAAGGGGCGCACCAGGTCATACCCTTGGACGTTTTTGATGACCCGGCCCCCGGCGCGGATCAGCCGGCCGCGCGGGGTGCGGTAGATGAGCCCCAGGATCTCGGAAGGGAAGAAGAAATTCTGGCCAAATCCGCCGCGGGCCACCAGGCCGCCGAGCCCCCCGGGCAGCTCGACCGGCGGAAACGGGGGAACGAGCCCCTGGGGCAGGGCGTCCCAGACTTCGAGCAGCGGCGTGTCCCCGGTGGCCACCAGGTACTGGTCGTCGCTCGCCAGCTCCAAAACCGGCACGGCTCCAGTCTATCGGAAGCGCTCGCAGCGTGAGCGGTAGGGATCTTCGGTCCAGCCCACCCGGTCGCCGAAGCGGAGGACCCAGCCCTGGCGGTAGTCGGGCCAGGGCAGGTAACCGGCCCGGAGCGGCTCGCCCTTGGCGAAGCGGGTCCAGAGGTCGGCCATCACCTCGCCCAGCACCTGTGCCCGCTCGAGGTCGCTCGCGCTGAGGAAGGCGATGGCGAAGGGCCAGACCCTGTAGGTTCCGAAGACGAAGGGGAGTTCGAGCCCGTGGAAGGCCCCGGCGAAGCCGAGGGTTTCCGATCGGTAGGTGAAGAGGTAGGCGTAGGTCGGGCCCTGGTGCAGCCGGGCGGCGCGGTAGGTGGGGCAGAGCAGGACCCGCTCGGTCTCGAAGGCGTAGAAGGCCTCGAGGGGGTCGTCGAACCGTCGCTGGTAGCTTTGGCGCACCGCGCCGGGGTCTTCCTTGGTTCGAGTCTTCACCATGGCCTCAAAGGCCGGCCAGCTGCGCGGGCCGAGCCCCAGGAGGGCGAAATCGAGCTTGTACTCATCGGCGTTGGCCCCGGCGATCAGGGAGATCTCCCTGGCCCGCCCCCGGCGCAGGGCGGCTTCGGGGTCCAGGTCGAGGACGTAGCCGTCGATGTGGGGCTTAAAAGGCGCTTTTTGAAAGTCGGCCAGGGGGTCGGCGTCATCGAGGAGCGAAAGGAGCGCTTCTGCCGGCAAGCGCCGCCAGCATGCGGTGTCCTCAAGGCCGCAGCCGAGCCGTTTCCCGATCGCTTCGGCCACGCGGTAGCCCTCCTCGAGGCTTCGCGCCTGGTCGCAGCCGCCCGACTCGAGGATCGCCCTTTGGAAAAGACCCTTGGCCAGGGGGCTCGTGAGCAGGGCGCAGACCGACATCGCCCCCGCCGACTCGCCAAAGACGGTCACCTGCTTCGGGTTGCCGCGGAAGACGCCGATGTTCTCCCGAACCCAGCGCAAAGCGGCGATCTGGTCCAAGAGGCCGTAGTTGCCCGTGGAGCGGTCGGGGTCTTCGGCGGCCAGCCCAGGCAAGGCCAGAAAACCGAAGGGACCGAGCCGGTAGTTGATGGTCACCACCACCACGCCCCGCCGCGCGAGAGCGCGCCCGTCGTAAATCGGCACCGCGCCCCCGCCGCCGGTGAAGCTGCCCCCGTGGATGAAGACCATCACCGGAAATCCCCCCGGCGGCGGGGGAAAAAGCGGCATCCAGACGTTGAGGTTGAGGCAATCTTCCTTTTGCAGCGGCAGGTAGGCCCCGAGCCGGATTTCGGCCGAGCCCCGCTGGGGGCAGGCGGGACCCGGGGTTTGGGCCTCGAGGCGCTGGGGCCAGGACGCGAGCGTTGGCCTTTGCCAGCGCCCGGCGTGGGCGTAGGGGATGCCGAGGAAGCGGGCCACGCCCCCGACCTCGTCGCCGACAATGAGCCCGGCGGGTGTGGGCCAGTACACCTGGGCCAGGGCGAGCGAGAAAAAGAGTAGCGCCGGCAGGAGCCTTCTCATGACCGTTCGATCTTCACCGCGTCGCCGAACCAGAGCGTGCGCTGGGGGAAGGGGATCTCGATGCCCTCGGCGTCGAGGCGGTTCTTGATGCGCCGGCGGAACTCCCGGCCCACCCCCCACTGCTCCTTAGCCTTGGTGTTGAAGAGCACGCGAATCACCACCGCACTGTCGGCGAGCTCGTTCACCCCCAGCACCTGGGGCGGATCCACGGTGAACTTGTTTCGCCACTCGGGGTCGTGGTAGAACTTTTCCGCCTCGTCCTCGATGATTTTGAGCGCCCGGTCGACGTCTTCCTTGTAGGCCACGCCAACATCGATGAGGGCCCTGGCCCAGTCGCGGCTCATCACCGTGACCTGGTTGATCTGGCCGTTGGGGATGAAGTGGACGCGGCCCTCGAGGTCGCGGAGCACGGTGAGCCTGAGGTTCATGCGCTCGACGCCACCGGCGAGGTCGCCGACCTTGATAATGTCGCCGACGCCGTACTGATCTTCCAGTAGGATGAAAAAGCCGTTGATCACGTCGCGCACCAGGTTTTGCGCGGCAAAGGAGATGGCGAGGCCGGCGATCCCGGCTCCGGCCACCAGGGCGCCTACGTTGATGCCCATGTTCGAGAGCGCGAGCAGGGTGCCTAGGGTGATGACCAGCGCCTTGAGGGTGGACTCCACCACCCCCATGAGGGTCTTGGTGCGGACCTGTTCGCGGATGAACTCCGGCCCCTCGCCGAGCTTGACCCGGGCCGACATGAGCCCCACCAGGCGGTAGGCCACGTAGGTGCCCACGGCGATGAAGAGCACCGCCAGCCCGCTTGAGCCCATCCAGCGGATGAGGAGGCTGCCCCAGGTGTGGAACGGTTCCACGGTGATGTTGAAGAGATAGGTGAGGAACGAGACCAGGCCAACAAAGACCACCACCCACCAGCCACGCCCCAGCCAGCGCCAGAAGACGTCGTCTCGCGGGTCCTTGGTCAGCTCGGCGATCCAGGCAAAGCCCCGGCTTCCGCTTTTGGCCAGGTGATAGGCGAGGAAGACGGCGACCAGGGCGATGAGCACCTTAGCCAGGAGGTCGCCGCCGCCAGCCCCCGCAAGGCCCAAAAGCTCGTTTGCCATGCCACCAGTCTAAGCGCTGGCGGCGAGGGCTTCCATGAAATCCGAGCGCGCCATGGCCGCGGCCCGGAGCAGCGCGTTCTTCACCGCCTTTTTGTCCGAGGCCCCGTGGCCGATGAACACCGGCCCTTTGACCCCGAGCAATGGCATGGCTCCGTACTCCGCCGGGTCGAGCCTGGCCACCAGGCGTTTGAGCGCGTCCTTGAGGAGAAGGGCGCCGAGCTTGGCCCTCGTGCTTTGCTCGAGGGCCTCTTTGAGCCAGCGAAAGATCGCCTTGGCCTCGCCTTCGGCGAGTTTGAGGACCACGTTGCCGACAAAGCCGTCGCAGACGACCACGTCGGCCTTGCCGGTCATGATGTCGCGCCCCTCGACGTTGCCGATGAAGTTGAGGTCGCTCTTTTTGAGAAGGGCGTGGGCCTCGAGGACCAAACGGTTCCCCTTGGTGGCCTCTTCGCCGATGGAGAGCAGGCCCACCCGCGGTCGCTTGAGGGCGTAGACGTGCTCGGCGTAGGCCGAACCCATCGTGGCGAACTGCAAGAGCTGGCGTGGTTTGACGTCGGCGTTGGCGCCGGCGTCGATGACGTGCACCTTGCCCGAGGGGGTGTGGGCCGGCAGTTCGGCGAGGAGCGCCGGGCGCTCGATGCCGCGGACCCGCCCCAGAACGAAGAGCGCCGAGGCCATGGTGGCGCCGGTGTGCCCCATGCTCACCACCGCGCTGGCCTGGCCCTCTTTGACCAGCCTGGTGGCCACGACGATCGAGGCCTGGCGTTTTTTCCGCACCTCGGTGGCGTGCTCTTCCATCGAGATGAACTCGGGGGCGTGGACGATGGGCAGGCTACCATCCTGGCGCTCGAGTTCTTCCCTGAGCCGGGCCTCGTCGCCCACCAGCACCACCGGCACGCCCTCGCTCGCGGCGAGCAGCGCGCCGGCCACAGTTTCCTGGGGCGCAAAGTCGCCCCCCATCGCGTCGAGGGCGAGCGGTTTCATGCCGAGGTGGGCAGGTGGCGTTCGAGCTTTTCCAGGTAGTTCCGCTTGGGCTGGGCGCCGACCCAGACCTCCACCGGTTCGCCGTTTTTAAAGAGGATCACGGTGGGGATGCTCATCACTCGGTAGCGCATGGCCGCGCGGGGGTTTTCATCGACGTCGAGCTTGGCCACCTTGACCTTGCCGGCATACGTCTTGGCGATCTCCTCGACGATGGGGGCGATCATCTTGCAGGGCTGGCACCACTCGGCCCAGAAATCCACCAGCGTGAGGCCATCCTTGATCGCAGCTTCGAACGTGTCGTCGGTCAGTGTCTGAATCTCCGCCATACCTGACCTACTTTATACGATTCGGGTAGCCTGAAAGCGTGGACTGGCCGGAACTCGAAGACGCCCGCGCGCTGTGGCGGCGTGGCCTCTACTGGGAGGTGCACGAGGCGTTGGAGCCGCTTTGGATGCGG
Source organism: Thermaceae bacterium (assembly GCA_015519965.1). Taxonomy (GTDB): domain Bacteria; phylum Deinococcota; class Deinococci; order Deinococcales; family Marinithermaceae; genus WFXV01. The sequence continues at coordinate 6,009 of WIAM01000101.1, forward strand.
CTTACTGGCCCTGAGCGCGAGCTCATCCACGGGGTGATCCAGCTCGCCGCCGCGCTGCACAAGGCAAAGACCAACCGCCGCGGCGCCTGGCGGCTTTTCGAAAAGGCCCTCGGGCATCTGCGAAA
>WIAM01000102.1 GCA_015519965.1 Thermaceae bacterium
ATCATTACCCGGTAGGAGTAGGTGTAGATGCCGACGGCGATCGCCAAACCACCGAGCAACAGCAGCATCCGCACCGGTGACAAAACCACCACCCCCCCCACCTCGAGGGGCAAAAAGAGCCGGTCGGCCATGGGGAGGAACACCCCCACCACGTTGGCGATGTTGTTGGCCCCGAGGGAGTAAGCGCCAAACGCCCCAGCGGCGATCAGCGCGTAGCGCGCGAGCAGATCCAGGGTCAAAAGGTGCATCCGGACCCCGCGCACGAAGGCGCGCAAGGGAATGTAGAGCAACACCGCGATCGCGGCCGACATAAAGGGCGTGACCACCCAGGCGGCGGCGAACTTCGCGAAATGAGCGGGGTCGACGGGGCGACCTGCAAAGAGGTTCCAGCCCAGGATCGCCCCCACGATCGCCTGGCTGGTCGAAACCGGGACCCCGCGCCGGTTCATCAGGTAGACCCCCAGCGCCGCGGCCAGGGCCACCATGAACGCCCCGGGCAAGCTCGCCACCTCGCCAAGCCGCCCCAAGCTGGCGGTGGTCCCGGCGCCCGAGAACACCGCCCCTAAAATGACGAAGGCGCTAGCGATGAAGGCCGCGGTGGAAAAGCGGACCATGCGGGTGCCGACCGCGGTGCCGAAGGTATTCGCCCCGTCGTTGGCCCCGAGCGACCAGCCGAGAAAAAGCCCGCTCAGCAGAAAGATCCAGGAAAAGGGTTCCATAGCTCAGCCCGAAAGGGTCACACCATGCGCTTGATGGTCAGAATCGAGAGCTCGTCGCAGATGTCTTCGGAGGTGTCGGCGACGTCGTCGATGCGCTCGATGAATTGAGAGAGGTGGAGTTTCCGGGCCAGGTCCATGTCGCTCGAAAACAGCTTGCGACCAATCCGGGTGGCCACCTTGTCGGCCTCGGACTCAAAGAACTGGACCTTTTTTATGTGGTCGCGCACCGCGTGCAAATCGCGGAAAAACGCCCGCGCCGCCTTCACCATCTCCTCGGCGGTGGCCACCGCCCGCTGGGCGAGTTCGAGGATGCCTTCGCCGAGCTCGCCCAGGTCCGGTTGCTGGACGTAGAAGGCGTAGACCGACTCCTCGTAGCGGTTGGTCACCTGATCGACCTGCTCGATGAGACTGAGCACGTCCTCCCGGAGTTCGGGAATCAAGGTGTGAACGGTCATCTTGGCCTCGATCTCGCGCCTGAGACGGTCGCCGTCCTCCTCAACCCGGGTAATCTGCTCGATGTAGCCCTCAAACTCCGGCCCCACGCCCTGACGCACAAAGGACTCGATGGCCCGGGTAAAAACGAGCCCCGCCTCCAGGACGTGGTCGAAGTAGAGGTCGATCTCCGCTTCCAGCTCGCGGACACTGGCAAAGAGCGTTGGGAGCTTCATTGTTTCTCAATACTACCGAACCCCATAGACCCTTACCAAACGCCCAGACCCCAGGCAAACGACACCCCGACCTCGGGGCATAATCAGGTTATGGGATACCTGCTCGCGCTCGATCAAGGCACGACCTCCAGCCGGGCCGTGATCTTTGACCTCGAGGGCCGTCCGCTGGCCAGCGCCCAGCACTCCTTAAAACCCAGCTTCCCCCGGCCGGGCTGGGTCGAACAGGATCCGGCCGAGATCTGGGAGACCACGCTGCGCGCGGCGAGGGACGCGCTGGAAAAGGCCGGGATCGACCCCGGGAAGGTCGCCGCCATTGGCATCACCAACCAGCGGGAAACCACCATTTTTTGGGAGAAGGCCACCGGCAAGCCCCTGGGCCCCGCCATCGTCTGGCAGGACCGGCGCACCGCCCCCCTCACCGAGCGGCTGCGCCAGGCGGGCAACGAAGGCTGGGTCCGCAAAAAAACCGGGCTGGTCCTCGATCCCTACTTCTCAGCCTCCAAGATCGCCTGGCGGCTCGACGAAGACCCCGAGCTCAAAAGGCGCGCCCAAAACGGCGAGGTGGCCTTCGGCACCGTCGACGCCTGGCTGCTCGAAAACCTCACCGGGCAACACCTGACCGACGCCACCAACGCCTCGCGCACCTTGCTCCTCGACCTCGAGTCGCTCACCTGGGACGAAGAGCTCCTCGAGCTCTTCGGCGTGCCGCAAAGCCTGCTCCCCGAGGTCCGGCCTTCGATCGGAACGTTCGGGAGCACCAAGCCCGAGCTTTTCGGCAGAGCCATCCCCATCACCGCCGTGCTCGGCGACCAGCAGGCCGCGCTCTTTGGCCAGGCCGCCTTCACCCCCGGCATGGCCAAGAACACCTACGGTACCGGGGCCTTCGTGGTCATGCGCATCGCCGGGTTCACCCTGGCCGAGGGGGTCCTCACCACCCTCGCCTGGTGGCGCGAGGGCGAGGTGGCCTATGCCCTCGAGGGCTCGATCTTCGTGGCCGGGGCGCTGATCCAGTGGCTGGTCGAGGGCCTCGGGATCATCGAAAATCCAAGGGCGGTCGAGGCGCTGGCCCGCCAGGTCGAGGACACCGGGGGCGTCGTCCTCGTGCCGGCCCTCACCGGCCTGGGCGCGCCCCACTGGGACCCCTACGCCCGGGGGCTGATCATCGGCCTCACCCGCGGCACCACGCGCGCGCACATCGCCCGGGCCGCCCTCGAGGCCATCGCCTACCAGACCCTCGACGCCACCCAGGCCATGGCCGCGGTGGAACCGATCCGGGAACTCCGGGTCGACGGTGGCGCCTCCCAAAACGACCTGCTCATGCAGATACAGGCCGACGTGCTGGGGGTCGAGGTGGCCCGGCCGGAGTACACCGAAACCACCGCTTTCGGCGCGGCCATGGCGGCGGCGGTGGGCGCGGGGCTATTGGACCTGGATGCGGTCAGCGCCCGCTGGAAGGAAGCGCGCCGCTTCCGGCCTTCGGTGGATCCCGAAAAGCGCCGGCAAGGGTGGGCGGCCTGGAAGGAAGCGATCGAGAAAGCGAAGGGGTGGGCAAAATGGCAGACCTAGACCGAAAATCTCTGCTCAAAAAGGCTGAAGACCGCTTCGATCTTTTGGTCATCGGCGGGGGCGCCACCGGTGCCGGGGTGGCGCTCGACGCCGCCAGCCGCGGGCTCAAGACCCTGCTGGTCGAAAAGTACGATTTCTCGGCCCAGACCTCTTCCCGCTCAACCAAGCTCATCCACGGTGGGGTGCGCTACCTCGAGGCCGCGATCAAACGGCTCGATCGGGTGCAGTGGAATCTGGTCAAGGATGCCCTTAAAGAACGCAGCGTCCTCTTGCGCATCGCCCCCCACCTGGCGAAGAAGATCGAGCTCTTAACGCCCCTCTACCGGGCGATCGAGGTTCCCTACTTCCTCACCGGCCTCAAGCTCTACGAGGCGCTCGCCGGAAAGGAGCGGCTCGGCAGGGCCTACTTCCTCCCCAAACAGGAAGCGCTGAGGCGCTTTCCCCAGCTCAAGGCCGAGGGCCTCAAAGGGGGCGTAGTGTACGCCGACGGGCAGTTCGACGACGCCCGCATGAACGTGGCCCTGGTGCTCACGGCCCTGGAAAAGGGCGCCGTCGCGATCAACCACGCCGAGGTCACGGGGTTCATCAAGGAAGGGGGGAAGGTGGTCGGGGCCGAGATCCGTGACCGCCTCAGCGGCGATCTCTTTGCCACCCGCGCCCGCATGATCGTCAACGCCACCGGCCCCTTTGCCGACCGCATTCGCAGACTCGACGACCCCGAAGCGCCCCCCATGCTCGCCACCAGCTCCGGGGTGCACCTGGTGCTGCCTGGCAAGTACGCGCCCCCCGAAACGGGCTTGCTCATCCCCCGAACCGAGGACGGCCGCGTTCTCTTCGTACTCCCCTGGCACGACCACACCCTGGTGGGAACCACCGACGAGCCGGCCGCGCCCACCGAGCACCCAAGACCCACCGAGGCCGAGGTGACCTACATCCTGCGCCATCTAAAAAAACACTTCGCCATCGACGTCACCAAGGACGAGGTGCGCTCGGCCTGGTCGGGCCTTCGGCCGCTGGTCAAGGATCCCCGGGCCCAGGACACGGCCAAACTGGCCCGGGACCACGTCATCGTCGAGTCGGCTTCTGGGCTCGTGACCATCGCGGGGGGGAAGTGGACCACCTACCGCAAGATGGCGCTCGATGTGGTCGACCACCTGAACCGCACCCGGAACCTGGGGCTTCCCCCGAGCGAGACCCAGACCCTACCCCTCAAAGGGGGCAGGATCGAGTCGCTCGACCGGACCCAGCTCGAGCGCGCCGCTCCCAGCCCGGAGGTGGCCGAACACCTCTATCACACCTACGGCGACCAGGCACTCGCGGTGCTGACCCTGGCCCGAGAGGAGAATCTCCTGGGGCCGCTCGTCGAGGGGTTCCCCCACCTCGAGGCCGAAGTGGTGTGGTCGGCCAGGCACGAGCTCGCCGAACACCCCCTCGACATCCTGGAACGGCGCACCCGGATCGCCTTCCTGGACCAAAAGGCGGCCCTTTTGGCCCTGCCCCGGGTCACCGAACTCATGGCCCAGGAAAAGGGCTGGAGCGAAGCGGAGAAAGCCCGCATGCTGCGCGAAAGCGAGGCCTGGCTCACGATCGCCCCTTGAACCCCGCACGCCATACGCTATCCTCGTGATCGTGAAACGCCTCGAGGTGCTGGTCGTCCTCACCAGCCTCTACATCGCGGCCGAAGTCGTCTCGAACGCCACTGCCGGCAGGCTCGTTCAAATCGGCCCCCTGGTCCTCCCCGGAGCCATCTTCCTCTACTCCCTGACCTTCACCCTTCGCGATGCCATCCACGCCGCCGGGGGCTATGCCGCCGCGCGGGGGGTGGTCTGGGGCGGGTTTTTGGCCAACGCGCTACTGGCCCTCTACGGCCTCTTCGTTCTCGCCCTTCCCGCGCCCGCCTGGTTTGGCGGTGAGGCCTATACCCAGGTCTTCGGTCAAAGCGCGCGGGTCGTGGTCGCGAGCCTCACCGCCTATCTCCTGGCCCAGCTCGCCAACACCTGGATCTTCGAACGCGTCCGGGGAAGCATCCTGGCCAAGGTCACGAGCTCGAACGCCCTGGCCGTGCTCCTGGACACCGCCATCTTCATCACCCTGGCCTTTGCCGGCACCGGCGCCCCGCTCCTCAACATGATGCTCGGCCAGATCCTCTTTAAATTCGCCCTGAGCCTCGTCCTTTTGCCCCTGGTCTACGCCGTTCGCCCCCTCCTGACGCCGGATCCCGGCGATTCGGTGTAAGACTGAGGCATGTCGATCACCGCAAAGGACCTGGCCCTTCCGAGGCTCACGCATCACAACGAAGTCCGCTGCCGGAAAGGCGTTTTCTGGACCGAAAAGCTTAGTGGCAAAACCCACCTCACCAGCCTGCGCGAAGCACCCATCACGCTCTTTCCCCAACACCCCGTCGGTGGTGAAGTCGGCTACGGTGGCGGTGCCTTTGGCCTGAGCCACGACGCGATCTACTTCGTCTCCCAGGGACGGATCTTTCGCAGCAACCGCCAAACCCTCGCTTTTCCGCGCCCCATCACCCCGGCATTCGGGGCCTCTGCCGATCCCGCCCCGCACCCCCGAAAGCCCTGGGTCGCCTACGTCCATTCCGGCGACGACGGCGAAGACGTCCTGGCCCTCGTTCCCGCCGACGGGAGCGCCTGGCCCAGGATCCTGGCCAAGGGCGCGAGCTTTTACATGCAGCCCGCCTGGCACCCCGAAGGTACCCACCTGGCCTGGATCGAATGGGACCTGCCCAACATGCCCTGGGACGGAACCCGTTTGGTGCTGGCCGAATTCCACGACGGGGTGATCCGAAACACCCAAGTTCTCGCGGGCGACGAGGGAACGGCGGTGTTCCAGCCCTGTTTCAGTCCCGATGGGCGATTCCTGCTCTGGCTCGAAAATCCCAGCGGCGAGGAGGGTGACCGCCTGGTCCGCCTCGACCTCCAAAGCGGCCGGCGCGCGGTGCTCCATGAGGCGCTGAGCCTCATCGACCCCGCCTGGGCCCAGGGCATGCGGGTCATGGCCTTTGGCCCGGGCGGATTCCTCTACCTGCGGCAAAACGACCGCGGGCAGGCCCGGCTCTGGAAGATCGACGTGGAGCGCGGCCAGAAGACAGAGCTTCCTTCCGGTGGCTACAGCTGGTTCTCGAGCCTCGATGGCGACGAGAAGCGACTCGTCGCCATCGCCAGCGCTCCCGACCGGCCGGAAAGAGTCATTGCCTACGACGGGCAAGCTTTCAAGGTCATCGCCTACGGCAGCCCTCACCTCCCGGGGCCCTTTTCCCCGGGGGAAGCGGTCCGCTTCCAGAGTGCCGGTGGGGACTGGGTCGAAGCCATCTACTACCCGCCGATCTCAGGCCATCCACGCCCTCCTGCCGTGGTCAGCGTCCACGGGGGGCCGACCAGCCAACGCACCCACGCCTTCAATCTCCAGGCCCAGTTCTTCGCCAGCCAGGGGTTCGCCTACCTCGAGCTCAACTACCGGGGTTCAACCGGCTACGGGCGGAGCTACCGCCAGGCCCTCTACGGCCAGTGGGGTTTGGTCGACGTTGAAGATGCCGTGGCCGCGGCACGCTTTCTCGCTGAATCCGGTCGGGCCGATCCCACGCGCCTCGGGATCATGGGCGGCAGCGCCGGGGGCTACACGGTGCTCATGACCCTGGCCACCCATGCCGGCATCTACCGGGCTGGCGTCAGCATGTTCGGTGTCACCGACCTCTTCTTGCTCGCCGAGCGCACCCACAAGTTCGAATCGCGATACACCGACAAGCTGGTCGGTCCGCTACCGAACGCGGCCCCGGCCTACCGAGAACGCTCACCGCTCCATCACGCGCACCGCATCCGCGACCCTCTCTACGTTTTCCAGGGAGGAAATGACAAGGTCGTCGTGCCCGAGCACGCCGAGGCACTGGTGCGAATCCTCCGCGAAAACGGCACCCCACACCGCTACAAGCGCTATCCCGACGAAGGTCACGGCTGGCGTGACCCCGCGACGATCGAGGACTTCTATACTGAAACCCTGGTTTTTTTCCGGTCTCACCTGAGGTAGGGAAAGGGAAGGCCCCCCGGGAATCCCCGGGGGGCCGCTCTGGAGCGGGAGACGGGACTCGAACCCGCGACCCTCTGCATGGCAAGCAGATGCTCTACCAACTGAGCTACTCCCGCAATCAAAAACCCCCCGCACCGACCTACTCTCCCAGACGGTCGCCCGTCCAGTACCATCGGCGCTGGCGCGTTTCACTTCCGTGTTCGGTATGGGTAC
>WIAM01000103.1 GCA_015519965.1 Thermaceae bacterium
AGGTGGCCGGAAAATGGCCCGTGGGGCCAGGCGTCAAGGTCGCCTGGGTCCACGTGATCGAGGTGGGTGAGCAGCAACCAGCCCGGCCCTTCTTCCTTACCGTAGATCACGCCGATGGCGTTGCCAGCCTCGTCGATGTAGGCCTCGTCGTAGCCGAGCCTTTGCATCTCGGCCACCACGCGTTTGGCCAGGGCGCCCTCGTTTTTCGAGGGGCTTGGGGTTTGAATGAGTTCCTTCGCGAAGGCCACCACTTCGTCCATGGGTCGTTACCTCCTTATGTGCCTGCGCCTTGGATCGAAGGCGTCGCGGAGCCAGTCGCCGATGAGGTTGGTGGTGAGGACGAGCCCCATGAGGGCCAGGCCGGGAAGGGCCGTGGTCCACCACACGCCTGAGAAGAGGTAGTCCATGCCTCGCTTCACCATCAGGCCGATCGAGGGGGTTTCGATGGAAACTCCAACCCCGAGAAAGGACAGGGTGGCCTCGAGGAGGATCACCCGGGGCACGTCGACCGAGACCTGTACCAAAACCACCGAGAGCACGTTCGGCAAAAGGTGTCGGAACATCACCCGCCGGCTGCCCATGCCCAGGGCTTCGGCGGCGAGCACGTACTCCCTTGCGCGTTCGGAAAGCACCGCCCCGCGCACCAGCCGGGCGTACTCCGCCCAGCCCACCACGCCGATGACCAGGATGAGTTTCAAAAGCCCCGATCCCCAAAGGGCCAGCACCACCAGGGCGATGAGGAAGGTGGGGATCGAGAGCTGGACGTCGACCAGCCGCATCACCAGCTCGCCGAACCGCCGGCTGTAGCCGGCGAAGAGCCCGAGCGGCACCCCGATGGCCACGCTGATCAGCACCGCCAGGAACCCCACCGAAAGGCTCACCCTGAGCCCGTAGAGGATATTGGAGAGGATGTCCCGGCCCTGTTCGTCGGTGCCCAGGGGAAAGGCGGCTTCGCCCCCGTCGAGCCAGGCCGGGGGGAGGTGCTGGCGCATGAGGTCGCCCTCGAGGGGATCATGCGGCGCGATCCAGGGGGCGAGAATCGCGACCAGAACGAAGATCGCGAGAATGGCGAGGGAAAACCACGGCAGCCTACGCATAGCGCACCCTCGGGTCGATCAGGCCGTAAAAAACGTCGACGATGAAGTTGACCACGGCGAAGATCACCGCGGTAAGGATGACGAAGGCCAAGATCACCGGCCGGTCCTCGGTAAAAAGCGCGTTCAGGGCGAGCCGGTTCATCCCCGGCCAGGCGAAGATCCACTCGGTGACCACCGCGCCGGCCATGAGGTGGCCGAACTGCAGCCCGACCAGAGTGACGAAGGGGATCAGCGCGTTTCTGAGCGCGTGTTTGTACACCACGATTCGCTCGGCGAGCCCTTTGGCCCTGGCGGTGCGAATGTAGTCCTGGGAGAGCACGTCGAGCATGGTGGAACGGATCATGCGTAAAAAGAGAGCGATACGGTAGAAGGAGAGCGTGAAGCCGGGGAGGATGTAGTTCTTCCAGCTCCCGGCCCCAGCCGAGGGCAGCCATCCCAGGGTCACCGAGAAGATCAGGATGAACATGATCCCGAGCCAAAAAGTCGGCGCCGAGATGCCGAGGACCGAGAAGAAGCGCAGCCCCCGGTCGATCCACGAGTCGGCCCTGACCGCGGCCAAAATTCCGGCCGGAAGACCCAAGACGATGGCGATGGCGAGCGCCACCGTGACCAGCGCCAGCGTGGCCGGAAAGCGGGAGGCGAGCAGGGCCAGGGCCGGCTCGCCCGAGGTCCAGGAGATTCCGAGGTCTCCCCGAGCGAGGTTTTTCATGTAGATCGCGTACTGAACGGCTAGGGGCTGGTCCAGGCCGTAGGCCCGGCGGAGCGCCTCCACCTGGGCCTCTGTCATGTCTTCCGGGGCCAAAAGCTCCATGGGATCGCCGGAGAGCTGGAGGGCCAGAAAGACGAGCGTGGCCACCCCCCATACCGCGAAGAGCATCTGCAGAAAGCGAACGACGAAATAGCGCATGTCCGTGCTTCAATGTAAGCGATTCGGGCGCCCTGGCTGGGCGCCCGCGCGTGGACGGTTATTCGGGTCGTATATCGAAAGCCCTCAGGTACTCGTCGGGCCGGGGCTGGTAGTTGAGCCCTTTGCGCATTCCGGCGATGACGTTTTCGTAGTGCAGGGGGATGTAGGCCACGTCCTCGACCATGGCGATGCGCATTGCCTTTTTGAGCAGTGCATCTCGGCGTGTTTTGTCAAAGGTTTTGGCCGCCTCCTCGATCAGGCGATCCACCTCAGGGTTTTTGTAGCGCATGCGGTTGAAGCGGCCGTAGAGGCCCGAGGCGTCCTTGGAATGGAAGAGCGAGAGGGCGGTGTTGATGGAGTCCATCGACCCCCACCCGGCCATGTACATGGTGAAGTGACCTTTGGTCATGTTGGGGAAGAAGACCTTCTTGGGCACCGCGTTGACTTCGGCCTTGATGCCGATTTTTCGCAGCATGCTGGCAAGGGCCTGAGCGATCTTGGCGTCGTTTAAGTAGCGGTCGTTGGGGGCGTCGATTCGGAGCTTGAAGGTAACCCGGCCGCCGTCCTTGGTGGGGAGTTCCAGCCAGCCGTCGCCGTTGGTGTCGCCGTAGCCGAGGTCCTCGAGGATCTTCCGCGCCGCCTTGGGGTCGTAAGCGAAGCGGCGAATGCCGGGATCGTAGCCCTCGTGGACCGGGGCCAGGAACTGCTCGGCCACCGTCGCCGCACCGCCCATGATCTTTTTGACGATGGCCACCTCGTCGATGGCCATGGCGATTGCTTTTCGTGCCCGGGGATCGAGGAAGGGGTTCTTGGCGCCGTCGGGGAGGCCTTCAGAACCATATTCCCGCCAGTAGTCGAGGGCGATATAGATGATCCGGATGCCGGGGGTTTGCTTGACCGTGGCCGTGCCCGAGCGCTCGACGCGGGCGAAATCTTGGGGGAGAACCTTTTCCACCACGTCAGCTTCTCCCGAAAGCAGCGCCGCCACCCGGGTGGCCCCGTTTGGAATGTTGACCAGCTTGACCTTCTTGAAGGTTGGTTTTGGCCCCCAGTAATCTTCGAAGGCCTCGAGGTTCAGGTGGTCGCCGTTGAGCCAGGAGACGAACTTGTAGGGCCCGGTCCCAATAGGGCGCTTTTGGAAGCCCGCTTCCCCAACGCGCTCGAGGTAGGCTTTGGGAATCACCGCGGCATGGTCGAGGTGGGCGGGCAAAAGGGGATCGGGCACCTTGGTCTTGATGAGCACGGTGGTGGGATCGAGCGCCTTGGCCTCGATGATCTTGCCCACGTACCCCTTCATCTGCGACTTCTCGTGGGTCGCCGCCCGCATGATGGAAAATGCCACGTCCTCGGCGGTCATGGGGCTTCCGTCGTGGAACTTGACCCCGCTTTTTAAGTAGAGCTTCCAGGTGTTGTCATCGATCTGCTCGATGCTTTTGGCCAATACCGGGATCACCTTGCCGTCGGGGCTGTAGAAGAAGGGGGTTTCGAAGATGTGCTGCTGCCAGGAGAGGGTGGTGGTTTCATTGCGCATGTGGGGGTCGAGGGTGACCGCCCCGCCCTGGTAGGCGATGACCAGGGGTTTTTGTGCCAGGGCTGCGCCCGCGATAAGGGTAAAGATCACCAACAGTCTTCTCATGCCGCCTCGCCTCCTTTCGCTTCCGGGTCATTTTACCCAGAGCGCGAGGGCCCGGGAAAAGAGCCAGAGTCGGATTCGGGAAGGGAAAGCCCGAAGCAGGCGGAGCGGCCAGGCCAGCCGCCTTGGGAAGGCGATCTCGAAACGACCGGCCTCGAGGCCCTCGACGATCCTGCGGGCGGCTTCGGCGGGAGACATCATGAAGGGCTTGGGGAGCCGGTTGCCGGCCACGAGCGGGGTTTCGACGAAGCCGGGATTGATGAGGTGAAGATCGATGCCCGCCTTTTGCAGTTCGTGCCACAGCGCCTCGACGTAGTAGATGAGGGCGGCCTTGCTCGTCCCGTAGCCGACGGTCCCCGGGAGCCCGAGGTATCCGGCCAGCGAGGCCACGACGGCGATTGATCCGCCACCGGCCTCGCGCATCCGGGGCCACAGCGCGTCCACGGCCGCGGCCACCCCAAGGAGGTTGACCTCGAGGTGGCGGGTGAGGTTTTCATAGGTGTCGTTGGGTTTTCGGGGAAACGAGGCGCCGGCGTTGAGAATGGCGAGGTCGATCGGGCCGTGGGTCTCCCAGATTTGCGCCACCGCGTCGCGGACCGCCTCCCGGTCGGTGACGTCGAGGGGCAGGGGCGTGCTCCCCGTGGCCTTTGCGGCCTGGCGGAGGCGCTCGGGGTCGCGGGCGCTGATGAAGACCTCGCTGCCAGCTTCGCTGTAGGCCCGGGCCAGGGCCAGCCCGATGCCGCTTGAGCCGCCGGTGATCCAAACGCGGGTGAATCGTGAGGACATACTTCAGCTTAAGCGCTATCGGGGGTAAGCCGGACCTCAGTCCAGCACTTCAAACCCCAGCGCTTCAGCGCGTTCGACGAAGTAGGCGATGTTCTCGCTCTTGGTCTCGCCACCGAGGCTCTTGCGCTCAAACGCGCCCTCGGCGGCGAGGATCATGGTCTCGGCGAGGCACGCAGGCACCAGGTCGGGGCCCCCGAAGTGCAGGTTCAGGGTGGAGTAGGCCTCGCCAGGGAGCCGGACCACGCCGCCGGGGATGACCCGCACGCCAGGAACGCGCTTGACGTCGGGG
>WIAM01000104.1 GCA_015519965.1 Thermaceae bacterium
CCGAGGCCGGGGATGCGCATCTTGAGCCCTTTGAGGTCGGAGACCGAGTTGATAGGCTTGCGGAACCAGCCACCCATCTGAGCACCGGTGTTGCCGGCCGGGAAGCCGATGGTGTTGAAGTCGGCCATGAGCTCGTTCATGAGCTTGTTGCCGTTGCCGTCGTAGAGCCAGGCGTTTTGTTCGCGGAAGGTGAGACCGAAGGGTAGGGTCGTCCCAAAGGCAAAGGCCGGATGTTTGCCGATGTAATAGTAGGTAGCGGTGTGCCCGGCTTCGACCGTGCCCTGCTGCACCGCGTCGAGGACCTTGAGGCCGGGAACGATCTCACCCGCGGCATAAACGCGGATATCGAACTTCCCGTCGGTCATGGCCTTGACCCGCTCGGCCACGGTGATCGCTCCACCGAAGATGGTGTCGAGCGAAGTGGGCCAGCTGGTGGCCATGCGCCAGCGGATGCGCTTAGTGGTTTGGGCATAAACGGGGCCAAACACGCTCGAGGCCGCCACACCGGCAGCAGCTTTCTTAATAAACTCGCGTCTCTTCACGCTAAAAACCCTCCTCTCTTGCCTTGCATCATGAGTATAGACACTCGCTCCCGGGTTTTGCAAGAGGATTCATGTGAATAAATGCATAAATTTGCCCCCGGTGGTATACCACCGGGGCGTTTGCACCTTGCGTTACTTGCGGACGACCTCGGCGTCGGGGGGGAATTCGAGCAGATCGCTCTCTTTAAAAGCCGCTCGTTTCCACGCCTTGAGCGTGATGTCGGCCAGGACCTCGCCATTTTGGTCGAGGAAGCGCATGCGGTAGGGCCGGGGCGGGTTTTTGAGGACCCAGAGTTCGGCGCTCGCGAAACCGAGCGAGTCTGGGTCCTGGGGCTTGGCTGTGAGGTGCCAGGCTGGACCCTGGGGCGTTTCTTCTTCGCCGCTGAGCGTCCAGCTGAGGTCTTTGGCCTCGGCCAGATCCTTGGGATTGCCGCCTTTCGCGAAATCGAAGCCGAGCCCCTCGACCTTTGCCCGATCAATGGGGTAGACCACCACCTGGTTGGTGACGAAGAGGTAGTTGTAGACCTTGTCCTTGGTGCGGACCACGTAGTTGTCGGCGAGGGCGTCGGGCTTGATGAAGTCGGCCCTCGCCACTTCCGCCTTGGGGATGGTCTTGAGAACGATCTCGATGGCCTCGAGGTCCCCGCTCGGTACCCTGACCTTGCCCACGAGCCGCGCCTGCCAGGGGCCGGCGTCGAGAGTGTCGATCATGCTCTGCAGCACCTCCCTGGCGTTTTGGGCCAGGGCGATGCTGAGCGCCGCGGCGATCAACAGAATTCCAACCCTTTTTACCATCACCAAAGACCTCCTTGAGCGTCGAGCTGCCAGCGATAGCCTCCCCAGAAGGTGTAGCCCCCGGCGTCCCCCCTCATGCTAGCCCAGGTGTTCCCCCAGGCGACCTCGCCGCGTACGTACCAGGGGGCGCCGGCCTCGAGCGTCGCCCGGAGGTCACGGGCGAAATAGCTGAGCGTGATCCGGTTGAGACCCCCGATGCGCAGCGTCGCCTCGACGACGCCGGAACCGAGCCGTTCTTTTCGCCCCCCGAGGAGGAAGAGGTAGGGCTGTTCGGTGCTCAGGCCGAGGCCGAAGGTGCGCTGGGATCGCCGATCGCGTTCGGTGAGGCTCGCTTCGGTGAAGGTGCGGCCGTTTTCCTCGTAGACCAGGTGGAGGGAAGCGATCTGGCGCCGGGCGAGGCGGTAGTCGAGTTTGGCCGTGGCCACGAGGCCCTGGCCGAGCGCGCTTTCGGGCCAAAACAGCTCGCGGGGGGCGGTGCTGTATCCGAGCCCTGCGCTCAGCGCCGCCGGTCCGAAGGTGCCCTTAAGGTCCGCGCGTCCCCAGAAATCCAGCGATGGCCAGCGGACGAAGGCCTGGCCGGTAAGGCTCGCCAGCCCGGCCGGGCCGAGCTCGAGGGCGTAGGTGGCCCCGAAACCGAGGCTGGCGGACGGGGATGGCCAGAGCCCAACCTGGCTCCACCCCTCGAGCGTCCAGGCGCCGAGGGCGAGGCGGCTCTCGAGGGTCCCCGCCACCCTGGGGCCGGGACCGTGGGCCACGAGGCCGACGCCGAGGGTCTGGGCAAGCCCCAGGCCGAGCATGACGACGAGGGTTGAGAGAAATTTTTTCATCCTGCCTCCTTCTACACCAGACGCTTGGACATGCGGTTGGCCGCGAGCGTGAGCGTGCCGAGACCGAAGACCACCAGGATCAACAGCGACGGCCAGAGGTCCAAAAGCCCGGCCCCTTTGAGCATGATGCCCCGGGCGGCCTCGAGGAAATAGCGGAGCGGGACCAGGTAGGTGAGCGCCTGCAGGATCTTCGGCATGCCCTCGATGGGGAAGAACAGGCCGGAGAAGAAGATGGCGGGGAGGTAGTAGACCATAGCTCCGAACACCGCCTGGATTTGGGTGCGGGTGGTGGTGGAGACCACGATCCCCACCCCGAGCGAGCCCAGCACGAAGAAGAAGACGAAGGCCGAGAGCAGCCACCAGCTCCCTTGCATGGGTACGCCGAAGACCACCCGCCCCAGCCAGAGGACCAAGGCGGCGTCGATCGAGCCGAGGATCAGGTACGGCAGCGTCTTCCCGGCCACCACCTCCATCGGACGCACCGGGGTGGCGATTAAGGCCTCGAGCATTCCCGACTCCTTCTCGCGCACGATGGCGATGGCGGTGAGCAGCACCGCGATCTGGGTCAGGATCAGGCCCACGATGCCGGGGACCATGAAGATGGCGGTATCGAGATCGGGGTTATAGAGGACCTCGACTTTGGGCACGACCGGTGGCTTTTGGATTTCGCCTGTGAGGGCGCGGGCGGTGAGAATGCGGGCGTTGAAGCTTTCGATGGCGCGCTGGAGCCTGGCCTGGACCTGGAAGGCGGTGACCGGGCTCGAGCCGTCGACGTAGACCTCGAGGCTCAGGGTTTCGCCTTTGCGCAGTGCGGCGAGCGCCCCTTCGGGAATGACGACCCCTACCCGGGCCCGGTCCCGGTCCAAGGCGGCCCGCAGCGCTTTTCGGCTTTCGACGGGGAGGATGTCGAAGGCGTCGTCGCTTGTGAAGGCCTTTGTGAGCTCGCGCGAGGTGCGATCTTGTGAGAGATCGAGCAGGGCCATGGGAATGTGGCTTAAGGTGAAGTTCACCGCGTAGCCGAAGATGATCAGCATGGCGAGCGGCAGCAGGATCACGATCCTGAGGAGCAGCGGGTCCCGCCGCAGTTCGATCAGCTCTTTCCTGGCCAGGGCAAGGGTACGGTCAAGACGCATGAACAGCCTCCTTGGTCAGCGAGATAAAAGCGTCCTCGAGGGTGGGCTCGATTTCGTGCAGACCGGGGGGAACGGGCGCGTCGCGCCGGAGGATCACCTTTTTCCGGTCGCCGGCCTGCCAGACATCCACCAAACCCCCAAGGTCCGAGCGTCCATCGAAATCCCGCGGGGCGATGAGGAAGCGGTGCCTGGCCTTGGCTTTGGCCTTGATCTCGGCCGGTGCGCCGACCTCGACCAGCCTGCCAGAATACAAAAGCCCCACCCGGTGGCAGCGCTCGGCTTCGTCCATGTAGTGGGTGGTGACGAGGGCGGTGACCCCCTCCCCGGCCTCGGCGTAGATCTGGTCCCAGATTGCTCGCCTGGCCAGGGGGTCGAGGCCGGTTGTCGGCTCGTCGAGGAAGACCACGCCCGGACGGTGCACCATGGCCTGGGCCAGGGAGAGCCGCTGACGCCAGCCGCCCGAGAGGGTGCGAGCCAGGCGGTCCTGGATCGGCTCGAGGCCGAAGCGCCTCAGACTCGTTTCCACCGCGGCGGGCACCTCCGATTTGGGGAGGTAGAGGGCGGCCCGGAAGGCCAGATTTTCCCGCACCGTCAGGTAGGGGTAGACGCTCGCGTCCTGGGTGGCGTACCCGATCCGTCCCTTGACCTTTTCCGGCTCACGGACCACGCTCCGGCCCGCTACTCGGGCATCCCCCTGGCTTGGGGCCAAAACCCCGGTGAGCATGCGGATCAGCGTGGTCTTGCCGGCGCCGTTCGGCCCCAAAAGGCCGAAGACCTCGCCGGCGTGGACCTCGAACGCCACGCCATCGACCGCGACCAGCTTGCCAAAGGTACGGGAGAGTCCCATGACTTCAATCACCGAGTTTCCTCCCCTCGAGGTAGTGTGCAACGTAAGCTTCCGCGTCGAAGGGCGTTTCGATGCGGACGAGCTCGGAAAGCAGACTGCCGGCGAAAAGGGGGCCCAAAAAAGCGAGGGCTGCGCTGGCGGGGGGTTCGCGTTTGAGCCTGCCGGCCTGCTGGTGGTGGGCGAAGAGCGCGAACACCCCGCGCATGCGCTCGGCCATGACCTCGCGGAAGCGGCGTCCGAGTTCGGGGTGGCGCCCGAGTTCGGGGAAGAGCTTCAGGACCACCCCCCGGCGGGACTGGATGAGCCGGTGGTAGGTGCGGGCGAGGTTCAGCAGATCGTGCTCGATGTCCTCGCTCGGGGTCTGGCTCAGATCACCCAGGGCCTCGGTGGCCCAGCGCACCGCCTCGGCCACCAGGTCGGCCTTGGTCTTGAAGTGGCGGAACAGCGTGATCTCGGCCACACCGGCGCGTTCGGCGATAGCGCGGGTGGTTGCGCCGCGATACCCCCGCTCCGCGACGAGTTCGAGGGCCGCTTGCAACAACCGCGCGCGCAGATCTGTATGTAAGTGCTTACCCACAGCACATCCATCATACGCCGGCCCGGCGCGCCTGGCAAGCGCGAAGTTAAGCCGGCCCGGCTTGCAGGGATGGCATCCGTTCGCCATGGATTCGGTTCTGGAGAGGGCGGCCTCTGTGAGGCCAACGCGCTTTGCGAC
>WIAM01000105.1 GCA_015519965.1 Thermaceae bacterium
CCTCGCCGGAGGTGACCCGATCGGCGTCGCGCATCAAGGCCTCGCGGTCTTCGGGGTGGACGTAGTCGATGACGCCCTTTAAAAAGCGCCCGGGCGAGCGACCGAGCTCGGCTTCGCTATAGCCGGTGACCGACTCGAGGGGTCCGAAGGTCTCGAAGGCGCTGCCGTCCCGCGCCACATAGAGCCCGAAGGTCCGCGACTGGGCCAGGGCGGCCTCGAGGGCCGAGCGCGCCTCGCGCTCCCGGGTGAGGTCGAGGAGGAAGCCGACCACCACGCCCTCAGCCAGCCGCCGGGTGCTCACCCGCACCCAGCGCCAGCGGCCCTCGGCGTCTTTCAGCCGGTACTCGATCGTGGCCTGGGTCTCGCTGCCCTCGGCGTCGACCCGGGCCTTGACCCGCGGCCGGTCTTCGGGGTGGACCAGCTCGGCGCTCAGCTCGCCCCAACTCCGGCCCACCCATTCATCGACCGCATAGCCGAGCAGTTCGGGAAGGTTCGGGCTCACGAAGGTGACCCTGGCGTCGCACCCCTTCCCCTCACGGCGGAACATGACCACCGGCGCGCTGGCCACGAGCTCCTCCAAGAAGGCCTGGGCCTCGCGCAGCTCGGCCTCCTGGCGTCGCTGGCGGGTGATGTCAACGTCGATGGCCACGTAGTGGGTGACCTCGTCGCCCCGCCGCACCGGGGCCACCGTGGTCAGGGTGACGTAGCGGCGTCCCGCCTTGCCCCGGTTCTCGATCACCCCGCGCCAGACCTCGCCCTTAGCGAGCGTGCGGTTCATTTCCTGGAAAACCTCGCGCCCCTCGCCAAAGGCCCGGAAGACCTCGGGGTTTTTCCCCAAGACCTCCTCCGGTGAAAATCCCGAGAGCGCGCTGAAGGCGGGGTTGACGTAGAAGATCTTCCGGCCCCGGTCGGTCAGGATGACCGGTGTGGGGGCCTGCTCGATGGCCGCCTGCAGGTAGCCGATCTTGGCGAACACCTCGGAGAAGGCCCGGGCCAGCGCCCCGATCTCATCGTTGCGCTCGGTGGGCAGCGACGCCGCCTGGCCCTGGCCCAACCGGCGCACGCCGCGGGCCAGGGCCTCGATGGGCCGCACCACCCGCCGGGCCACCATACCCCCCACCAGGCCCGCGAGAATCGCCAGCAAGAGGCCCGCCGCGGCAAAGCGCAGCGTGGCCCGGAGGATGTAGGCCTTAAACACGCTCATGTCCTCGGCGAGGCGCAGGTAGCCGAGGGGCGGCGCCCCCGGGACCTCGATCGGGACCACCAGCGAGAGCACGCGGCCGGCGTGCTCGACCGAAACCCTGCCCGCTTCAGGCAGCGCCCCGAGCCGCGTGCCCTCGAGGAACGCCCCGGGATCGCCGCTGCGGAAGATGATCTGCCCCCCGGCGTCGGCCACCTCGATCCCCAGGAGATCCCCATCGCCCACACCGCCCACCACCTCGCGAATGCGACGGAGGTCGCGGTTATAAATCGGGTCGGCGAGGACCTCTGCCAGCAGCTTGGCTTCAAGAAGCGCCCTTCCCGTGCGTTCTTCCAAGATCATGCCCCGGAGGTAGAGCGCCCCGTACACCCCAACCAGCAGCGCGCTCACCGCGGCGACCGCGGCGGCGAGGAGGATGATTCTCCGGTAGAGGCTCATGGTCCGATGCTTCAAGGAAGTCTCCGTTTCAGTTCTTCGAGAAACCGCTCGGCCGTTTGATCGAGGGGGCGAAAGCGCGTCGTCTGGCCAAAGCGAAGGAGGACGCGCCGGCCCTCGGGATCGTCGTTCATTTTGAGCAGCGCCGCCTTCAGGTGGCGGACGATGCCCGGGTCGAGGCCGGGCCGCACCGCAACCAGGTGGCGGGGGATCGGCTCGCTTTGGTAAATGACCGAGAGCCCCGCCGCCCTGCCTTTGGTCAGCGCCCGCAAGGCCTGGTCAGAAATGGCACCGGCGTCGATCCAGCCCCGCTTAAGCCAAAAGAGCGTGTTCTCGTCGTCGTAAGTGAAAACGTAGCCCACCGCCCCTGGCGGCACCGGTGCTTTGAG
>WIAM01000106.1 GCA_015519965.1 Thermaceae bacterium
ACGCCCAGAGTACGGGCGATCGCCCGCAGGCGGTTCAAGAAGATCCGCGCTTCTTCCCCGCTCCGCAAGTCCGGCTCGGTCACCAGTTCGACCAGCGGCGCGCCGGCCCGGTTGAGGTCGATGAGGGTGTGGTCGGTTCCTTCGGGATGGGTGCTCTTACCCGCGTCCTCCTCGAGGTGCACCCGCTTGATACCGATCTTGCGCCCCCCGATCTCGATCCAGCCGTGCTCGCCGATGGGGCGGTCGTACTGGCTGATCTGATAATTTTTGGGGAGGTCGGGGTAGAAGTAATTCTTGCGGTGGAACTGGGTGTGTTCGGGCACGCGGCAGTTAAGCGCCAAGGCCAGGCGAAGCCCGTAGTCGACCGCGCGGGCGTTGATCCGGGGCAGGCTCCCCGGCAACCCCATACACACCGGACACACGTGGGTGTTGGGCGGATCGCCGTAGGCGAGAGTGCACCCGCAGAACATCTTGGTTCGGGTCTTGAGGTGGAGGTGGACCTCGAGGCCGATCACCGGCTCATACATACGGCGGTCATTATATGGGATCCCGGAAGCCAAAAAAGAAAAACGCCGCTTTTGCGGCCTCCTAATTTTTATAGTACCAGCGTATACGCTATGCGTCAAGCTTATACGGCCGAGCTGGCCCGAAGTCGCCTCCCACTGGCCTCCAGGCCCACCGCTTGGCCCCTACTTCGCCGGCGCAGTGAGGTTCAAAAGCACCACACCCAGGATCACCAGGGCGATCCCGGCCAGCTTGACCGCACTCAGGGACTCGCGGAAGAGCCAAACGCCGATGACGACGATGAGCGCGGTCCCGACCCCCGACCAAACCGCGTAGGCGACGGACAGGTCGATCTTTTTTAGGGCGAAGGTGAGCGAGGTAAAGGAAAGGCCGTAGAACACAAAGAGCAGCACCGAGGGCCACAGGCGGCTGAACCCCTCCGAGAGCTTCATCGAGGTGGTCCCCATCACCTCGAAGACGATGGCCAGAGCCAAGTAGAACCAACCCATCAGGTCCGCTCCTCAAAGAGGTAGAGTTTGCCGTCGACGCTGGCGACGTAGACCCCGTCCTCGGTGGGCAAGGGGGGCACCTGGAGCTCGCCGAGGCCCTCCAGGCGCAGATGCAAGGCGCCGCTCGTAGCATCAAAGGCGAGCAGCGCGCCTTCCTCCGTGGCCACGTAGAGGACCCCGGCCGCCAGGCTGAGCCCGGCGGTCACCCGGCCCACCTCGGCATGCCAGACCTCGTCGCCGCTTTTGAGGTCGACGGCGTAGAGCACGCCGCTCCACCCGGCCATGAAGGCGAGACCATAGCCCACCGCGGGGCTGGCCCAGAGCTCGCCCTCGAGGTCAAAGGTCCAGAGCACCTCCCGCCGCAGGGGGTCGAACCCGTGGACCTCGCCCGGCCAGGTGGGCAAGAGCAAGACCCCGTCGGTGGCGGGGAGATGGGCGTGGATCGGGCCCGTCTCCACCTTGTAGACCAGCCGGCCACTCCGGGGCTCGAGCGCATACACCCACCCGCCCTCGCTGGCGACAAAAAGGAGGCCGCGATAGAGCGTCACGCCCACCGAGAGGTGCCCTTCAGCCTCGAACACCCACGAGACCTCGCCGTCCTCGACCGCGTAGAGCCGGCCATCCCGGCTCGGCACGTACACCCGGCCGGCGGCCTCGAGCAGGCTCGCCGTGATCTCGGCCTGGCTCGAAAGTACCCGCCGCGGCGCCCCCTCTCCGCTCCAGCGGTAAAGCCCACCGTCCCAGGCGGCATAGTAGAGCTGATCGGCAAAGAGCGGCGGCGCCGTCACCTCGTCCTCAGCCGAAAGCCGAGCCACCGGAGCGAGCCCGCCGGCGGCGAAGACCATAAGCCCGCCCCGGCCGACGCCCAGGGCCAGGCGACCGTGATCCAGGGCCATCTCGCTGGGCCAGGCCGCCTCGCCCTCGAGGTCCGCCACGCTCGCGAGTTCCAGCGCCGCCGGATCGAGCGGTCCCTCGGGGTAGTGGCCGCTCCGGGCGGCCCCGGCTCGGGCGCTTTTGTAGGCGCGGCTGGCGAAGGCTTTTTCCAGGCGAAGCAAGCGTTTTTTCGCCGCCCGGGCACTCGGCGGCCTGGCCTCGGGCTTTTTCGCCAGGAGGTCAAGGACCAGCCGCGAAAGCCCGGGAAACACGGCCGGGTTTTTTTCCGATGGCGGGGTCGGGGGCTCGTAGACGTGCTTATAAAGCACCGCCTGATCGTGCTCGCCGCTAAAAGGGGCCTCTCCGGTCAGGGCCCGGTAGAGGACGGCCCCGAAGGCGTAAAGGTCCACCGCGGGCCCCACCTCGCCGCCCGTGGCCTGCTCGGGCGCCATGTACTGCGGCGTCCCCAGGGTGTAGCCGGTCCGGGTCAGCCCTTGGGTGACGTCGGAAAGATAGGCAAGGCCAAAGTCCATCACCTTGGCGTGCCCCTCCGGGGTGATCAGGATGTTGGCCGGGGTGAGGTCCCGGTGAATGACCCCCTGGTCGTGCAAATACGCCAGCGCATCCAAAACCTCGGCGGCGGCCCGCAGAAGCCGCCAGCCCTCGACGCCCTCCTCAAAAGGGCCCAGCCGGTCAAAGCCGCCCCCCTGAACCAGCTCCATCACGAAATAGAGCCGCCCCGCCTCCTCGCCGAGGTCGTAGATCTGCACCACCCCGGGGTGAATGAGACGCGAAAGCGCCCGGATCTCCCGGGCAAACCGCGCCCGCTCGGCGGGGTGGACGTGGGGAAAGAGCAGCTTCACCGCTACCTCGCGCTCCAGCCGCTCGTCTAAGGCCCGCCAAACCTCGGCCATTCCGCCCTGGCCGACCGGTGAAATCAGCCGGTAGCGGCCCCCGAGTCGCTCCACAAACCCCATTGTTGCACGCAAAACGCCCGCGGCGTTCGCGGCCACGGGCGCGGTTCCCGTTCGCTTCCTACGCGATCAGCCCTCTTCTTCTTCTTCGGGCGCGATTTTCTGCAAAAGGTCCTTGACCTCGAGGCGGCCGGCCTCGAGCTCGCGGGCGATCTTCTCGATGGCGAGGCGCACCACCTCGGACTTCGACACCAGGCGTTCGGGGCTCGAGAGCTCGTAGGCCGCCTTGGTGAGAAGGGCGTCCTGCTCTTCGCTGATGACCACCTGAAGCCGCTTTTTCTCCTTTTTCGGCATGCCGCCCCCAAAAAGCATCATCATTGTAGCAGCAAGCGTGATTTGTTGACAACACGCGCAAACCGTCGCATAATGGTTTTGCGTAAGTTGCTCATGATGTGCAACTTGCTAAAAGGGGGACCAGGTGAACGTACCGCTCATTATAGAGGGCAAGCAACCGCTTTCCGGTGAGATCGAAGTGAGCCCGGCGAAAAACGCCGTGTTGCCCGTGATGGTCGCCAGCTTGCTGACCAAGGAGCCGGTGACCATCGAAAACGTCCCCCGACTGCGCGACATCGAGGTCTTGCTCGATCTGCTCGCACACCTCGGCACCCGCTACGCCTGGGAAGGGCGCAGCCTGCACCTCCATACCCCGGAGATCCTGCGAACCGACGCCCCTTATGAACTCGTCTCGAAGATGCGGGCCAGCTTCATCGTGCTCGGCGCGCTCCTGGCCCGCACCGGCGAGGGCAGCGTCTCTATGCCCGGTGGTTGTGCGTTCGGCCCCCGCCCCGTCGACCTCCACGTGAAGGCTCTGCGCAAGATCGGCGCCGAGGTCAACGAAGAAGGCGGGACCTTCTTCGCCCGCCGCGCCCGCGCATTTCGCGGCCGCGTGGTCTTTGACATCCCCACGGTCGGCGGCACCGAGCAGGTGATGCTGGCTACAGCCCTGGGCGACGGTGAGGTCACCATCGTCAACGCCGCCCAGGAGCCCGAGGTGGAGGACCTCGGGCGCTTCCTCACCATGCTGGGGGCCACGGTGGTCGGCGCCGGCACCAGCCAGGTGTACATCCGCGGGGCCCGGGCGTTGGGCGGTGGCCGCCACCGCGTCATCCCCGATCGCATCGAGGCCGGCACCTACCTCCTGGCCGCGGCCGCCACCCGGGGCCGGGTGACGCTCCAAAACGCCAACCCCCACCACCTCGACGCCCTGCTCGACAAGCTCGCCGAGTCGGGACACCGGATCCTCTTCGGGCAGGACTGGATCCAGCTCGAGGCCACCGCCGAACCCCGGCCCTTCAACCTCGAGGCCCGGGAATACCCCGGCTTCCCCACCGACCTGCAGCCGGTGGCCACCGCCTACCTGGCCACCGTCCCCGGCGTCAGCCTGGTCTCCGACCGCGTCTACCCCGACCGCTTCACCCACGTCGGGGAACTGGCGCGGATGGGCGCCGAGCTCTCGCTTAAAGACCACGTCCTCGCGGTTCGGGGCCATAAGCTCCACGGCGCCGAGGTTCGGGCCTTCGACATCCGCGCCGGCGGCGCTTTGGTGGTCGCGGCGCTGGCAGCCGAAGGCGAGAGCGTGATCGCCGGCACCGAGCACCTCGAGCGGGGTTACGAGGCCCTCGAGGCCAAGCTCCGGGCCCTCGGCGCCCGCACCCGGCGGGCCGAGCCTTTGGTCCAGGACGCCGCGGACTAAAGCCCACCGTTTCGGGCATTGCCTCAAAAACGCGCGCCGGGGAAGCTTCCCCGGCGCCAACTTAATATTCCGCCCTAGCCCTTGACCGCGCCCGCAGTCAATCCGGCGATGATCCGCTGCTGGAAGAAGAGAACCAAAAGGATCAAGGGAACGGTCACGATCACGCTCGCGGCCATGATCTGAGCCCACGGCAGCTCGAACTGGCTGGCCCCGCTGAAAAAGGCGATGGCCACGGGGACGGTCCGGGCTTTATCGTCCACGGTGAAGGTGAGGGCAAAGAGAAACTCGTTCCAGGCCCCGATGAACGCGAGCAGCCCCGCGGTCACCAACCCCGGGGCCATCAGGGGCAGGAGCACCCAAAGGAGCGTCTGCAGGGGCCCGGCGCCATCGACGTAGGCCGCCTCCTCGAGCTCGGCAGGAATCTCGCGCACGAAACTGGTGAGCACCCAGATGGTAAAGGGGAGGGTAAAGATCATGTAGGAAAACACCAGGGCCCACCAGGTGTTGTAGAGCCCGAGCGCCTTGATCAGCACGTACATGCCCCCCAAAACGCTGATCTGGGGAAACATGCTCACCGCCAAAATGCCGTAGTAGATGGGCCGCTTACCGGCAAAGCGGAACCGGCCCAGCGCATAAGCGGCAAAGCTCCCCACCGCCAGGGCCAAGAGGGTGGTGAGTCCAGCCACCACGGCCGAATTCAGGAGATTGCGCCCGAAAGGCTGCATGATGAATACGTCGCGATAGTTCTGCCAGCGGAGTTTTTCCGGCCAGTAGGACACGGGGGTTTGAAAGAGCTCCTGCTGGGATTTGAGCGAACTCACCACCGCCCAGTAGAAGGGAAAGACGAGATAGGCAAAAACGGCGAGTAGCAAAAGATAGAACGCCACCTGGCCCAGAAACCGGCTCAAACGGAACTTTTTAGGCCCCTTCGGCACCTTAGTCCACCTCCACTCGCAGCACGGTCAGGTAGATCACCGTGAAAATGGCGATGATAAAGAAGATCCCCGTCGAAAGCGCCGAACCATACCCCAAAGCACCGAAGTCCACGAGCTGCTGCCGGGCATAGACCGACATGCTCATGGTGGACGGGTTGGTCCCGCTCATCACGTAGACCACGTCGAAGACTCGCAGCGCGTCCAGGGTCCGGAAGACCAGCGCCACCAGCAGCGCCGGCTTGAGGAGCGGGAGCGTCACGTAGCGGAACTGCTGCCACGGGGTCGCCCCGTCCACGTGCGCGGCCTCGTAGAGCTCCTTGGGAATCGACTGCAGCCCGGCGAGAAGCAAGAGCGCCATGAAGGGCGTGGTCTTCCACACGTCGACCGCCACGATGGACGCCAGCACGAGCGAGGGCTCGGCGAGCCAGGCCACGGGTTTGGCGATCAACCCGAGGCGCAAAAGGATATCGTTAATCACGCCGTAAACATCGTTGTACATCCAGCGCCACATCTGGGCGCTAACCACGGTGGGGATGGCCCAGGGGATGAGCATCGCGGTCCGCATGAGCCCCCGCAGGGGAAAGCGGGCGTTGACCAAAACCGCGATCCCAAGCCCGAGCAACGTTTCCAGGGAGACCGAAGCCACGGTGAAGATCACGGTGTTCTTGACGCTCAACCACCAGTAGGCGTCCTGGATGAGGAAGGCATAGTTGGCCAGGGCCACCCAGACCGGTCGCAGAGGGTAGTCGAGAATGCTCGCCTGGTATAGGGAAAGCTGCATGGTGCGCAGGAGCGGGTAGGCCGCGACCAGCGTCAGCAAAACGAGACTCGGGAGCAAAAACAACCAGGCGGCCCTCGCGCGTCGGGCCTGGAGCGATCGCTTCAGCATGAGACCTCCAGCGGCATCCGGGGCCCCCTCGCGATCGAGGGGGCCCCGTTTTTAGGCAATCCAAGCGCCCGGCTTCACCACCCGGCACCCTTGATCCGCTTGAGCTGGGCCTCGAGCTGGCGAAGCGCCATGCCGGCATCGACCTTGCCCGAGATCGCGTTGTGGACCGCGGTCCAGAACGCGCTCGAGACCTGGTTGTACTTCTTCTTGGTCTGAGCGCTCGGCCGGGGCACGGCGTTCACGAAAACGTCGTAGAGCCGGCCCATGAAGGGCTGAGCCTTAAGGAGGTCGGGGTCCTGGTAAAGCGCCGGCCTCGTCGGGAGGTAACTGCCCTCGATCGCCCGGCGCTTTTGTTCCTGGTAGCCGGTGAGGTAGAGCACGAGGTCAACTGCCGCCGCCTTGTGCTTGGAGAAGCGGCTCACCGCGAGCTGCCAGCCGCCGAGCCCCGCGGCGTGGCGACCCTCCGGGGTGCTGGCTTTCGGCAGCACGGTGACGTCGAATTTGCCACGAATGGGGCTGTCGGCGCTGTTGCCGAGGGCGTAGGCATAGGGCCAGTTGCGCATGAAGGCCGCGTTACCGGCCTGCCACACGCCACGGGCGTCCTCCTCCATGTACGAGAGCACGCCCGGCGGGCTGATCGTTCCCACCCACTTCCGGGCCATCTCCAGCGCCGCCTTGGCCCGCGGGTTGTTGACGGTGATATTCCCCTTGGTGTCGACGATGGTCCCGCCACCGTAGGAGTAGATCCACTCGAGGGCATCTACCGTCAATCCCTCGTACGAGGCCCCCTGCCAGACGAACCCCCAAAAGCTCTGGTTGCCGGCCTTACGCTCGCCCTCCTGAATGGTCTTGGCCATCTGGAAGAGCTCATCCCAGGTGGTGGGCGGCTTGCTGAAACCGTACTTCTGGAGCAGATCCTTGCGGTAGTAGAGGATGCCGGCGTCGGTGAACCAGGGCAGCCCCACCAGCCGCCCATCGACGGTGTTGGCGCTGATCAGCGACGGGAAAAAGCCTTCCTTCACCCGGGGATCGATGTAGGGGTTGAGGTCCTCGAAGAACTGACCCAGCACTCCGGGCCAGATCACGTCGATCATGTAGACGTCGACGTCGCTGCTCCCGGCGGCCAGCTGCTGCTGGTAGAGCGCCAGCCGGTCGCTGGTGGACTGGGGCGAGGAGAGCACTCGGACCTTGTTGCCGGTCTTCTTAGCCCAGGCCTCCGCCCCTTCCTTGCAAAACGTCTGGTCCTTGCCGACCGAGCCGCAGGAGATCGTGACTGTAACCCCCTCGGCGGCCACCAGCGAGCCCATGGCCAAAAACCCGAGCGTTGCGAGCGCGACCCGTATCCATTTCGGTCTATTCACGTTCAACACCCCCTTTACTTTCCGTACCAGTGTACTCTACACCCCACCGGCAGGGGGGTGCGTGGGCCACGGTCAAGCCCGGTCGCAAAAGGATGCCATCATTTTGCATGAGTATCCGGAGCGCCCGCAGGAAAAGGCAAACGACCGCCGCGCTCGCCATTCCGCTCGAAAGCCCGTTCAGCCCCGCTCAGCGGGAGCGAAGACGCTCGAACGCCGACCGCAACGCGGCGAGCGCTTCGGGGATCCGCCACTCGCTTTTTTTTCGTACGCCGGCCACGTTGGAAATGGCCCGGAGTTCGGCCCAGGGCCGCCGGTGCCAGAGCGCCACCTGGGCCACCGCCGCCCCCTCCATGTTCTCCGCCACCCCGCCCCACTGGCGGCGGATCGCGTGCGCCACTTCGAGCGACTCCGAGACCCGGTCACAGGTCACGAGGGGCATGGGCAAGAGCCCGAGCCGCTCCGCCAGCTCGGCCGTCAAGGCAGCGTCGGCCGGAAAACGGTTGTAGTAGTCGGTGCCCTCCAGCCGAAGCGCGGGAAAGCCGAGCGGCTTCATCCCGAAGGCCGTGCCCAGGTCGGCCTGGATCTCCTCCGAAGCCAGCACCAGCGCGCCGGGCCTGAGCCCGGTGCCCGGGTAGGCCCCGGCCAGCCCAAAGATCAGCACCCGGCGAACCTCGGGGTGAGCCTGGAGGAAGGCGGAAAGCGTCGCCGCGGCGTTGACCTTGCCCACCCCGAGCTCAAGCCAGGCCCAGCCCTCGCCCCGAATGCCGGCGCGGCCATGAAACTCGAAGGGCACCCCCGGCCAGGCCTCGAGGAAGGCGCCTTCCATGGCCGTCGCGCTCACGAAGAGGTCCACGGCAGTGCTCCTTCCGGCCACACGATGCCCCCATCGTCGTCGAGGGGCGGGTAGGGCAGCCCCTTTTCCCGCAATTCCCTGGCGATCTCGGGATAGGCCCACTCAAAAAGGGCGCGGTGGTAGGTTTCGGCATCGAGCTGGACCCGGTCGTAACGGCCAGCCCGCATCCGCTGCCTTTGGGCCTCGAAGAGGATCACCGCCGCCGCCACCGACACGTTGAGGCTTTGCACCATGCCCACCATGGGGATCACGATCTCGGCATCGGCGAGCCCGGCGGCTTCCTCGCTCACCCCCCATTTCTCGCTCCCCATGATCACCGCCGTGGGCTTTTGGTAGTCGACCTCGCGGTAGTCGATCGCCGAGGGGGAAAGCCGGGTGGCGTAGACCGAAAAGCCCCGGGCCTTGAGGTGAGCGATGGCCGCTTCGACGGTGGGGTGAACCCGGAGGTAGACCCATTTGGCGGCGCCGCCTGCCGTGTCGTGGTGGGTGGGAACCCCGCCGGTGGGGTGGACGGCGTGCGCCTCAAAGATGCCGACCGCGTCGGCGGTCCGGAGGATGGCGGAAAAGTTGTGGGGTTTGTGGACGTTCTCCATGAGCACGGTGAGATCCGGCTGGCGCCGATCGAGCACCGATTTCAGACGTAAGAGCCGCTGCCGGGTCACGTGCCGATTTTACGGGAAGGGCAAGCCCCTTCTCACCCGTGCCGAAGTCGCTGGATGAGTGCCCGTATGCGTTCGCGCTTGAGCTTCATGGCGCTGCGATTGACCACCAGGCGCGCGGTGCTCTTCATAATGACCTCGACCTCCACCAACCCCGCCTGCTTCAGGGTGGTCCCGGTCTCGACCACATCCACCACGGCGTCGGCCAGCCCCACCAAAACCGCGAGCTCGACGTTGCCGTGCAGTTTGACCACGTCGGCGGCAATGCCCTTCTCCCTGAGCCAGCGCTCGGTCACCCGGGGGTACTTGCTGGCCACCCGGCGGATGGGACCGCTGTCGCCCGGCTTTCGGATGAGGCTGAGCCGGCAGGCGCCAAAGCCCAGGTCCACCGGCTCGAAGAGGTCGCGCCCCGCCTCGGCCAAAACGTCCTTGCCTACCACCCCGAGGTCGGCGATGCCGAGATCGACGTAGGTGGGGACGTCGGCGTTGCGTAGCTCTAGCACCGCAACCGCCGCGCCCCTGTGGAGCATCTCCCGCGCCGCGCCCCGCTCGGGCAAGCTGAGCCCGGCCCGGCCCAGCGCCCGGTAGGCCTCTTCGAACATCCGGCCCTTGGGGAGGGCGATGGTCAGTTCGTATCCCTGCACGACGTCACCTCCACGAGCTTCCCCTCGACGGCCAGGTAGCGGGCGCCCCGCCTTTTGGCCAGGGCGAGCAAGGCCGCCCGGTCATCGGTGTGGGCGAGCTCCACCACCCGTCCCTCGGCCCGAAGCCGCCGGGCGAGATCGACGTCGGCAGCCACGACCTCGACGCCCCGCCGGCTCGGCGGCGCTTTGGCGGCCTCGAGGACCCGCTCAAGCCCCACGGCAAACCCCGCCGCCATCGGCAGCAAGGCCCCGTCGTAGCGCCCGCCGCCCAGCAGGGGCAAACCAAAGTCCGGCGTGTAGGCGCGAAAGGTCAGCCCGGAATAATAGTCGTAACGCCGGGCCATGCCCAGGTCGAACATGAGAGGCAGCGCCGGGGGAAGCGCGCTGGCAACGGCCTCCAGCCACTCGAGATCGAGCCTCGCCCGGTCGGAAAGCGCGTGTCGCTTGGCCTCCTGCAAAACCTCCCGACCGCCATAGAGGTCGGGCAGGGCCAGGATGGCCTCCCTCAACTTGCCCTCGACCCCGAAGGCGGAAAGCGCCTCGGCGAGCTCCGGCACCGCCTTGCGGTCCACCGCCCGTCGCAACCGCTCGGCGACATCCGCCGGCAAGCCGGTGGCCTCGAGCAGGTCGCGGACCAACGCCGGAAGCCCGATTTCGATCACCGCGGCCTCAAGCCCCACCGCCACCAGCGCCTCCCAGGCCAGCTCCACCAGCTCCGCGTCGGCGGCGGGAGACGAAATGCCCACCAGCTCCACCCCCACCTGGGTAAACTCCCGCAACCGTCCGGGCTCGGCCGCGGCCTCGCGCAGCCAAAGTTTTCCGGCATAGCGCAGCCGGAAAGGCCCTTCGCTGGCGCGGGGCAGGAGCACCCGCGCCAGCGCCGTGGTGAACTCGCTGCGGAGCATCAACACCTCGCCGGTCTTGTCCACCAGCTTGAATGCGCGATCGGCGTTCGGGTGGGTCGCGTCGTAGGGCTCGAGGGCGGAGAGCTCCACCGGCCGGTAGCCCCAGCGGGAAAAGAGGGCCTCAAGGCGCTCGCGGAAGCTGGCTCGGACCTCGGCTTCGGGCGGAAGGTAGTCTCGGGTGCCTTCGGGCTTCACGATGTCGAGTATACGGGGACCTCCTCGGCCCAGGACATCCCCTGGGGATCCACCTTGGCGCGAACGGCGTGCACCTCGAGCCCGCCCCGCACCGCCTCGTGGAACGCCCGGGCGAACTCGGGGTCATACCGGCAGGGCCAAAACGCCCGGGCGCGGGGGTTCAAAAGCGCGAACACCAAAACACCTCGCGTTCGGCGAAGAATCTCCAGATGCCGCCTGGCCCGGGTGCTGGGGGCGTCGGGGAAACAAGCCACCGCTCCCTCGACGTGGGTGGCCGATTTCATCTCCAGCGGTCGCACCCCAAAAGCGTCTTCGATCAGGGCATCGAGCCGGCGGCCCTCGAGGCGGGGCTGGGGCGCGAGGTAACGATACTCCCAGCGCGCCACCAACCCCTCCAGCGCGGCTTCCGCGTAGCTGGAATCGAGGAGGACCCAGACCCCCTCGTCCCTGGCCATGAGCAGGCGGCCCACCGTTTTCTCCGATGGCTTTCGAACAAAACGCACCGGGACGCCGGGCCGCAAAAAGCGCAGTCGGCCAGAATTGGGGAGGTGGATCCTCAGCATCTCTCCGCCAAAAGCGACCCAAACCACGAAGCGGTTCTCGCGACGGTGAAACACCCCTTCAAAGGTGGTGGGGAACCTGACGGCATAGGGCACGGGCCCACATTACCCAAAAACCCTTTGGAAATTTATACTCCTAACATGCGAAGCTTGTCCCAGCGCGCAAAAGCCCTCAAGCCTTCGGCCACAGTGGCGGTCAACGCCCGAGCCCTCGAGCTCAAACGCCAGGGCATCGACGTCATCGCCCTGACCGCCGGCGAGCCGGATTTCGACACCCCCGAGCACATCAAGGAAGCGGCGCGCCGGGCCCTGGCCGAGGGCAAGACCAAGTACACGCCCCCCGCCGGCATTCCCGAACTCAGGGAAGCGGTGGCCGACAAGTTCCGCCGCGAAAACGGGCTCAATTACACCCCCGAGCAGGTCACGATCGGCGTCGGCGGCAAGGGGGTGCTCTATAACCTCTTCCAAGCCATCATCGACCCCGGCGACGAGGTCATCCTCATCGCCCCCTACTGGGTGAGCTACTCGGCCCAGGTCGAGCTCGCCGGTGGCCGCGCGGTGGTCGTGCCCACCAGCGCCGAGGAAGACTTCATACCCGACCTTGCGGCCATCGCCCGCGCCATCAGCCCCAAGACCAAGGCCCTGGTAGTCAACTCCCCCAGCAACCCGACCGGCGCCGTCTACCCCGAAGAAATTCTCGTCGGTCTGGCCAAACTGGCGATCGAGCACGACCTCTACCTCATCTCCGACGAGATCTACGAGCACCTCATCTACGAGGGCAAAGCCTTCTCCCCTGCCGCGGTGGCCCCCGAGCACACCATCACCGTGAACGGCGTGGCCAAAACCTACGCCATGACCGGCTGGCGGGTGGGGTACGCCGGAGGGCCGAAGGCGGTGATCCAGGCCATGACCAAGATCCAGGGTCAGTCGGTCACCCATCCCACCTCGATCGCCCAGTGGGCGGCCCTCGAGGCCCTCACCAACCCCAAGAGCCAGGAATTCATCGCCATGGCCCGCGCCGCCTTCGACCGGCGCCGGAAGCTGATCGTGGAGGGGCTCCGTGCCATCGGCCTCCCCACCACCACGCCGAAGGGCGCGTTCTACGTCATGCCCGATGTCCGGCGCATTCACGAAGATGAACTCAAAGCGGCCGAGATCCTCCTCGAGCGCGCCCGCGTCGCCGTGGTGCCGGGGACCGACTTCAAGGCCCCGGGCCACGTGCGCATGAGCTACGCCACGAGCGAGGCGGCAATTCAGGAGGCCCTCGAGCGCATCCGGACGCTCCTTTGAGCGAATTTTCAGGGTTTGGGCACGTTGGCCGGCGGCCAGTGAGCAGCCCCGGGCTTTCGTCCCGGGGCTGCTCGGAACAAAGCGTCTTAGCCGATGGGCAACACTTCGCGACCGAATGTTTCGTTCAATACTTGGGCAAAGGCCAGGTACATGGCCGAAAGCCCGCAAAGGATGCCTTCCCACCCGGCGAGCCTGGTGATTGCGGTGTTGCCGGTGTACTCTCCCAAAGCCAGCAGCCAGAAGAGGATAAAAAGCGTGAAGAAGACGACCTGAAGCGCCCGGTTGTGTTTCAGGGTCGCGATCCAAAGCACGAAGGTAAAAAGACCCCACATAAAGAGATAGGCGACCATCCCGCCCTTCGCTGCCGGGTCGATCCAACCGAGCTTCGGCAGCACGATCAAAAACACAAAGGTTTCCCAAAACAACCCGTACGAGGTAAAAGCGACGGTTCCGAAGGTGTTGCCCTTTTTCCACTCCATCCACCCCACGAAGATCTGGGCCAGGCCCCCGTAAAAGAGGCCCATCGCCAAGATCATGCTGCCGAGCGGAAAGAGTCCGGCGTTGGCCATATTCAAAAGCACGGTCGTCATGCCAAAGGCCAAAAGACCCAGCGGCGCGGGGTTGGCGCTGGTGTCGAGGGTCTGAACCGTTTGCACGTCCTCTCTCGTCACAAGCCTCCCCTCCCTTCGCGGGTCGCCCGGGAAAACTTGAAATGGTTTCCAGGGACCCTTTATAATTCCTCTTCGAAGGAACCACTTTTAAGAATTTGCGTCGCAGGCATTCTAATTCGGGCGCGCCAATTCGTCAAGCGCGACTCAATCAGGAGGGAGTCACCATGGACGAACGTCAGGTCGGTCAGGATCAACCGCCCCAGAGTGCCGCCGTTACCGAAGCCGAGGTCGCTGTCCACTGGCGGGAAGAAGCCTATTACCAGCCTCCGCTTTCGTTCGTCGCCCAGGCCAACCTCACCGATCCCACGATTTTTGACCGTTTCAGCGAGGACAACTTCCCCGAGTGCTTCCGCGAATACGCCGACCTCCTCACCTGGGACCGCTACTGGCACACAACGCTCGACACCAGCAACCCGCCGTTTTGGCGTTGGTTCGTTGGCGGTCGCCTCAACGCCGCCAAGAACTGCGTCGACCGCCACCTCCCCCGTTACGGCAACAAGGCGGCCTTCATCTTCGTCCCCGAACCGGAAGAGGAACCGATCGAGTTCACCACCTACCGCGAACTGTGGGTTCGGGTGAATGAAATGGCCGCGGTGCTCAAGGGCCTCGGGCTCAAGAAAGGGGACCGGGTCACCATCCACATGCCGATGGTGACCGAGCTCCCGGTGACCATGCTGGCCTGCGCCCGCATCGGGGTCATTCACTCGGTGGTCTTCGCCGGGTTCTCGGGCAAGGCCACCGCCGATCGTATCGCCGACTCGGGCAGCCGGGTGCTCATCACCATGGACGCTTACTGGCGCAACGGCAAGCTCCTCGACCACAAAGCCAAGGCCGACGAGGCGGTGCGGCTGGCCGCCGAGCAGGGTCAGACGGTGGAGAAGGTGCTGGTGTGGCGCCGGTACCCGGGTGAATACCGGTCCAAAGCCCCCATGGTCGAGGGCCGCGACTTCTTCGTCGACGAGCTGCTCAAGGCCCACCGCGGTGAACGGGTGGAACCGGAATCGATGGAGTCCACGGATCCGCTCTTCATCATGTACACCAGCGGCACCACCGGACGACCCAAGGGGCACATGCACAGCACCGGCGGTTATCTCTCGTACGTGGCCTGGACATCGAAGAACATTCAGGACATCCACCCCGAGGATGTCTACTGGTGCATGGCCGACATCGGGTGGATCACTGGCCACTCCTACATCGTCTACGGCCCGCTGGCGGTGGCCGCCACCAGCGTGATCTACGAGGGGGTGCCCACCTACCCGGACGCCGACCGGGTTTGGCGCATCGCCGAGCGGCTCGGCGTCACCATCTTCCACACCTCCCCCACCGCCATCCGCCAGCTCAGGAAAGCCAACCCCGACGGGCCAAAACACTACGACACCCGTTTCAAGCACATGACCACCGTCGGCGAACCCATCGAACCCGACGTCTGGCGCTGGTACTACCACGTCGTGGGCAAGGAAAAGGCGGTGATCGTCGATACCTGGTGGCAAACCGAAACCGGCGGTTTCCTCCTCACCACCGTGCCGGCCCTACACGCCATGAAGCCGGGAAGCGCCGGGCCCGCGCTCCCTGGAATCTACCCCGTGATCTACGACGAAAACGGCCAGGAGATCCCCAAAGGGGCAGGCAAGGCGGGCAACCTGTGCATCCGGAATCCCTGGCCCGGGCTCTCGATGGGGATCTGGGGTGACCCCGACCGTTTCGTACAGACCTATTACTTGCGCTACAACAAGGACCCAAAGAGCACGGACTGGCGCGACTGGCCCTACTTCACGGGGGACGCCGCCACCCAGGCCGCCGACGGCTACTTCCGCATCCTGGGTCGGGTCGACGACGTGATCAACGTAGCCGGCCACCGGCTCGGCACCAAGGAGATCGAATCCGCGGTGCTGAAAGTTCCCGAGGTCGCCGAGGCCGCCGTGGTGCCCAAAGCCGACGAGATCAAAGGCCACGTCCCCGAAGTCTTCGTCTCGCTCAAACCGGGCATAGAGGCCAGCCCCGAAATCGAACGGAAAATCGTCGCCTCCATTGAGGAGAACATCGGGAAGATCGCCCGCCCACGGGCAGTCCACATCGTCCCCGACCTGCCAAAGACCCGCTCGGGCAAGATTATGCGACGGGTTCTGGCCGCGCTCGCCAATAACCGCGACGCCGGTGACGTGAGCACGCTGGCCAACCCGGAAATCGTCGAGGCCATCAAACGCGCGGGTCAGGGCAGCTAAGCACCCTGTCGTGGCCTTCGCCACGGCGGGCCCCAAAGGAACCGCCGATCTTCTCCCACCGGCCGGCTCCGCGTATGTGCGGGGCCGGCCGACATGAACCGCGCTTCATGCCACGCCCAGCCCGCCTTCACCGCCGGTCCTCAGAGTGGTAGGCGGAAAGGGTGGTGATGGTGGTGAGCAAAAGGACGGTCGTAACCCTCGCGGCACTGGTGGTCGGCGCCGCACTGGCGCAAAATCCGGCAACCCTCAAAGCCCAGGCGACGCCGCCGGTCAAAGGGGAAGCCAAACAGGTTTGGCGTGAAGATCGAGCGAGCCCACCGCGCCCGGGCGTGCTGGCCAAGGCATTGGGCATGGAGCCGGAAGCGCTGCGAAAAGCCCTGCGCGAAGCTGGCGGCCTGCCGGCGTTCTTGGAGAAACAGGGGCTTTCGATCACCGAACTCCGGGAACGCGTGATCGAACTCCGCCTGGAAGAGCTCTCGGAAGCAATGCGTCAGGGCCGTATCCCGAAGGCCAAGGCCGAAGTCGAAACCCGCCGACTGCGGGCCGCCTTGCTGCGGCTCAAAACCCCGAGCCTGGCAGAAATCCTCAAACGTTCTGGCGGTGACCTCCAGGTGGCAAAAGCCCAGCTGGTGGCGGTGTGGTCGGGAATCATTGACCAGGAAGTCCGCCTCGGCCTCGTCGCTCCCCAAAAAGCGGAGCAGCTCAAAAAGGAAATCGAGGCCCGAGCCCAGGCATTCCTCAAGCGTCCGGTGGGCGAACTCGGGCAGCCTCACCCCGGGAAAAAGCGCTTCCAGGCGCGCCGTGGCCCGCATGTCCCGAAACGAGCTGGACCCCGAGAGAGGTTGCCTGAACACCCCCGGCGCTAAAAAGCCCTTCAAAGAAATATCCCGCCGCGATTTTTCCGCGGCGGGATGCCTAAGCGAGGGCCCTCGAGCTTTTCAACATGTCGGCGGCCGATTGGCGCCGCTTTCGTTTTCCCGGGTCCCCGCCGTGGCGAGAGTCACGGCGGGGTGTTTAGTTCAGCGCCTCGCCCCAGACCTCCTCAAAGAGCTCACGAGCTGCTTCGAGGGTGACCTCGAGGGCCTGCGCCACCTCCTCGGCCAGCAGGTTGATGGCCCGCCTGAGCGCCTGGCGGTCGAGGTCGGGAAGGCCGCGCTCGACCTCCCAGGCCCGGAGCTGCCCGGCGAGGACAGCAATCCGGTAGGGATCGCCCTCGGCCAGGATCTCGGTGACGCGGCGGTGGCGCGCCGCCCACTGCTTGGGCAGGGGGACGCGACCGTTTTTGAGCCGGTCCAGGATGTCCGGAACCTCTTCCCGGCGGAGCGCCGGCCGGAGACCGACCGCCGCCGGCGATTCCACGGGAACGTAGGCTTTGGATCGGGTTCCCGGAAACTCAACCTGGTAGTACGCGCGCCCCACACCGCCAACGGTGCGGCGAGCAATCCCACAAACCACTCCCACCCCGTACGGTGGGAGGACCACCTTGTCGCCCGGACGGTACTCCTTCACGCACCCACTCCTTTCACCCATACTTCGACCAGCTGGTCCAAAAAGGCCTCGCGGGGAAAGTCAAGTTGCGGCGCGCACCCCAGCGCAGCCAGCGTGGCGGCCACCAGGCGAACCTCGAGGTCCGCCCTGAGCTCGCCGTCGCGAATCCCACCCTCGACGAAGTCTTCCAAAATGGCCTGATAGCGCTCGTGCAAGCCCTTGAGCCAGCTTTCCTTGTCTTCCTTTACCGCCTCAGCAGCCACCGCCGCCCAAAGACCGCGCCACTCGTCGATGAACTCAAGGCGCCGGGAGAGCAGGTCCCGAAGGCGCTCGCGAAAGGGTTTGGCCGCCTTCACCAAGGCTTCGGCGTCGCGGTAGAACGAGAGGGTTCGGTACTCGACCAAAGCCCGGAGGAGGTCCTGCTTGTCCCGAAAGTAGAGGTATACAGTGCCTTTGCCGACTTCCGCGGCGCGCGCCACGTCCTCGACTTTTAACCCTGAAAGGCCGCGTTCTCTGAGGACCCGGATGGTGGCCTCGAGGATCTGCATGCGCTTATCGGCGTTCCGGGTCGTAAGGGCCACGTATAAAAGTCTAGCATAAACGGCGGTTTTCTTTATGAGAAGTTAACGAAAAAGGTGAAAAAGCCCTTGTAGACGGCAATTTCTCCCCAGGTTGCCGGAATGTCGCTGGTTGCATATACATGCGCATACGGAGTCGATAAAATGAGTCTAGCCATGGCGCATCCTGGTGCATTCCTCCTCACCGGCGACGGCGACCCGCTCACCGGAGCCTACCGGCTCCTCGAGCAGCGGGTGCTCTTTCTGGCCGGGGGCAGCGTGCTCTTCATCGTGACCCAGGAAAGCCAGGACCTGGCCCAGGCCTGGCGCGAGGTTTACGTCCAGGGGCTGGGCGCGAAGCGCACCGGCCTCGTGGTCCTGCGCAAGCGAGCGGTGGCGGAAGACCGGGCGCTCACCGAGCAGGTGGCGGCGGCCCGGCTGGTGTGGCTGGCCTCCAGCCACCCCGAGGCCCTGCTCGACTTTCTCGTCGGCAGCCGGTTGGTGGAAGCCCTGGCGAGCGTCGTCGTCCGCGGGGGGTTCGTCGGCGCCTACGGCGTGGCCAGTGCCATCTTCGGCGCCACCGCCCCCATCCCGGCGCCGGAGGGGCTCCGCTACCGCTACGGCCTGGGGCTGGTCCCGGGCGTGGTCGTGCTCCCGGGGTTCGACCAGGGCGGCCGCTTCGAGGCCCTGGCCGATGCCACCGCCGCGCACCCCGATCTGGTTGGCATCGGATTGCCCCGGGGAAGTGCGGTGCAGATCGGGGCCGAGGGTGACGCCGAAGTGCTCGCCGGGCGGATCGTCCGCCTCGAGGCCGCCGCTTCGGAGCTCTTCCGCAAGACCATTCGCAACCTCCAGGCTGACCTCCTGGCCGCCGGCGAGCGCTTCAAGGTTCCCGTCTACCACACCTAGTCGCGGTAGGCTGGGGCATGAGCAGCTTGACCGACATCGAAGGCTTTTCGGTCGGGGTGTGGACCGATGAAGCCGCGGCTACCGGCGTGACCGTCATTCGCTGCCCCGAAGAAGGGTGCCTGGCCTCGGCCAGCTTCCTCGGCGCCGCCCCGGGCACGCGGGAAGCGGCGCTACTCGCCCCGGAAAAACCGGTGGCCAGGCTCAACGCGCTGGTCTTCACCGGCGGCTCCGCCCTGGGGCTCGCCAGCGCCAGCGGTGTCGCCGAACGGCTGGCGGAAGAGGGTATCGGCCACCATACCCCCGCC
>WIAM01000017.1 GCA_015519965.1 Thermaceae bacterium
GAGGGAATGCCGTCGCCGAGGATGTCCACCCCACCGCGGAGCAGCCGCAGGTAGGCCACGTTGGGGTCCAGGCCGATCTGGAACACGATCCGGTCGAGGTAGGGGCGGTTGGGGATGAAGTAGTCCGGGTTGCGCTCGAGGACGATCCGCTGCCCGAGGACCCACTCTTTAAGCTTGAAGGCCCCGGTGCCCACCGGGTTGTGGCCGAAGTCCTGGCCGTATTTCTCCACCGCTTCTTTGGGCACCACGTGGGCAAAGTTGAGCGCCAGTTTGTGCAGGAAGGAGGCGTCCGGGGCCTCGAGGGTAATGCGGACCGTGTACCTATCCACCACCTCGATGCCCTTGGCGTGCTCGGCCTTCCCGCTGATCACGTCCTTGGCCCCGACGATGTTGGTGTAAAAGCCCTGTCCCGGGCTTTGGGTCTTGGGGTTCAGGACCCGTTCCAGCGAGTACTTGACGTCTTCGGCGACGAGCTCGCGGCCGTTGTGGAACTTGACCCCTTTGCGCAGGTAGAAGGTGTAGGTCGTGCCGTCGGGAGAGACTTCGAACCGTTCGGCGAGCTGGGGTTTGAGCTTGGTGGTCCCGGGAACGTAGTCGAGCAGGCCGTCGAAGATCGATTTGATGATCGACCAGTTCTGCCAGTCGTAGCCGATCGCTGGGTCAAGGGTGACGATATCGTCCTTGAACGAGACCACCATCGACCCGCCTTGCTTTTGTCCCCAGGCCAGTGCCGTGAGGACGATGAACACCCACCAGAGTCGTTTCATGCTTCCTCCTTAGCGGTACTGAATTCTTGGATCGAAGAATGGGTAGATGAGATCCGCGATCAGGTTTCCGATCACCACGAAGAGCGCGGTGACCAGCACCCCGCCCATGATCACGGGCACATCCACCAGCTGAATCGCCTGCCATACCATCTGTCCGATGCCCGGCCAGCCGAAGACGGCTTCCACCACCACGATGCCGCCCATGAACACCCCGAGATCCATGCCCACCATGGCGATGACCGGCAAAACGGCGTTGCGCAGCGCGTGAA
Organism: Thermaceae bacterium; assembly: GCA_015519965.1. Classification (GTDB taxonomy): domain Bacteria; phylum Deinococcota; class Deinococci; order Deinococcales; family Marinithermaceae; genus WFXV01. The sequence goes on from WIAM01000017.1 coordinate 1,037, forward strand.
CGAAGAAGAGCCGGCTGCCCGGAACCCCTTTGGCTTTGGCCGTGCGAATGTAGTCCTGCCGCAAGACCTCGACCAGCGAGGCCCGCATGACCCTGGCGTACCACCCCCCTCCGGCGAGGCCCACCGTGGCCGCCGGCAGGACCAGGTGGGCCAGGCTTCCGTACCCCCCAAGGGGAAAGATCGGAAAACGGTAGGCGAAAAGGTAGAGCAGGAGCAGCCCGACGGCGAACTGGGGCGCCGAGACCCCGAAAAAGGCAAAGCTCATCACCGCCTGGTCGATCCAGCTCCCGCGTCTGAGAGCGGCGATGATCCCCGCGGGGAGTCCGATCAAGAGTTCAAAAAGAATCCCCGCCAGCGCCAGCTGGAGGGTCGGGGTGATTCTTGAAGCGACCAGTTCCCGGACCTGGGTTTTCTGGGCGTACGAACGCCCCCAGTTGCCCTCGAGTAGCCGAAGGAGGTGGTTTTTGTACTGGATGAGGAACGGTTGATCGAGCCCGAGTTCGTGGCGGATGCGGTTGACGGTTTCCGGGGTCGCGCTGCGCCCGGCGATCATCCGCGCCGGATCGGCGGGGAGCAGGTAGAGCAGGGCGAAGGTCACCAGGGTGATGCCGAAGAGCACGAAGAGACCCTGGAAGAGCCGGCCCAGCAGGTACTGCAGCACCGTTCACACCCCCCGATCCCCGACGTCCAGCGCGTCCCTCAGGCCTTCACCGAAGAGGTTGAAACACAGCGAGGTCAGCAAGATGGCGAACCCGGGAAAGGCCACCAGCCAGGGGGCGTTCAGGAAGTAGGTCTGGCTCTCGTTGATGATGCCGCCCCACGAGGGCGTCGGGGGCTGGACCCCGACGCCGAGGAAGGAGAGCGCGGCCTCGAGGAGCACCGCGGAGGAGATGCCGAGGGTTCCGAAGACCAGGATGGTGGAAATGAGCTGGGGGAGGATGTGGGCAAAGAGGATGCGACCGGTCGAGGCGCCGAGGGCGTGGGCGGCCTCGACGAAGTCGCGGCGGGCCAGCGAGAGGACCTGCGCGTGAATGGCCCGGGCCACCCAGACCCAGTTCACCAGCGCGATGACCAGGGCCACGATCCAGAGGCTGGGCCCGAGCACCGCGGCTAGGGCGATGGCGAGCACCAGGGCGGGGAAGGCGGTCATGATGTCGGTGAGGCGCATCAAGACGATCTCCAACCAGCCGCGCAGGTAGCCAGCGGCGACGCCGACCACGGTGCCGATGACCACCGCGATGCCGTTAGCCACCAGGCCAACGATGAGCGAGACCCGGGCCCCAAAGAGCAGGCGCGAGAGCAGATCGCGGCCGAGCAGGTCGGTTCCCAGGGGAAACTTCCCGCCTGGGGGCAGGGGCATGCCCTCGAGGGTGAGGCCGTCGAAAAACTGCTGCGAGGGGTCGTAGGGTGCGAGCCAGGGCGCAAAGAGCGCCGCCAGAACGACGATCACGACACCCCCCAGGCCGACGAGGGCGATGCGGTTTCTCCGGAACCGCCGGATCCACCTTGGGGTTTGGGGTATGTCGAAGGCTGCTGGTGCGGGTTGGTGATCCTTTTCCATGGCCGGTCACGCTGTTTGTCGGGATGACTGGGTCAACGAGTGTGGCTCAGGTGGATGCTCGATCAGATCGTCTGTTGGTCATACCAATACTAGGCGCTTCTGGAGGGCTGGTCAAGGCCTCCACCCCTCTTGACAGCATTCAATCCCGGTGGTAATTTTATCTTTGCGTCCTACGGGGCGTGGGGGACCATGACAAGCGGGCAGAGCGAGTGAAGCAGTGAATGAGGGTCAAGGTATTAAGGGCGCACGGTGGATGCCTTGGCACCCGAGCCGATGAAGGACGTGGCTACCTGCGAAAAGCCAGGGGGAGCTGGTAGCGAGCGTTGATCCCTGGATGTCCGAATGGGGGAACCCGGCTGGTGGGAACACCAGTCA
>WIAM01000107.1 GCA_015519965.1 Thermaceae bacterium
ACCTTGAGCCAGGTCTTGCCCGAGGCGATGGCGAGCGCGATGTCGGTGGCGCCCATGCCGGTGCCGAAGGCCCCCACCGCCCCGTAGGTGGTCGAGTGCGAGTCGGAGCCCACGATCAGCATGCCCGGCCGGGCGATACCCTCCTCGACCAAAACCTGATGGCAGATCCCCCGACCGACGTCGAAAAAGTTCACGCCGGTGGCCCGGGCCCACTCGCGGCCCCGCTTTTGCGCGTTGGCCACGTTGACGTTGGCGGCGGGGGCCACGTGGTCGAAAACCAGGGAGACGCGCTTTGGGTCGAAGGGCTCGGCGCCCAGCTCTTTGAGGCGGTCGATCACCGTAGGCACGATCGAGTCGATGGTCATCGCGTGGTCCACCTCGGCCACCACCAGTTCCCCAGGATGAACCGGGCGTCCTGCCTTTCGGGAAAGGATCTTTTCGGCCATGGTCTGGGGCATCGCGTTCCTCCTCACGCCATCACCCACTCGCGCAGAATGCGGTCGAGCTCCTCGAGCGTCAGCTGCCCTTCGTCGGCGAGCGCCTTGATGCGATGGGTAATGCGCCGGAGCTCTTCTTCGCCGAAGTGGAGCCCGAGCTCCTCGGCTCGCTTTTTGATGGCGGCGCGACCGGTGAGCCTGGAGCCGACGATGAGTTTGCGGTCGAGTCCGAAGGCTTCCGGTGGGTAGGCCTCGTAGGCCTCGGGGTTGATGTAGATGGCCTTGAGGTGCATGCCGGCTTTGTGGGAAAAGGCCGTTTCACCGCTGATGTAGTTGTTGAAGGGGATCTCGATCCCGGTCATCCGGGCGATCATGCGGTCGAGCTCGGGGATGAGTTCGAGGCGGTACTTGCTGCTGACGTAGGTGGGGTCGAGGGTGAACATGCGGGCGATGAAGCCCCCGAGCGGGGTGATGCCGTTGCGTTCGCCGATACCCAGGACGCTGGTATCGACGTGGGTGGCGCCGGCCTCGATGGCCTCGAAGGCGTTGGCGATGGCGCAGCCGGTGTCGTTGTGGCCGTGGAACTCGATGTCGACCCCGTCGCCGACGGCGCGGCGGACCTCCCGGACCAGCGAGTACACCTGGCGCGGTGTGGCGATGCCAACCGTGTCGGCAAGGCCCACCCGATCGACGTAGGGGGCGATCGCGGTGTAGACCTCGAGCAGATCGTGTTCGTCGGAGCGGAAGGTGTCCTCCGCTGAAAAGCGCACCTCGACCCCGGGGGCCTCTTCCCTGATGAACTGGATGACTTCGCGGGCCTCTTCGATGATGCGCGGGATGTCGCGTCCGTGAGCTGCCCGGAGGTACTTTGAGGTGCCAAAGAGGAGGTCAATGCCCTGTACCCCGGTCTCGATGGCGACCTTGGCGGCGTCGAGCCGGGTCTGGATGTGGGTCACGACCCTGGCTTTGAGCTCGAGCGAGGCGATGGCCTCGGCGTCTTTGCGGGATCTGGGCGAGGCCATGGGCGTCGTGACCTCGATGTATTCAACCCCGAAGGCATCGAGCGCTCGGGCGATCTCGATTTTGTCGGCGGTCGAGAAATTCGCCTTTTCGAACTGCTCCCCCTCGCGCAGGGTTGAGTCGATGATGTTCCAGCGCTGTCTCGTCCAACTCGGCTCGTTCTCCGATCGCATACCGCCACCTCCCATAAAAAAACCGGCCCGCGAACCGGGCCGGAGGGGCAAGCGCGCCTGCTGGCGACTAGGTCGCCCCTCCGGAACCCGGTTTTTTCGCGAAAGCCGCCATCCTGGCCGCAAGTTTATGCGAGAGCGGGCGGCGTGTCAAGGGCGGCGGGTTCTGCGCGGTGCTGCTTTTTTCCGGGGTGGCGGAGGGTGGGCGGTGGCGTCTATGCTAAGGCCTGCGTGGAACCCTGGCCCTTTTCCCTGGAACCCGAGTCGGGATTCGTGCCGGTAAAATCCCAGACGCTCGTGATTTTGGTGGGTCACACCGGGGCAGGGAAGACGACGCTCGCTCGCGCCCTCGGCCTGCCCACCCTTCAACCGCCGTGACCTGACCGACCGTTACATCCTAAAGGCCAAGGT
>WIAM01000018.1 GCA_015519965.1 Thermaceae bacterium
GCGCACCCTCTATGCCCGCGTGGGTCAGCCGGGCTCGCACACCCTCGACCACTACCTGGCGCACGGGGGCTACGCGGCGGCGAAAAAGGCGCTTTTGGAGATGACCCCGGACGAGGTCATCGAGGAGGTCAAGCGCTCGGGGCTCCGGGGGCGCGGGGGGGCGGGCTTTCCCACCGGGCTCAAGTGGTCGTTCATGCCCAAGGACGACGGCAAGCAGCACTACATCATCATGAACGCCGACGAGTCCGAGCCCGGTTCGTTCAAGGACCGCTACATCCTCGAGGACGACCCCCACCAGGCGATCGAGGGCATGATCATCGCCGGCTACGCCATCCGCGCCACCAAGGGCTACATCTACATCCGCGGCGAGTACAAAAAGGCTTATGAGCGCCTCGTGGCCGCGATCAAGGAGGCCTACGCCAAGGGATATCTGGGCAAAGACCTCTTCGGCTCGGGCTTCGATTTCGACCTCTACGTCCATCGCGGGGCCGGGGCCTACATCTGCGGCGAGGAGACCGCGCTGATGAACTCCCTCGAGGGCCTGAGGGCGAACCCTCGCTTAAAGCCCCCCTTCCCGGCGCAGGCGGGGCTTTTTGGCATGCCGACCACCATCAACAACGTCGAGACCATCGCCTCGGCGGTCCACATCATCGGACGCGGGGCGGAGTGGTTCTCCGCCATGGGCACGGAAAAATCCAAGGGGATGAAGCTCTATCAGGTCTCCGGGCCCGCGGTGCGCCCCGGGGTCTACGAGCTGCCCATGGGCACCACCTTCCGCGAGCTGATCTTCGACTGGGCAGGCGGGGTGAGGGAGCCGATCAAGGCCTTCATCCCCGGCGGCTCCTCGACCCCGATGCTCCCCTTTACCGACGAGTATCTGGACACCCCCATGGACTATGAGCATCTGGCGGAGAAGGGCTCGATGCTCGGGACCGGTGGGGTGATCCTCATCCCCGAGTCGGTCTGCGTGGTGGACGTGATCTGGAACCTGGTGCGCTTTTACGCCCACGAGTCCTGCGGCAAGTGCACCCCGTGCCGCGAGGGCGTCGCCGGTTGGCTGGTGAAACTCATCGGACAGATCGAACGGGGCCGGGGCAAGCCTGGGGACATCGAGCTTATGGAGGACCTCCTCGACAACATCGAAGGGAAGTCGTTTTGCCCCCTGGCCGACGCCGCGGTGTGGCCGGTCCGGGGCGCGCTGCGCCACTTCCGCCACGAGTTCGAACACCACCTGACGCACAAAAGCTGCACCGTGCCCAAGAAAGGGCGCTGGGGGTAGACCATGGTGAGGCTCAAGATCAACGATCGCTGGGTCGAGGTGCCCGAGGGGACGTCGGTGCTGGATGCCATCTTCCACGCTGGCTACGACGTGCCCTATTTCTGCTCGGAACGCCACCTCTCGCCCATCGGGGCCTGCCGCATGTGCCTGGTCAAGGTCGGGGCGCCCCGCAAGGACAAGAGCGGCGAGTGGATCAAGGACGAGGACGGGAACCCCAAGATCTTCTGGTTCCCGAAACTCATGGCTTCGTGCACCCTGGCCGCCACCGAGGGTATGGTGGTGGACACGCTGGCCGACGAGGTCAAAAAAGCGCAGGCGGGGATGGTCGAGTTCACGCTCCTCAACCACCCGCTCGACTGCCCAATTTGCGATAAAGGTGGCGCTTGCGAGCTGCAGGACCGGGCGTATGAATACGGCCTTTTTGGCAAGTACTACACCGAGACCCAAAACGGCCTCAAGAGCGTCCAGTACACCCGCTTCGAGTTCGACCGCCGCCACGTCGACAAGCACAAAAAGCTCAGCGAGTTCGTGGTGCTCGACCGCGAGCGCTGCATCATCTGCAAGCGCTGCGTGCGCTATTTCGAGGAGGTGCCGGGGCAGGAGGTGCTCGATTTCATCGAGCGCGGCGTGCACACCTTCATCGGCAGCGAAGAGTACCCGCTGCCCGCCGGGTTTTCCGGCAACATCACCGACATCTGCCCGGTGGGGGCGCTCCTCGACCTCACCGCCCGCTTTCGGGCCCGAAACTGGGAGTTCGAATCCACGCCGACGGTGGACATGAACGATGCCTCCGGCGCGCTGGTCTGGGTGGATGCTCGCTCGGGCCAGATCGAACGGGTGCGGGCGCGGGAAAACCCCGAGACCAACGAGATCTGGATCTCCGACGCGGCGCGATTCGGCCACGCCTGGGCCCGGGAAGACCGGCTTCGTGATCCGCTCGTTCGCAAGGACGGCGTGCTGCAACCGGTGTCGGTAGAAGAGGCCCTCGAGCACTTGAAGTCGCTCCTAGGGGGCATTAAGGGCGCGGAGGTCGGGCTCTACCTCTCCGGCGACGCCACGCTGGAAGAGGCCTACGCCTTCGTCGAGGCGGCCAAGGCCTTGAAGACGCCCCACCTCGACTTCGAGGGGCGGACCGCGGTGGCGGCCGGGAGCTTTGCCCCGGCCACGTACCGCGACCTGCTCGAGGCTGACTTTTCGCTGGTGATCGGCGATCCCACCGAGGAGATGCCGATTTTGCACCTGCGGTTGCAGGAGTTTTTGAAGGGGATCAAGCCGGCGCCGCGCTTTTTCCACGGCACGCCCATCGCCGATTTGCAGATCAAAGAGCGCATGCCGCGCAACAAGGAAAAGCTCGCGGCGTTCGCCCCTTACCGCACCGCGGTGATGGAATGGGCGGCTTGGCAAGGCACCTACGCCCCGGGGTCGGCGGGGGCGATGCTGGCGGCCCTCGAGGCCCACATGAACGGCAAGCGCCCCCCTGAGGTTCCGGGCGTACCGGCCGAGACGCTTCGCGCGGTGGCCACGCGCTTTTTGGAGGCGAAAAAGCGCATCCTCATTCTCGGCGCCGAGGTGCTCGATGATCCCGAGGCCGCCGAGGCGGCGCTGCGAATCGCCCGGGGCAAGGGCGCGCTGGTCTTCGCCATGACGCCGGCCGCAGGCGCACGCGGGTTCGAGGCGGTTGGCCTTTGGCCGGAAAAGGGCGGGGCGGCCTTCGACGAGGCAGGCCCGGCGGTGGTCTTCGCCTCGGGGGCCACCCCGGTGGCCGAGGTGCTGGAAAAGGCGAGGGTCTCGATGCTCCACCTTTCGCGGCTTGACCCCATCGCCGCGCGTTATGCCGACGTGATCTTCCCGGCCAAGACCTTCTACGAAAAGTCGGGGTTCACGGTCAACGCCGAAGGTCGGCTGCTCGAGCTGGCCCCGGCGCCGGTGGCGCCGCTTGGGGCACTCGACGCCATTGAGGCGCTGGCGCTCCTCCTCGAGGCCCTGGGCAAAAAGCCCCCGGTCAGCCAGTTCGACCAGGCGCACGAGCGGCTCCTCGAGCGCTACCGCCTGCCGAAGTCGCTCGACCCCTTCGGCTGGCTGTGGCAGCCCAAGCCGCGCCTGCCCGTCCGGGCGCACGCGGGGGCGGACGGGGGGCTTTATCTGAGGCCCTCGATGTGGAAACACCGGCAGCTCGCCGATGCCCGGGTGCGGGCGGCGCTGGGGGCGACCCGGCTCTCGGTCCACCCGAAGACGGCCGCCGAACACGGCCTCGTCGAGGGGGCCACGGTGGAGGTCGAGACGCCCTACGGCACCGTCCAGGCTTCGGTGGCGTTCGACGCCGGCTTGCCGGAAGGATTCCTCTACCTCCCCGCCTACGGGCGGGGCACGGGCCGGCGGGTGCCCTTCCGGTTGCTGGTGCCTGCGGGGGGTGAGGCATGACGTTTTTGATCGTGGCCATCAAGGCGCTGGTGTTGATCGGCGTGTTGCTCGGGGTGACCGCCTACATCACCTGGGTGATGCGCCGCGGGCTTGCTCGGTTCCAGGTGCGCTACGGACCGAACCGGGTGGGCCCGTTCGGCCTGCTGCAGCCGCTCGCCGACGCGATCAAGATGATGTTCAAGGAGAGCATCGAGGTGGTGACCGCCGACCGGCTGGTCTACTGGCTCGCGCCGGTCATCGCCTTCACCTTCGCCCTGGCCGCCTTCGCGGCGATTCCCCTGGGACAAGGGGGATGGGTGGTCGCCAACCTCGACATGGGCGTGCTCTACGTCTTCGCGGCCAGCGAGCTCGCCGTTTACGGCATCTTCCTCGCCGGCTGGGCCTCGGGTTCCAAGTATCCCTTGCTGGGCGGCATGCGCAGCGTGGCGGCGCTCATCGGTTACGAACTGGCGCTGGGGCTGGCACTCCTCGGCCCGGTCATGGTCGTGGGTTCCCTGAACCTCCAGGACATCGTCGAGTGGCAGCGGCAAAACGGCTGGCTCATCTGGTGGCAGCTCCCGGCATTCCTGGTCTACTTCATCGCCGCCTTGGCCGAGATGAGCCGCACCCCCTTCGACTTTGCCGAGGCCGAACAGGAGCTCGTGGGCGGGTTCCACACCGAGTACACCGGCATGGCCTTCGGGGTCTTCTTCATGGCCGAGCTGCTCCACTGGATCACCGGCTCTGCCCTCATGGCCACCATTTTCCTCGGCGGCTGGGCGGCGCCGTTCGGCCTGCCTGAGGTGCCGGTGCTGTGGTTCTTCCTCAAGTGGGCCCTCTTCATCTTCCTGGTGCTTTGGATCTGGGCCAGCTGGTTCAGGACCCGCTACGACCAGATGATGCGCTTTGCCTGGGGCGTGCTCTTCCCGGTCGCCGTGGTTTGGTTTTTGGTCACCGCCTACTTCGTTTCGAAGGGAGGAACGCTATGAGCGTGATGGCCTTGGCGAAGGCGCTGGGAATTACCCTGCGGCACTTCTTTTCCAAGCCGGTGACGATTCCCTACCCCGATGCGCCGGTGCCGCTCAAGCCGCGCTTCCACGGGCGGCACGTGCTTACCCGCCATCCCGACGGCCTGGAAAAGTGTATTGGCTGCAGCCTGTGTGCCGCGGCGTGCCCGGCCTATGCCATCTACGTCGAGCCGGCGGAGAACGACCCGGAAAATCCGGTTTCTCCGGGCGAGCGCTACGCGAAGGTCTACGAGATCAACATGCTGCGCTGCATCTTCTGCGGCAACTGCGAGGAGGCCTGCCCCACCGGCGCGATCGTGCTGGGTTATGAGTTCGAGCTGGCGGATTACCGCTACGCCGACTTCGTCTACACCAAGGCGGACCTCCTGGTCGACACCGTGGGCTCGAAGCCGCAGCGGCGCGAGGCTGAGCGCCTGGGCAAGCCGGTCAAGCTCGGCTTCCAGGTGCCCTACGTGCGCGAGGCGCTGGAGGGGGTGAAGTACGAGTGAGCGCGTTCGATTTCATCGCCACCGTATTGCTCCTTTTTACCGGGTTCATCGCCGTGCGCTCGCAAAACGCGGTGCACGCGGCGCTCGGGCTCGCCGCCAACTTCGTGGTGCTGGGGACGGTCTATATGAGCCTGGACGCCCGCTTTTTGGGGTGGGTCCAGATCATCGTCTACGCCGGGGCGATTATGGTCCTTTTCATCTTCGTGGTCATGCTGCTTTTTGCCGCCCGGGCCGAGGTCGGCGTCGATCCGCTGCCCTGGCTCAAGAACTGGGGCGCGGCGGTGGCCGCGGTGTTCTTCGCCACGCTGACCTACGCCCTGAGCGCGGCCAAGGCGCCGCTCGCCGGAACCACGGCGGCGGCGCTTTTGGGCGGTGGAACCGCCAAGGCGGTGGGCTCGGTGCTCTGGGGCACCTGGCTCTATGCGGTGCTGTTGGTGGCGGCGCTTTTGCTCGTGGCCACCGTGGCCGCGGTGGTCTTGGTGCACCCGGACCAGGGGCAAAGCCGGGCTGAGCGTGAGGCGAGTCGGGGAGGAAAGGCATGAGCGACTTTCTATTCGTTTCGGCGGCGCTGTTCGCCCTTGGGGTTTACGGCGTCCTGACGAGACGGAGCGCGATTTTGATCTTTATGTCGGTGGAGCTGATGCTGGGGGCCGCCAACTTGGCGCTGGTGGCCTTCGCCCGCGCCTACGGCAGCCTCGAGGCCCAGACCGTGGGACTCTTGGTCATCGCGCTGGCCGCGGCCGAGGTCGCCGTGGGGCTTGGGCTCGTGGTCGCGGTGTTCCGGATGCGTTCGTCCACCGCCGTGGACGATCTCTCGGAGTTGCGGGGGTGATGCCGTGCTCTTGGCCATGATTCTCCTGCCCCTCCTGGGCTTTTTGGTGCTCGGGCTTTGGGGGCGTTCCTTCAAGGGCCAAAGCGCCGGGGTGCTGGCCTCGCTGATGGTCCTGGGTTCGTTCGTCCTCACCCTGGTGTTGCTGTTTGGGGGCGGTGCCAGCTTCGAGGTCAAGGACTGGCTGCCCGGAATCCCCTTCGCCCTGCTGCTCGATAACCTGGCCGGGTACATGGCGCTCATCGTCACCGGGATCGGGTTTTTGATCCACGTCTACGCCATCGGCTACATGGCCGACGACCCGGGGAAGTCGAGGTTTTTCGCCTACTTCAACTTCTTCATCGCCATGATGCTCACCCTGGTTTTGGCCGATGCCTACCCGGTGATGTTCATCGGCTGGGAAGGTGTAGGGCTGGCGTCGTTCCTGTTGATCGGCTTTTGGTTTGAAGACCAAAAGAACGCCGACAGCGCCCGAAAGGCCTTCATCGTCAACCGCATCGGCGACCTGGGCTTTTTGCTCGGAATGGCGCTTTTGTACTCGCTTTTCGGCACCCTCCAGATCTCCGAGCTCAGGGAGATCATGGAAAAGTCGCTGGTCCTGCCCGCCGGGCTCGGGCTGGCCGGCCTGTTGCTCTTCATCGGCGCCATCGGCAAGAGTGCCCAGCTCCCGCTCATGGTGTGGTTGCCGGACGCCATGGCCGGCCCGACGCCGGTCTCGGCCCTCATCCACGCGGCCACCATGGTCACCGCCGGGGTGTACCTGCTCGCCCGCTCGAGCTTCCTCTACGCCAACCTCCCCGACGTTTCCTACTGGATCGCGCTCATCGGCCTCCTCACCGCGCTCTACGGGGCGCTTTCGGCCCTCGGCCAGTGGGACATCAAGCGCATCGTCGCCTACTCCACGATCAGCCAGCTCGGCTACATGTTCCTCGCCGCCGGGGTCGGCGCTTACTGGATCGCCCTCTTCCACGTCATGACCCACGCCTTTTACAAGGCGCTCCTTTTCCTCTCCTCGGGCAGCGTGATCCACGCGCTTGGGGGTGAGCAGGACGTGCGCAAGATGGGCGGGTTGAAAAAATACCTGCCCCAGACCCACATCCACGGCCTCATCGGGGCGCTCTCGCTCGCGGGCTTCCCCCTGTTCGCCGGTTTTTGGTCGAAGGACGCGATTTTGGCCTCAACCCTGAACTACCCCTTTGGCGGTTATGGGTTCTACCTGGTCGGGCTTTTTACCGCCTTCCTCACCGCCCTCTACGCCATGCGCTGGTACGTGCTGGTCTTCCTCGGGGACTTTAAGGGCCAGGGGCACCCCCACGAGGCGCCACCGGTCATGGCCTGGCCCAACCACCTGCTGGCGGTGGGGGCGGCGCTGGCAGGGTTTTTGGCCCTCCCCGAGCCGTTTTGGAACCTGATCGAGCGCTTCCTCGCGCCCTCACTGTGGCACCTCGAGGTCGAGCCCCTGGGGACGGCCACCGAGTGGGGGCTGCTTTTGCTCTCGTCGGTGGTGGCCATTTTGGGGCTTTTCGCCGGCTACCGCCTTTTCCTCGGCCGGCTGCCAGATGCATACCTCGCCTTCCAGCGGGCGGCGGAAAGCGCCTTTTACGTCGACTGGCTCTACAACACCCTGATCGTGGGACCGCTCAAAGAGCTGGCCTTCGGGTTTGGCCTTGCCGACCGGGGGCTTGATCGGGGTTACGTGCGCCTCGGTGGTGGCGTGGGCCTCTTGGGCCGGCTCTTGGCCCGGCTCCAGGGAGGCTACGTTCGGGTCTACGCCTTCTTCGTGGTCGTCGCGGCCACGGTGTTCGTGCTTTGGGGGGTGGTCCGGTGATTCACGTGCTCATCTTCCTGCCCGCGCTCGCCGGTCTGGTGGCGCTCGTCTACCCGAGGTGGGCGCAGAGCCTCGGCTTGCTGGCCACGGCGGTGAGCACCGTTTTGGGGTTTGGCTTGCTCCTTGGGGCCGGCTCGGGGGTGGCGGCCTACGCCGAGATCCCGCTGCTCAAGGACGCCGGGGTCTATTACGCGGTGGGCGCGGACGGCGTCGGCGCGGTCTTCGCGGTGGTTATTCCCCTGGTCGTGTTCATGGCCCTGCTCGCGGTTCGCGAAGCGCCGGGCCGGATGATCGGCCTCGCCCTGCTCATGACCACCGGCCTCCTCGGCATCTTCCTGAGCCTGGATCTGGTGCTCTTTTACGTCTTCTACGAGGCGACGCTGATCCCGAGCCTGCTTCTGCTCGGGGTCTATGGTGGCAGGGACCGCGTCCGGGCGCTGATGAAGTTCGCCCTCTTTACCCTGAGCGGGAGCCTTTTGATGCTGGCGGCGATCCTCGCCGCTCGCTTTGTTGGCGGGGCCGAGAGCTTTTTGCTCCGCGACCTCCTCGCCGCTCGGATCGGCGGCGCGGCGGCGCTTTGGGCCTTTGCCGCCTTTGCCCTGGCGTTCGCCATTAAGACCCCGATCTTCCCCCTTCACGTGTGGCTGCCTGATTTCCACGCCCAAAATCACCCTTCGGGGCTCGCCGACGTGATGGGGACGCTCTATAAAGTGGGGGTCTTTGGCTTTTTCCGCTGGGCCATCCCGCTCTTTCCCGATGCATTTCAGGCCTTCCAGCCCTACCTGCTCTTCCTCGCCGCTTTCACGGCGCTCTGGGCGGCCTGGATCGCGTATGCCCAGAACGACTGGAAGCGCATGCTGGCCTATGGCGCCCTTTCCCACATGGGCGTGGCCGCGCTCGGGGTGTTCTCCGGCACCCAGATCGGGGCCGCCGGCGCGCTCTTCTTGCTGGCGGCGAGCGCCATTTACACCGGCGGGCTCTTCCTTTTCGCGGGCTGGATGCACGCGCGCTTTGGAAGCCTTGAACTCGGGCCCACCTCGGGCCTGGCCCGGCACGCCCCGGCGCTGGCCGCGTTCGGTCTGATCCTCTTTTTGGCCATGGTGGGCCTGCCCGGGCTCGCCGGTTTCCCGGGCGAGTTCCTGTCGTTGCTCGGAATTTGGCAGGCTTCGCCCTGGCTGGCGCTTTTGGGCTTTTTGGCGGTGATCGCCGCCGCGGCGTACGTCCTCGGGGCCTACCAGAGGCTCTTCCACGGCCCGCCGGGAAAGATCGTGGCCGAGCTCGGGGGACCGGAATGGGGGTTTGCCGTCCTCGCCACGGTGGTGATCGTGGTGCTCGGCGTGTATCCGGCGCTCTTTAGCACGCCGATCTCTGAAGCGGCGAAGGCCTTCGTGTCGGTGCTTGGAGGTGGGCAATGATTCCGACCGCAATCCTCTTCCTCACCGGGCTCCTCGCGACCCTCCTCGGCGTCGAGGCTCCGGTCCGCTGGGTTCGCTGGGTGGTCCGGGCCGGTCTCGCGCTGGCCCTGGGCGCGGCGCTCTTTTTCGGCGCCGAGGGGCAGGCTTTTGGCGGGCTCTTCCTCTACGACGGTTTTGCAAGGGTTGCGGGCGTGGTGGGGATTGTGGCCGGCCTTTTTGCCTCCCTGGTCGGTGCGCGCTACCTCGAGCGCACGGGGATGGAGCGCTTTGAGTACCACGCGCTTTTGGCCTATTCGGTCTTCGGCGTTCAGGTGATGGCCGCGAGCGCCAATCTGGTGGTCATCCTGATCGGCCTTGAGATTCTCTCCCTGCCGCTTTACGCCCTCGCCGCGCTCCGCTACGACGCGAAAAGCGAGGAAGCGGGCCTCAAATACTTCCTGCTCGGCGCCGTGGCCTCGGCGGTCATGCTCTACGGCATCGTGCTCCTCTACGGTGCCACCGGCAGCTTCGCGGTCTCGGCGGTGGGGCAGGGACCGCTCTATCTGGCGGGGCTTTTGCTGGTTTTGGCCGGGCTCTTCTTCAAAGCCTCGCTGGTCCCCTTCCACTGGTGGGCGCCCGACGTCTACCAGGGGGCCCCGACCCCGGTCACGCTCTACATGGCCACCGGGGTCAAGGCGGCGGCGTTTGCCGCGCTCGCCCGGGTGGTGGTCGGCGCCGGCGTCGGCGGCCTGGCCGGGGCGGTGGTGGCGCTGGTGGTGGTGCTCACCGTTTTCTACGGCAACCTGGGGGCCCTGGCCCAGAGCGAGGCCAAGCGACTGCTCGCCTACTCCTCGGTGGCGCACGCCGGCTACATCGCGCTGGCGGTCTTCGGGCCGAACCCCGCGCCGGCGATGGGCTTTTATCTCTTCGTCTACGCGCTCTCGACCGGGCTGGCCTTCGCCGTGCTCAGCCAGCTGGATGAGGGCGAGGGGGTGCCCTTTGCCGGGGTTAAAGGGCTAATCAAGAAAAGCCCGATGCTCGCCGGGGTTCTTGCCATCGCCCTCTTCTCGCTGGCCGGAATGCCGCCTTTTGCCGGGTTTTGGGGGAAGTATCTGGTGTTCGTTGAGGCCGCGCGCGGCGGGCAGTATACGCTCGTGGCCTTTGCCCTGCTGACCGCAGTGGTGGCGGCGTATTACTACATGAAACTCTTGGCCCTCGCCTTCTTCGCCTCGGCGGGCGAGGGGGGCAAGACCCCCGAGGTCCCCGCCCTGGCGGCAGTGACCATGGGCCTGGTTGGCTTTTTAGTGCTTGCGCTCGGCGTTTTCCCGGGGCTGGTTTACGGGTTCTTTAACGTCGGCAACCTCGTGCCGTAGAGCAAAAAGGGCGGGGGGATGACTCCCGCCCGCCGAACTTCCTGGACCTCTGCCGCGGCAAGCGCCGCGGCAGAGCCCTTAGACGGCTTCGGCCGCTTCCTGCCAGGCCTTTGGCACGTAGGCGCAGCGGGGCTCTGAGGCAAAGGGATCGCCGAGCTCGGCCCAGGCCCTGGCCCGGCTTCCCCAGCATACGTTGCCGAATTCGCAGACCCGACACTTGCCTTTGAGGCTTTCGCGATCGCGGAGTTTGCGGAAGAGCTCGGCGTTTTGGTAGATCTCGAGCAGCGGCTTTTCCTTGATGTTGCCGGCGCTCATGGCCAGAAAGCCCGAGGGGTAGACGTCGCCGGTCGCGCTCACGAAGACGAAGCCGTACCCGTCGTGCATGTGCACGCCGCGCTTGTTTTGCACCAGGGCGTGGTCGGCCTCGCCACTCTTTTCCCGCTCCTGGATCACCACCCGCCGGAAGTGGGGGGCCTCGGTGGTGCGGATGTGGAGCTTGTGGGTTTTCGAGACCTGGTAGAGCCAGCGCAGGGTCTCCTCGTACTCGTCGGCTGTGAGCTGGTTGAGGAGCGCACCCCGCCCCACGGGCACCAGGAAGAAGACCTCCCAGGCGGCGATGCCGAGGTCGCGACCCAAGTCGGCGATGCCCGGGAGTTCGGGCCGGGTCTGTTTGGTGACGGTGGTGTTGATCTGGGTGGGGAGGCCAATCTTTTTGGCGTAGGCCAGGGCGTCGACCGCGAGGTCGAAGGTGCCGGGGACCCCGCGGAAGGTGTCGTGGGTATCGGGGCTTGCGCCGTCGAGGCTCACGGCCATCATGTGCACGCCGAGTTCTTTGAAGCGGTCGATGACCTCGTGGGTCAAAAGCGGGGTCACCGCGGGGGTGATGCCTACTTTGATGCCGAGGTCTTTGGCCCTTTCCAGGATCGCCCAGAGGTCGTGGCGTTTTAAGGGGTCGCCGCCGGTGGGGAGGAGGATCGGTTTGGGGGTGTAGGTGGCGAGTTCCTCGAGGAGCCGCATGGCGTCGTCGGTGGTGAGCTCGCCGGGGAGCGGATCGGGCTCGGCGCTGGCCCGGCAGTGTTTGCACGCCAGGTCACAGGCGTGGGTCATTTCCCACGCCACGAGCAGCGGGAACTTATCGAAGTTCGGACGCATGGCTCTAGCCTACCCGGACCGGCGGGGAGGCACCGCGGACGTTTGTCCCTACCCCAGGTGATATTGGGGACATCTGTCCCGTTAGGGCCTTGGGGCGCGCGGTAAACTCGGCCTCGTGTGGCTGGCGCTGGCCGTATTCGCCCTGACGCTCATCCTGGTGATCTGGCAGCCTCGAGGGCTCGGGATCGGGACCTCGGCCCTTTTGGGCGCGGCGCTGGCGATCGGGCTTGGGGTGGTTCACCCGGGCGACATTCCAGAGGTTTGGGGCATCGTCTGGGACGCCACCTTCGCCTTTGTCTTCGTCATTCTCATTAGCCTGATCCTCGACGAGGCGGGGTTTTTTCGCTGGGCAGCGTTGCACATCGCACGCATGGGCAGGGGCATTGGGGTGCGGCTTTTTATCCTGGTCATCTGGCTCGGCGCGGCCATCGCCGCCCTCTTTGCCAACGACGGCGCGGCGTTGATCCTGACCCCGATCGTGATGGAGATGCTGCTGGCGCTCGGTTTTTCGCCCGCGGCCAGCCTCGCTTTCGTTATGGCGACCGGGTTCATCGCCGACGCGGCGAGCCTCCCCCTGGTGATTTCCAACCTGGTCAACATCGTGAGCGCGAGTTTTTTCAGGATCGACTTTCTGAGATACGCCAAGGTCATGGTTCCCGTGGATCTGGTCTCGATTCTGGCCAGCACCGGCGTGCTTTGGTTGCTCTATCGCCGGGTTTTGCCGGGGCGCTACGACCCTCTTGCGGTTGCCGAACCGAAAAGCGCCATCCGGGACCCCCAGACCTTCAGGCTGGGGTTTTTCGTCCTGGTCTTCTTGCTCGCAGGTTATTTCGCGTCCGGGCCCCTGCATCTTCCAGTCTCGTTCGTGGCCGGGGCTGGGGCGCTCATCCTTATGGCCTCGGCAGCGAGGCGGGTCGGGGAAGGCCCGGCGCTGCCGGTCGGCCGGATCGTCCGCGAGGCGCCCTGGCAGGTGGTGCTTTTCAGTTTGGGGATGTATTTGGTGGTCTACGGTCTCAGGAATCAGGGGCTGACGCTTTTGCTCGCGAAGATCCTCGAGGTCTTCGATCGGGGAACGATGGTGGCATCGCTCGCAAGCGCCGTTCTCTCGGCCGTGCTCTCCGCGGTGATGAACAACATGCCGACGGTGATGGTGATGGCGCTGGCCATCCGGGATGCCGGGCTGGACGAGATGGCCAGGCAGGCGATGATTTATGGGAACGTCATCGGCGCCGACCTGGGGCCAAAACTCACCCCCATCGGGAGCCTGGCCACGCTGCTTTGGCTCCACGTTCTGGCCAGGAGGGGGATACGGGTGGGCTTTGGGCTTTACCTTCGTACCGGCTTGATGCTGACGCTCCCGGTCTTGTTCGCTTCGGCGCTTGCGCTCGGACTCTGGCTCGCCCTGGTCGGGGCTTGAATCACTCGCCATCGAGAAGCCCCACTTTCAGCGCCCACCGGGTGAGGGCGGCCCTCGAGGCCAGCCCCAGTTTGGCGGCCGCGCGCTCGCGGTAGGTGGCGACGGTCTTTTCGCTGATGCCGAGTTCGCGGGCGATCTGCTTGTAGGTCAGCCCCCGGGCGATGCCCCGGACCACTGAGCGCTCGCGTTCGGTCAGCAGCTCCGGCTCCGGCAGGGGGTTTTTCTGTTTATTTTGGATCATGGCGTAGAGGAGGCTTTGCGGTACGAAGTGCTCGCCTCGAGCTAGGGCCTTGACCGCGTCTACGAGTTCGTATTCGATGCTGCTCTTGCCCAAGTACCCCGCGCCCCCGGCGGCCAGGAAGCGTTCGGCGTATTCGGGTTCTTCGTGCATCGAAAGCGCGAGGAGCTTGAGGCTGGGGTGTTTCTTGGCGAGCTTTTCGGCGCAGGCGATCCCGTCGATGTCGGGTAGTGAGATATCGAGTACGACCACGTCGACCGCGGCGGCGTCGATTTTTTCGAGTGCCTCCTTGCCGGTGCTCGCCTCGCCCACGACCTGGATCGCCTGAGAGCGCTCGAGGATGAAACGGACTCCGGCCCGCACCACGGGGTGATCGTCGACGAGGAACACGCGGATCACGTCCGCACCTCCTGCGGTAAGGGCACCCTGGCATAAATCGCGGTGCCTTTGCCAGGGGCGCTTTCGATGACCATCTCGCCGCCCACGAGCTCCACGCGCTCGCGCATGCCCACCAGACCGCTACGGTTTTCCGCCGCCTCTTTGGGGTCAAACCCGATCCCGTCGTCTTCGACGACCAGCTGCAGCTCGCGATCGCGCTCTTTGAGCAATACCGAGACCCGGGTCGCTCTGGCGTGGCGGAGGACGTTGGTGAGCGCTTCCTGGGCGACCCGGTAGAGTACGGTCTCGAGCTCGGGGGGGAGCGGTTCCTTGTAGTGGACGAAGACGTCGCTTTCGATGCCCGCGTAGTCCGCCATTTCCCTGACCATACGCTCGAGGGCCACTTCCAGCCCCAGCTCGTCGAGCGCTGCGGGGCGCAGCTCGCGGCTGATGCGGCGGACGTCGGCGAGCGTCGTTTCCACCAGTTCCCTGAGCGCCTGAGTTGCGGAGGGCGTGGCGTCGAGGGCCTCGAGTCCCAGCCTGAGCGCGGTGAGGGACTGGCCGACCTGGTCGTGGAGGTCCTTGGCGATCCGGGCGCGCTCGGCTTCCTGGGCGTTGAGCACGGCCTTGAGAAGCCGGCGCCGTTCGACCTCCTTTTTCCTCAGGTCGTCGTAGACTCGGGCCCGCTCGAGGCCGCTCTCGAGGTAGTCGGCGACGGCGGACAAAAAGGCCTGGCTGGCCTTCCCCCCGGCGAGAACGATGACCAGGTCCTCGCCGATCGCGAGTCGCTCAAAGCCCTCGAGCGCCTGGTCGAATTGGAGCCGTTTGATGGCCGGGCACTCGGAGGGCGGGATCACGCAGCCCACGCGGGCGAACGACTTGGTGCCGCCCTGGTCCACGCTGAGGGCTTCGGCGCAGGTATACCAGCGCGTTTCCACCAGCGTTTCCAGGGTGGCCTGGATCATTTCCATGGGGTTGAGGGTTTTGTTGAGGCGCTGGCCCAGACGGTTGAGGGTCTCAAGCTCGCGGGCGCGTTGCTGCGCGGCTTTGGAAAAGCGCTGGAGCGCCCGCCCCAGAACCCCGAGCTCGTCATCCGGGATCGGTACGCTCGCATCTTCCCCGCGCTCCAGCCCTTCGACGGCCAGAACCATACCGCGCACCGGCGCCAAAAAGGCCCGGCTCATCCGGCCGGCGACGACCGCCGCCGCCAGGCCCCCAAGGAGTAAGGCCAGGGCCAGGTTTGAGAGGGTGCGTTTGACCCCGGCCATGGCCACGGCCTCGTACACGCCGAGCCGCAGGGTCCCCGCTTGGCCCTCGAGTAGATCGACGGCAACCTGGCGTATGGGTCCGCGTTCGCTTTGAAGCCGCGGCCGGTCCCCGTAGTTGAGGAGGTCTGGGGGGAAGCCCCCGTCGAAGGTGTGGGTGAGGAGGCGACCCCGGGCGTTCGTCAGGTAGGCAAAGGCCAGATCCGGGTTTTGGCTCTGGGTGCGCTTGAGGATTTTTCGCACCGTGTAGAGGTCGTTCATGAGGACGTAATCGGTGATTTCGCTGGCGAGGCCCTTGGCGAGGCTGTTGATTCGGGCGTTTAGGGTGCGGCTTGCCTGCTCGCTGAGGATGAAGTAGGCGGAAAGCCAGAGTCCACCCCCGACGATGGTGAAGGTTACGGCGACGATGCCGAGCAGCTTGACCCGGAGGCCAACCTTAAAGCGCGTCATCGCGCTCCTCCACGAATTGCCGCCAGATCAGCCGGTAGGGGTCGGACCCAGTCGGCTCGAACCGGGCGATGTGAAGCGGGGCCAGGACGCTGGCGTCGAGCGTGGTGAGAGCCTTTGTGAGATCAGCTACGGTTTTTGCCGGGAGGTCGGTGCGGATCACGAGCGGTGGGGGCGGATCGTCGGGGCTTTCCCAGAGAACGCGGAGCTTTGTCTTGAGGTCCGGGTTTTCTTTCGCGAGTCCGTAGTAAACGATGCCGTCAACCGCCGCCGCGTCGACGAAGCCCTCGAGGAGCGCCCGGATCGAGCGATCGTGGGAATAGGTGAAGATGGTCTGTTTGAAAAAGGTTTCTGGAACGATGCCTTTTGAGCGGAAATATCGCGTTGGCCAGGCGTAGCCCGTGTTCGAGAGCGGATCGACGAAGGCGAAGCGGCGGCCCTCGAGGTCACGGATGTTTTTTGCGTCTAGGTCGCGCCGGGTGAGAATCACCGAACGGTAGGGCGCGTAGTCAAAGGGCATGCCGGCGGCGACCACCCGGAGATAACCCTCGACGACGCCCTTCCCGGCCGCGAGCGTGCAGAGGAACCCAACCTGGGCGGTGCCTTCCTTGAGGAGATCGAGAACCTCGGCGTAGGTGCGCCGCTGCAGGACCAAAACGTTGACCCCCATATCGTCGGCGAGGGTCTTGGCGAGACGGCGGTAGGGCGCCGAGGCGCGGGGCGAGAGCATACCCGCGACGGCGACCACGAGCGTCTTGCCCGAAACGGGCGTTTGAACTTCTGGAATCGATGGCTCGAGGGCCTCGAGGTGTACGGTTGGCACCCTCGAGTTGCACCCCGCCAGGGCCAGAAGCAGAAGGACGGCGAGTCGCCACATGTTTCCTCCATTCTAGCTGGCCGGTGAATTTTGCCCCCGGGAGGGACGTCCCGGCCCGCTGTGGGAATTTGAACCACACACGGCGGGGACATCCTTCGCTTTGTGACGTAGGAACACGACCGACCCGCGGGAAAACCCCGCCTCATAGGGTGTGGGGTGAGAAAGGGGGAAACGATGGCGAACCACGAGAACCGACGTGAATTTCTGGAGAAGGTGGCCTCCGCCGTCTTTGCCGGGATGGTTCTTGGCGGTGCGGAAGTCGAGGCCCAGGCCCCGAGTCCGGGGGTAGTGCCAACGCCACCACCACCGTTCAAGATCAGTTCCGAGGCCGAGGAGGATGTCCTAATACGCATGCAGCGCGATCTGCAGCGGGCACTTCAAAAGCCGATTGAGCAGCGTCGGTGGGGGATGGTGATCGACACCCGTAAATGCGTTGGCTGTACCGCGTGCACGGTGGGCTGCGTGATGGAGAACAAACTGCCGCCGGGGGTCGTTTATCGCCCGGTGCTCGATACCGAGATCGGCGAATTCCCGAACGTCAACCGCAGGTTTCTTCCCCGGCCCTGCATGCAGTGTGACAATCCCCCTTGCGTCCCGGTTTGCCCGGTCGGGGCCACCTGGAAGCGGAAAGACGGCATCGTCGAGATTGACTACGACGCGTGCATCGGATGCCGTTACTGCATCACCGCCTGCCCTTACAGCGCCCGCACGTTCGACTTCGGAGAGAACTGGACCGATGCCGCTGCTGAGGGGAAAGATGCGGTGCTCGCTCTGGCCACGGGTCGGGAATACGAGGATCTCGAGAGCTTCGAATACGGCGAAACCTGGCGGCGCAAGGAAGGCGTCATTCCCCAAAGCCCGGTCGGGAACGCCCGCAAGTGCCACTTCTGTCTGCACCGCATCGAAAAGGGTGTTTTGCCGATGTGCGTGACGACCTGCATCGGCCGCGCGACCTTCTTCGGTGACTTGAACGATCCCGATTCGTTGGTGTCCGAACTGATCGCGCGGAACAATGCCGTGCGACTCAAGGAAGAGCTCGGGACCAAACCCAAGGTCTACTACCTGGTCTAAAGGAGGCGGTCATGGTGAAGGAGAAGTATTCCTACGGATGGCTCTCGGTGCTGGGCTGGATCGCCTGGCTCGCGCTGGCGATTTTTGGCGGCTGGGGGATTATCGACCGGTTCCTCTACGGGCACCGCCTTGCGGATTACAGCTCTTACGTTCCCTGGGGGCACTGGGTCGCGGCCTACATTTACTTCATCGGGCTTTCAGCCGGTGCGTTCTTGCTCTCCAG
Organism: Thermaceae bacterium; assembly: GCA_015519965.1. GTDB lineage: Bacteria > Deinococcota > Deinococci > Deinococcales > Marinithermaceae > WFXV01. Next base: position 17,688 of record WIAM01000018.1, read on the forward strand.
CCTGGTCTACGTCTTCGGGGTGAAGCAGCTTGAGCGCATCGCCAAGGTGGCGCTGTTTACCGCCATCGTGACGCTGGTGATGGCCCTGGTCACGATCTGGTTCGACCTCGGCCACCTGGAGCGCTTTTACTACGTCTTCCTGAGGCCGAATTTTCATTCCATGATGGCCTGGATGGTCTGGCTCTATACCGCCTACTTCATTTTGCTCATCGTCGAACTGTACTTCGCGCTGAAAAAAGACGCCACCCAGGACCCGGGGCTCCAGGCGACCTACAA
>WIAM01000108.1 GCA_015519965.1 Thermaceae bacterium
CCGCAAAACGTGCCGGGGCGCTTTGCGCTTCACGGTTCCCGAGGTACAGCGCGTTGTGAATCGAGCCATGGGCAAAGGGACTGACACAGCGAAGGGAGAGCGGCCCGCCAGGGCCGCTCTTACCCCGTGAATGGTGCGGCGTTATGAAGACACGAAAAGTCGCTTTTTATCAGGACGTTCGCGTGATCGGCATCCTCGTTCAGGTCGCCGCGACCTCGATCGTGTTCGCGTTGTTGTTCTTTCTCGGCTATACCGCTTTTCAAGGTATGGTTTCGCGGGGGATTCCTTTTACCTTCCGCTTCCTGGGGGAGGAAGCAGGGTTTTCCATCAGCGAGGGGAAGACCATCGTCATCGAGGGCGGTCGGATGCTCCTTCGGCCTTTCCAGCCCGCAGACGCCTACTGGCAGGCCTTTTTTACCGGGATCTACAACACCATCCGGGTTGCCGCGACCGGCATCGTCCTGACGACGATCGTCGGTGTGTTGGTGGGGGTCGGGCGCCTTTCCTCGAACTGGCTCGTCAATCGCCTTTCGTTCGCCTACGTCGAGCTGGTTCGCAACACCCCGCTTCTCGTACAGATGTTCTTTTGGTACTTCGGGGCGATCTTGAAACTGCCCCCGATCCGGCAGGCCAGCGAGTGGTTCGGCACCATCGTGAGTCAAAAGGGGGTTTACCTGCCCTGGCCGGTACCGACCGCGGCCTGGGGGCGCTACGAGTTCTTTCTCTATGGCGGGCTCGCGACCCTGGCTCTGGGCTTTTTTTGGAAACGAAGGCGCTTGCCCCTGTGGCTCTTGGGGGCGGCCGTGATCGTCGGTGGGTTTTTCATCGCCGGGGCGCCGCTTGAGGTCTCCTTTCCCGTCAAACGCGGTTTCCGGGTGATTGGCGGGGCGCAGATGAGCCCCGAGTTCGCGGCGGTGCTGCTCTCGCTGGTGGTGTATACCGCGAGCTACATCGCCGAGATCGTGCGCGGCGCCATCCAGTCGCTGCCCAAGGGGCAGTGGGAAGCGGCGGCGAGCCTCGGGCTCAGCTACGGGCAGACCCTGCGACTGGTGATTTTGCCCCAGGCGATGCGGATCATCGTGCCACCGCTCGGGAACCAGTACTTAAACCTCACCAAGAACTCCTCGCTGGCCATCGCCGTGGGTTATCCCGAACTCTTCAACGTCTACGGCACCATTGCCAATCAGTCGGGACGCAGTTTGGAAGGGATCGTCATCGTTATGGCGGCCTACCTCACCATGAGCCTGACCATTAGCGCGCTGGTCAACGCCTACAACCGCCGCGTGGCGCTGAAGGGGGCATCGCGATGAGGTTCGTGGCCTGGATGCGCAAAAACCTCTTCGACGGGTGGTGGAACACACTCCTCACCCTGAGCGTGGGTGGCTTGCTGATCGCGTTCCTCCGTTCGGTGTCGATCTGGGCGTTCACCGAGGCGCGCTGGTACGTGATCCCGAACAACTTTCGCTTGCTGATGGTCGGTCCCTATCCTCCGGAAGAGGTTTGGCGGCTCTGGGTAGCGCTCACCATCACCACCGGGCTCATGGGGCTTTCCTTCGGTGTGTTCGTGCGCTGGTGGGGGCCGGCCTTGTCGAGGGCGCTCGCGCTGGCCTTGCTCATCTGGGTGCTGGCCTGGCCCGTGGTGATGCCGGGCACCCGGCTTTGGCTCTTCCTGGCCCTGGTCACCTTCTTCGCCGCCTACCCTCTCGGTACGCGCCTTGCCGGTTTGCGGAAGTTCCTTCCGGTGATGTGGCTCCTCGCCTTCCTCCTGGCGCTGGACGTGGCCTCCGGGGTCCCGATGAATCGTTGGGGTGGCTTTTTCCTCACCATGGTGGTGACCGTAAGCACTGTGGTGATCGCCTTTCCCCTCGGGCTCATCCTCGCGCTCGGCCGGACGAGCAAGATGCCGGTGATCAGCTTGCTCTCGACGCTCTACATCGAGCTCATTCGCGGCGTTCCCCTGGTCACGGTGCTCTTTTTGGCCTGGATCATGGTGCCGCTCTTCGTTCCCGAGAATCTGCGCGTGCCCCAGATGATCCGGGCTATCGCCGGCTTTGCCCTCTTCGCCGCTGCCTACCTCGCAGAGTACGTGCGGGGCGGGCTGCAAGGGGTGCCCAAGGGCCAGTGGGAGGCGGCGTGGGCGGTGGGGCTTTCCGGATACCAGACGGTGACCTACATCATTCTCCCCCAGGCGATTCGCTCGGTGATCCCTGCCCTGATCGGCCAGGCCATCGCGATCTTCAAGGACACGTCCTTGCTGGTGATCATCGGTCTTTTTGACCTCCTTTCCATGGCTCAGGTGGCGCTTTCCAACCCCAAGTATCTGGGCCTTGAGCGGGAGGTCTATCTCTTCTTGATGCTGGTTTACTTTATCGGGGCGGCGGTTCTTTCCTACGCCTCGAGGCGGGTGGAAAAAGCCATGGGCCTTGGAAGTCGCTAGAATGGAGGGTCGAATGGAACCCATCATCCGCATGGAAAACGTGAACAAGTGGTTTGGCGAGCTGCACGTCTTGAAGGACATCAGCCTCGATGTCGCACCGGGCGAGGTTCTGGTCATCATCGGCCCTTCGGGTTCGGGCAAGAGTACGCTCATCCGCACCATCAATCGTCTGGAGCCGGTGCAAAAGGGGCGGATCGTCGTCGACGGCGTCGAGCTCAACGAGGATGTGAGGAACATCGAAGCCATCCGCCGCGAGGTGGGCATGGTCTTCCAGCAGTTCAACCTCTTTCCCCACATGACGATCTTGGAAAATGTCATTCTCGCCCCGACCCGGGTGCGTAAGATCCCCCGGGAGCAAGCGATTGCCAAGGCGATGGAGCTCCTCGAGCGGGTGGGAATCGCTGATCAGGCCAACAAGTACCCAGCCCAGCTCTCGGGGGGGCAGCAGCAGCGGGCCGCGATCGTACGCGCCCTGGCCATGGAACCCAAGATCATGCTCTTCGACGAGCCCACGAGCGCGCTCGACCCGGAGATGGTGGGCGAGGTGCTCGACGTGATGCGGGGGCTCGCCCGCTCCGGCATGACCATGCTGGTGGTGACCCACGAGATGGGGTTCGCCCGAGACGTGGCTGACCGGGTGATCTTCATGGATGAGGGGCGAATCGTCGAAGAAGGCGTGCCGGACGAGATTTTCTCCCATCCCCAGCACGAACGCACCCAGGCCTTCTTGGCTAGGATCTTGCACCACTAGCCTGGGCGCTGGAGCGGTGACGTGAGGCGATCGCGGCGAGAAGCGTGGGAGCTGTTTTTCCTCGAGCTGGGGCTCATGCTCGTCTTCCTGCCCCTGTTTTTGCTCTTGCCCTGGAAAGCGACCAAGATTCCCGCGGCTCCGGCAGCGACCGTCATCGGGCTCATCGCCGGGGGCATCTATCTTTGGAGTTTGGTCTCCGCGGCCCGGGCCGAGGATCGCCTGGCCTGGCGGGCGGCCGTCATGCGGGTGGCGATTGGGCCCGGCCTTTTATTTTGGGCCGCGGGGGTTGCCTTCCGTCTCGGTGACCCGGGGGCGGGCGCGGGGTTTTTCCTGCTCGCTATCGCCTCATTCGCCGGGGTGTGGCTTTTGCCGCCACCCCCGGAGGATTCTCCACCAGGGCGAGAGAAGGGCGCGAATCTCTGACAAGTGGGCGCGGGCGGTTTCCATGCCCAGCTCGTAGACAAAGGGGATCTGATCCTGGTCGAAGGTGTCGATGGGGGCAGTGATGGGCAGGCGCAGCACCAGGTCGGCTGATTTCAGGGCCAGGTCTTTGAGCCGCATCCTCGAGGCCTCCCCCGACTGGAGCACGGTGTCCAGGCTGCTTTGGGGTGGCTTGGTCGGGGCCGGGTTCGAAACGTCGATGGCCAAAACCCGCCCCCGGCCCAGCATTTGGGCGGCGCTTACCGGAACTTTTTCGGCGATATCGCCGTCGACCAGGTAACGGCCATCGATCTCGACCGGAGGGAAAACGCCGGGGATGGCGCTGGAGGCGAGGAGCGCCGGGACGAGCGGCCCCTGGCGGAACACGACCAATGCACCGGTGAGCAGGTCGGCGGCGACGACGGCCAGGGGGACGCTCGCTTCCTCGATTCTGAGATCGCCAAAGAGCGTTTTTAGCCCCTGGGCGATTCTTTTCTGGGATGCGAGCGCGGGTCGGCGCATGGCCCGAAAGAGCATGGCCCCGGCCTGGGCGATCCCGAGTGGGCCGCCGCTCACCTTGGTGAGGTTGACCAGGTCGGGGTCGAGGATCTTTTCCGCCAGTGCGTCGGGGTGGAGTTCGAGGCCAAAGGCGTAGCTCGCCGCGGCCAGCGCGCCGGCTGAGGACCCCGCGATCCCGCTGACCGGGATGTTGGCCTCACGGAGGACCCGGAGCACGCCCACGTGGAAAAACCCGCGGATGCCGCCCCCGCCGAGGGCGAGGAGTAACCCCCTCATCTC
>WIAM01000109.1 GCA_015519965.1 Thermaceae bacterium
CGCAGACGGTCGAAGCTTTGCTTCACCTTCGCCGGGGTTTTGGGACCGATCCGGGCCATGAGCAGGTTCTCGGCGTGGGCGAAGATGTCCGGATCGTCGGTGGAGAAGGTTTCGAACCCCACGGAGCTGTAGAGCGATTTGAGCAGGTCGCGGTAGGCGAACGCGGTCATGCCGGTGCGCTCGAGGTCGTAGTGCCAGTAATAGAGGGTGGCGATGACGATTTTGTCGTCGAAGCGGCCGGTCTTGAAGCTAGCCTCGAGCAGTCGCTTGGCAATGCCCCGGCCCCGCCACGAGGGGGCAACCTCCACGGCGCCGAGCTCGTAGAGGCCGCCGGTTTTATCCTTCCCCCAGCGCTCAAAAGCGTCGGGGCGGTGGAAGGCGGCGTATCCGACGATGGTGTCGCCGACGTAGGCGACGCTGACGCACCCGTCGGGGCTCTTGGCGATGCCGGTGAGCGCTTCGTGCTGGCGATCCGGCGGGCGGAAGACGTTGATCTCGGGGTGCAGCTTCTTTTCGGCGATGAGCGACTCGGATGCGCAGGGGACGATTTTGACTTCGCCGGCGTCTTCCTCCCTGCCCACGGCTAACCTCCACCGCGCATGCAGGCCAGGGTGATCTTCTTCCACCAGCGCTCGGCCTCGTCCCCTTCGACCTCGACCCCCAGCTTGGCCACGACCCAGGAACCGACCTGGGTGGGGGGTTCTTCCCAGTAGCGAACCCGAGCGCCGGAGAGCGACCACCAGCCGTCTTCGCCGGGGGTCGCACCCCACTTTTTCAGATAGCCCTGGAATTGCTGGGGGCTGACGCCCCCGAAGACGGTGCTGAACCTGGCGCCGCCGGCGACCGGGGGGAAGATGTCGATGACGTCGTTTTCGGCGACCGGGCTCATGAGGCCCTCGAGGTAACGCACGTCGCGGCCGTTGATGAACACCGAGTAACCGTCGGCCACCTGATCGCCCTCGAGGAGTTCGGTTTTGATCGCGGGCCAGCGCGCGGCGAGCGCTTCGATGACCTCCCTCACCGTGCCTCCGCTGACGTTGAGGCTCTTTTCTCCCGTGAGATCGCGGAGCGTGGCGTACAGATTGACCCTGGGCATCCCTTACCATAATGGCATGTATCCACGCGACCAGGAGGTATTCCAGTGGATTGCCGCCGAGGCGCGGCGTCAGGCCGAGGGGCTCGAGCTCATCGCCAGCGAGAACTTCGTCAGCCCGCAGGTGCGGGAAGCGGTGGGGAGCGTCCTGACCAATAAGTATGCCGAGGGCTATCCGGGCCGGCGCTACTACGGGGGCTGCGAGTACATCGACGAGGTGGAAACGCTCGCCATCGAGCGGGCCAAGACCCTCTTCGATGCCAAGTGGGCCAACGTCCAGCCCCACTCCGGGTCACAGGCCAACATGGCGGTGTATTTCGCCCTCCTAAAGCCCGGCGACACCATTTTGGGGATGGACCTGGCCTCGGGCGGTCACCTGACGCACGGATCCCGGGTGAACTTTTCCGGGAAGTTTTTCAACGTGGTGAGCTATGGCGTTGACCGCGAGACCGAGACCATCGACTACGACGAGGTCGAACGCCTGGCCCTGGCCCACGAGCCCAAGATGATCGTCGCCGGGGCCAGCGCCTACCCCCGGGTGATCGACTTCGAGCGCTTCCGGGCCATCGCCGACAAAGTCGGCGCCTATCTCATGGTTGACATGGCCCACATCGCCGGGCTCGTGGCCACCGGTCTGCACCCCAGCCCGGTGCCCCACGCCCATGCGGTGACCTCGACCACCCATAAGACGCTGAGGGGGCCCCGGGGCGGGCTGATTTTTGGCAATGACCTCGAGGTGGCGAAGAAGGTCGACAAGATGATCTTCCCGGGCATCCAGGGCGGTCCCCTCGAGCACGTGATCGCGGGCAAGGCGGTGGCCTTCTTTGAGGCGTTGCAGCCGGCCTTCAAGGCCTATTCCCGGACCGTCATCGACAACGCCAAGGCCCTGGCGGCAGCGCTTTCCGAGCGCGGCTATCGCATCGTTTCCGGCGGCACCGACAACCACCTCTTCCTGGTCGATCTCCGTCCCAAGGGGTTGACCGGGAAGGAGGCCGAGGCGCGGCTGGACGCGGTGGGGATCACGGTCAACAAGAACGCCATCCCCTTCGATCCCGAGCCCCCGCGGGTCACGAGCGGGATCCGCGTCGGCACCCCCGCGATCACCACCCGGGGCTTTTTGCCCGAGGACATGCCGCTCATTGCCGAACTCATGGATCGGGCGCTCACCGAGGGGCCTTCCGAGTCTATCCGCGAACGGGTCCGGCGGCTCGCGCTCGACCACCCCATGCCCTGATCGCGGGCCGCCCGGGCTATCCGGCCACTTCGGAGTCGGCGAAAAGCGGAACCTCGCGTACCGGGGCAAAGCGCCTGCGGTGGAGCGGCGTAGGGCCGAGCCGGGCCAGGGCGGCCTTGTGCTCCCGGGTGGCGTAGCCCTTGTGGCGCGCGAACCCGTAACCGGGGAAGCGGGCATCCAGGTGAACCATGAGCCGGTCCCGGCAGACCTTGGCCAGCACCGAGGCCGCGGCCACGGAGGGGCTCAGCCGTTCGGCCTTGGCCGGCGCGAGGAGGGGGATCTCCACCTCAAGGCGGAGGAAATCGGTAATGAGAATCTGGGGTACGAGGTCAAGCCGCCTCAGGGCCCTGGCGGCGGCGAGGTGCGTGGCCGCGAGAACGCCGAGCCGGTCCACCTCGGCGCTCGAGGCCCAGCCCACCGCAGCCGCCAGGGCCACGCGCCGGATCTCTCTGGCCATCCTCTCCCGGGCATGCGGCGAGAGGCGTTTGGAGTCTTCGAAGGGGTAATCGCCGGGGGGAAGCACGACCGCTCCCACCGCCACCGGCCCCGCCAGGGCGCCGCGCCCCACCTCGTCGATCCCGGCTACGGTGAGGCCTTCCTGCCAGTAGGGCGCTTCAAGACCCCACATTGGGCTCGTGGCTTTGAATGTAGGCGACGGCTTCCTCGGGCGAGTCGACCAGGGTGAAGAGGTTCTCATCCCCCGGGCTGATGGCCTTGGCCTTGCCCATCGTTTCCCGGATCCACTCGGCGAGGCCCCGCCAATAATCGACCCCCAGGGCCACAACGGGGAAGTGGTGGACTTTTCGCGTTTGGATCAGGACCAAAACCTCCGAGAGTTCATCCAGGGTCCCGAGTCCGCCGGGGAGCACGATGAAGCCCGCCGCGTAACGCACGAACATCACCTTACGCACGAAGAAGTAGCGGAAGGTCAGGGCGTGGGTCTGGTAGGGGTTGGGATGTTGCTCGTGGGGGAGCTCGATGTTGAGCCCGACGGAGACGCCGCCGGCTTCGAAAGCCCCGCGGTTGACCGCTTCCATGGTCCCCGGCCCCCCGCCGGTCACCACCCCGTAGCCGGCTTCAACCAGGGCTTTGCCCAGTTCGTAGCCCATTTCGTAGGTGGGATGGTCGGGGCCGAACCGGGCCGAACCGAAAACGCTCACCAGCGGCACCTCGATCTCGGAGAGAAGCTCGAATCCGTCGACGAACTCGGCCAGAATCCGGAACATCCGCCAGGCGTCGCCGTGGTGGAGCTGGTCGAGGATCCCTTGCTGGTTCATGGCCCACCTTCCTGCGGGGTTGCGGTCCATTGCTGATAGAGGAAGTCGCCGACGTAGAGCTTGAACAGCGCCTTGCCCTTGACCGGAACCTCGCCCTCGATCTTCCAGCCCTTCTGGGTGGGTCCTTCGTAGAGGGTTCGGGTGCCGTTGTCGTCGGTCACGGTGAGGCGGACGGGTTTGCCCTCCAGCCCCGGAGGCAGGCTCAGCCGGATGGGGACCGTCGGCCCCTGATCGGCCGGCGGGGGCAGGCTCGGTGGGGCGGTCGGCGGCGTGGTTGGCGTCGGGGGCGCGGCGCCGTTCGTGGGGGAGGTTTTCGGCCTGAGAATTTCGACCGCTTCAGCGATGGTGAGGGTGACCGGC
>WIAM01000110.1 GCA_015519965.1 Thermaceae bacterium
ATGCTCTTCACCATCGTTCAGTTCGGGTTTCTGCCCTACGTGCTGGCCGTGAGGCACTGGGAGGGATGGATGGCGCTCATCCCCCTGGCCCCAGGCCTTTATCAGGTCAATACCGCCTTCGTGCTCGGGGGCCAGGTGGGGGCCAGGTTCACCGTGCTCGCGTTTTTGAATAGTAGCGCCTTGCTCGCTCTTGGGTGGGCTGCCTTTATCTACAGCTTGAGGCTCGTACGAAAAAGGGGCAATCTGGCGATGTACTGATCAAGACCTGACAGAGGCGTGTGAGACCGAATTGGTGAGAATGCCGGGGCCGAGAGGAGGTCCCCACGAATGCAGCTCGCAACGGTCGGTCGAGCGGTATGAAGAGGGGCAGGGCGGTCGGGAACGCGCTGAAACCCTGAGCGGGCGACCTAAGTTGCCACAACGCGTCGATAAAAGGAGGGGGCGGCAGGCCAGAGCCGGCAGCCGCCCCCTGATGGGTTATTTCTTCGGCGGCCAGGTGGGCGCGGGGATGATCTGTTCGGGGACGTTGGAGTTATATTCGCCGAGCTTTGCCGGATCCGGCAGGTGCTCGGTGAGCTTGAAGGCGGGCCTTGGTTGGCTGTTGACGAAGGCCATGATGTCCACCGCCTCCTGGTCGCTCAGGTTGGCGTTGCCGAGCGGCATGTTGTACTTGAGCCACGAGGCGCCTTTGATGACGTTGGCCATGCCCGCGCCGCTGTTGTAGGAATTGGGGCCCCAAAGCGGCGGGAAGGTGCCCACGCCCTGGCCGTCTTTTCCGTGGCAGGCGGCGCACTTTTGCGCGTAGAGCTCGCCACCCCGCTTGAGGTCGACCTGACCCGACTTGACGAGTTTCGCAATCGCGGGGTCGGGCCAGGGGGCGTTGTAGCGTCCGATGGGCTTGGTGGGGTTTTGCTCGATGGGTAGGCCGCTTGAGAGCCAAGTGATGTAGGCCGCGATGGCCACCGAGGGCTTGGAGCCAACCGGGGGCCGGGTGCCGTTCATGCTACGCATGAAGCAGTTTAGGATGCGGTCCTCGAGGGTGATGACCGCTTTTTCCCGAGGGCTGTAGGCGGGAAAAGCGGCCGCGGTGCCGATGAACGTGGCGAACTTATTCTTGGTCTTGCCGCCATCGAGGTGGCAGCTGGTGCACTGGAGCTTGTTGCCCACGTAGGCCCGGGTGAGGGGATGGGTGTCGGTCTTCATCACCAGTTCCTCACCGAGCTTGACCAGCTCGCCGAGCTCGCCTGGCGGATAGGCGCTCGGGGGGTCTGGAACCTTTTGTCCAAGGGTCAGTCCAAACACCAACAGAAGGATTGAAACCACGACGCTCTTTCTCATCGCGCCACCTCCAGGTCAAGTTTCGAACTGGAGCGCTCAAAAAGTCCTCAAAATCCTGTAACCGACCCCGGGTATGGCCTCGATGCGGAGCGCGCCCGCGAGCTTTTTGCGGAGACGGCCGACGTAGACGTGGAGGTAGTGGAGGTCGCCCTCGCCCCGACCCCACACCGCGTCGAGGAGCTCGGCGTGGGTCACCGTTTGGCCGGCCCGCTTGAGGAGGTGGTGGAGGAGGGCGGACTCGGTGGGGGTGAGGCGGAGTTCTCGGTCGCCGGCTCGAACGAACCCACCTTGGGGATCGAGGGTGATCTCGCCGTAGCGGAGCGGCCCTTCCGGGGCGCCATAGCGGCGCTGGACCGCGCGCAGCCGGGCCAGGAGTTCGGGGATGCCGAAGGGTTTGGTGAGGTAGTCGTCTGCGCCCAGGTCGAGCGCCTCGACCTTGGTGGCCTCTTCCCCGAGCGCCGAGATGACGATGATGGGGAGCGAGAACTTTGGCCGAACGCGGCGGATGACCTCGAGCCCATCCAGGCCGGGCATGCGCAGGTCGAGGAACATGGCGTCCCAGGGCGCCGACATGAGCTCGCGAATCGCCGCCTTGCCGTCGCTGGCGGTGCCGACCTCGTACCCGCGCGCCTTGAGGTTCGCGGTGATCAGGTTTTGGATGTTGGGGTCGTCATCCACGATCAGGACCCGCATGGGCCTCCTTCGGCAGGATCAAGTGTACCGCGGTTCCGCCGCCGTCGGGGGTGTCGATCCAGATCCGCCCGCCGTGGGCTTCGACGACGAGTTTGCAGATCGCGAGGCCCAGGCCGCTGCCGTGGGGTTTGGGTTCCCCCTGGAAGAAGGGCTCGAAGACGGCCTCCCAGAGGGGCGGGGGGATTCCGGGCCCCTGATCGCGCACCACGATTTCCACCCCCTCGGGGTGGGGCAGGGCCTCGACGGTGATTTCGGTGCCCGGCGGGGTGTGCCGTCCGGCGTTTTCCACCAGGTTGTAGAGCACTCCAGCGATCCGCTCGCGATCGGCTGGAACCCGGGGCAGACCGGGGACAACTGAGAAATGGATGGGGTGTTCGGGGGCCAGCTTGCGGAGTCGTGGTTGGAGCGTTTCGATCAGTGCCGACACGTCGAGGGGTTTGGTCACCAGCCGCAGTCCCTGTGCCTCGTGGCGGGCGAAATCGAGCAGGTCGTTGACGAGCCGCGACAGGCGGTCGGCTTCCTCCTCGATCACCTTGAGGAAGGCCTCGGTCTCCGCCTCCGACCAGCGGACGTCCCGACTCCGGAGCGTACTGGCATACCCTTTGATGCTGGTGAGCGGGGTCCTGAGTTCGTGGCTCACCGAGGCCAGAAAGCGGCTCTTGGCCCGGCTCGCCGCCTCGGCCTGCCTCAGGGCCAGCCGCAGCGCCTGGGTGCGTTCGTTGACCAGGGCCTCGAGTCGCTCGGCATGCTCAGCCAGGTCTTCGGCCATGCGGTTGAAGGCACGGATCGCGGCCTTGGCCTCGGGCGGGCCGGTCACGGGCAGTTGGGGTGGCTTTTTGGATTGCCCGAGCGCCGCCGCCCCTTGCGAGAGAAGGCTGAGCGGCCGGGTCAGGCTTCGGGCGAGCCTGACGCCGGGGACGGCGCTCGCGAAAAGCGCCAGGACCAAGGCCAAAGCCATGAGCCAGTTAGCGCGGCCCAGGGGCGCGGTGAGGGCGGCGCGCGAGGTTTCCACGCTCAGGCGCCAGCCGCTCGCGAGGCGGAGGGTAGAGCGGCGCACCTCGGACGCGGGTGC
>WIAM01000019.1 GCA_015519965.1 Thermaceae bacterium
CTTCCCGTCCTTCCCCCGAAACAAAATCTCCCCGCCAACAATCCGCCCCGGAGGACTCGGTATCAACCGCATGATCGCCAGCGACGTCACCGACTTCCCAGACCCCGACTCCCCAACAACCGCCAGCGTCTCGCCCTTCTCAATGTGAAACGTTACCCCGTCAACCGCCCGGACAACCCCCTCGTCCGTCCGAAACTCAACCCGTAAGTCCCGTACCTCAAGTATCCTCGTCGGTCCCATCTGCTCTCCCTCTCACACGTCTCCAGGTTATACCCGACCTACCGCCGCCGGCGGGGGTCGAGCGCGTCCCTAAGGCCATCACCCACGAAGTTCCACGTCAGCACGGCGACAAAGATAGCAAATCCCGGGGCCAAAACCCATGGCCGGTCGGCGAAGGAGGCAAAGCCACCGTCCTGCGCCGCCTTCAAAAGCAGACCCCAGCTGGTATAAGGCTCGGTGATGCCGAAGCCCAAAAAGGAAAGCCCTGACTCAGCGAGGATGAAACTGGGAATCGCAATCGAAGCGTAGACGATGGTGTAGCTCGCGGTGGCCGGGAGGATGTGGCGCAGGATAATCCAGAACTCGGGCACCCCCAGCGCCTTGGCCGCGGTCACGTAATCGGTCTCCCGCAACGACAGCACCATACCGCGGACCACCCGGGCAAGCCCTCCCCAGCCGATGAAGCTCAAGATCACCACCACGATGTAAAAGGTCATGAGCGGAGAGATATCACTGGGGAACACGCTGCGCAAAGTGATGAGGAGGAAAAGGCCAGGGATGGCGGAGAGAATCTCGATCAAACGCATCACCATATCGTCGGGGTCGAAGCTGAAAGGAAGAACGAAGGCATTGAGAACCATCCAAAGCGCGGCCGCTCCCAGGAAAATCACCTCGAACGCCTTCTCCCAGGGGGTGCTCAACGCCATGAGGAGGTTGAGAGAATAAAGCAATCCTCCGGCCAGCCCGAGCCACACGGCCAAGCTCAAAAGGAGCAAGGGTAGGCGAAACGGCACCAACCACAATGGCGGCGCGAGCAGGTACTGCCAGGTCCGTAAACGTAGCAAAGGCAGCGAGAGATGAATGCGCTGGCCCTGGTAGTACCCCGAGATCCCGCCCATTAAGAGACCGATGATCATGGCAACGAGCACCGAAAAGATGCCGATGGTCAGCGAGACCTGGCCCCCGTAGACCATCCGGCTCCAGAGATCACGGCCGAAGTTATCCGCGCCGAGCAGATACAGCCGGGCCCCTTCCCGGGTCGCCTCTTCGCCGAGGCCAATCAGGCGCCAGTCGCTCTTGAAGAGCTTAAAGATGGTATAGGGCTGCTCGGGGGTTCGGACGAAGAAGTAAATCGGGTAGCGCTTGCTTTTGTCCTCGGTGTACTTTTCGGTAAAGGTGTTGAGGTCGAGCTCTTTTTTGAGCCGGTAAACGAACGGCCGGGTCAGGCGGCCGGTGTCGGGGTCGCGGAAGTGGATCGGGGTCGGCGGAGCGTAGCGGAAGGCCGGGGTCAGGGTATAGAAGTTGGGGTCGTAGGTGCTGAAAAACCCGGCGAAGGCCGCCATGAAGTACAGCACCAAGAGGATCCCACCGCCGATCAAGGCCAGCCGGTGCTTGCGGAACTGCTCCCAGGCCAGCCTGGTTCGGGATTTCATCATGGGGGTCGCTTCTCGTTCGGCCATGGTTCACCCGTAGCGTATCCTGGGGTCAACGAGCGCGAGCAAGATGTCCCCGAGGATGTTTCCGATAATGAGTAAAAGCGTCGAAAGGGCGATGAGACCGGTATTGACGTAGAGGTCTTGCTGGTTGATGGCATCAAGCAGCAAGGGGGTAATGCCCGGCCAGTTGGCGACGACTTCCACCAGCCCGGCACCGCCGATGAGCGCGGGCAAAAGCCCGCCGATAGTGGCGATGACCGGGATGATGGCATTGCGAAGGGCGTGTTTATAGAGCACACTGCGTTCCCAGAGGCCCTTCGCTCGCGCGGTGCGGATATAGTCCTGGCCTAAAACCTCCATCATCAAGCCACGCATCACCCGGGTCAAGCTCGACATGTCGGCGGTCACCACCACGAACGCCGGCAGGATCGCGTGCCAGAGGATGTCTTTAACCTGCTGCCAGTACCCCATCTGCTCGAACCCCTGGCTGGTCATGCCGCCAATGGGGAAGGGAATCCAACCGTAGGCGAACTTGAACTGCACCAGGATGTAGATCAGGATGAGCATGAAGAAAAAGTTGGGGATGGCGATGCCGAAATACGCCAGGAAACTGATGATGTAATCGAGCAGGGTGTAGGGTCGCAGCGCCTGATACACGCCGACCGGGATGCCGATCAGGTAGAGAAAGACGATCGAGAGCCCCACCAGGATGAGGGAGTTCATGATCCGCGGCCAGATCACCTGCATGACCGGCTGCTGGTACATGAAGGAGTAGCCCAGATCCCCCTGGAACAGGTTCTTAAGCCAGATGAGGTACTGGACCAAGATCGGCTTGTCGAGACCCAGATTGTGGCGGAGCAGTTCGATGGTCTCGGGTCGGATCTTGGGGTCGAGCTCCCATTGCGTCAGAAAATCCCCTGGCGTGAGCTGGAGGACCACGAAAGCGAAGAAAGTCGCGCCAAGGAAGGTGGGGATCACGTGTATGAACCGACGTAGCAGATATGTACCCACGGCTCTCTCCGAAAAAACTCCCCGGGGTGGACCCCGGGGAGGATCCACTCGACCAGTCTACTTGGCCCGGTACAGAAGCGGAAGCTCGAACGAGCCCCAGATCGAGGAGATGATCGCATCGGGGTGGAACCCGGCCATCCGGTTATTCCACGCCGCGTGGTAGTTGGGGCCCGCGATGTAGATGATGGGCTGCAGGTCGGCCTCGACCTCTTGCAGGCGGTAGCCGATCTTCACCCGCTCCTTGAAGTCGAGGGTGGTGCGGCCCTTGTAGTAGAGCTTCTCCATCAGGGTCTCGCGAGGATCGATGCAGGTGCCGGAGCGGTTGTACATGTGGAGGTTGCCCTTACAAGGCACCACGTTCGAGCCGAACGGCCAGTCAAGCCCGCCGCCGGTCAAACCGATGATGATGGCATCAAACGGCCGCTGGTCACCCTTCGAGAGCAGCTGACCCACCAGGGTGTTGAAGTCGATGGGGCGGAAGTTGATCTTGATGCCCACCTTCTTACCGGCGTCAACGATCAGCTTGGCGATCTGCTCACGCTGAGCGTTACCGGCGTTGGTGGCGAGGTTGAACTCAATGCGACGCCCTTGGGAGTCGACGAGGTAGCCCTCTTTGTCCTTCTTGGTAAAGCCGAGTTCAGCCAGGAGCTGCGCGGCCTTCTTGAGGTCGTAGGTGTACTTGGGCGCGTCGTTGTTGATCCACTGCTTCAAGACCGGGTAGACCGAGCCGTACATCGGGGTCCCGAGACCACCGTAGACGACCTCGACCACGGCCTGGCGGTTGATGATGTGGCTGATGGCCTTGCGGAACTTATCGGAGCGGAAGAGCGCTTCCTTGAAGGGTTCGTCCTTCTTGTTCCAGTTGAAGACCACGAACTGGCTGCTGGCCACCGGCGAGGCGTTCACCTTGAGGGTGGCATCCAGCTTGCCGGCATTCATCGCCTTCTTGATCTGCGAAATGTGCTCGACGGTCGAGGGGTTCATGTAGTCGATCTCGCCGGTCAGGAAAGCCGCGAGCTCGGCGTTGGTGTCCTTCACGATGTTGACCTGGTAGCGGTCGAGGTAGGGCAGCGGGTTGCCTGCCTCGTCCTTGTTCCACTCGCCGAAGTAGGGGTTGCGTTTAAAGATCGCGCGCTCGCCTGGGCGGTAGGACTCGAGCACGAAGGGCCCGAAGGCAACGATGTTCTTGGGATCCTCATTCAGACCCCACATGCCCTTGATGCCATCGGCCCCTTTGGCCTTATAGACCGGGGCGAAGACGTGAGCGGGCCAGGGGGTAAAGCTGGCAATGGCGAAGGCCTCTGCGTCCGGTTTCGGGTAAATGAACTTGATGGTGTAATCGTCGATCTTTTCGACGAGCACCGGGCTATCGCCGATGAAGAACGAGTCACGGCTGTTGGAACCCACGTCCGGGTCCATGTGGATCTTGTAGGTCCAGATCCAGTCGTCGGCGGTGATCGGCTCGCCGTCCGACCACTTCATGCCCTTGCGGATCTTGAAGGTGATCTCGGTCTGGTCCTTGCTAATCTCCCAGCCGGTGGCCATGTAGGGGATCCATTCGCCAGTGGTCGGATCACGCATGACCAAGCCGAGGTTGAGGTTCATCATGTCGGGGATGTTGGTCGCCTCGGCGCTCAGGAAGGGGTTCATGGTCCGGAAGTCGCTGATGGTGGCCTCGACGAAGGTGCCACCCCGTTTGGCCTCACCGGGTTTGGCGGTCGTCCACTTAGACGGCCAGGTAAAGGGCTGGGCCGCGGCAAAACCGAGCGCGGCGATGGCCAGAATGCCTATAATCCAACGGGTCTTCTTCATATCAAACCTCCCGAAAACCCAAGCGCTTTCTTGGGACTTTTGTTCCGCTTGGGCCTTGCCCTAAGGCTAACGACTTTCGTTGGACCCTGTCAAGGAAAGCCGGGGGTGGCAAAGCCACCCCCGGAATTTCTCCCTGGAAAAAGTTACAATTGCCAGGTACCGATGAGCAACGCGAGCGCGAGAAACGCGATCCCGAGATAGATGGTGACGCGGTAGAGACCGCCGGTGAGGCCGCGCGCTGAGAAGAGATCGGTGGCCCCACCTCCGAATACGTCACCACCGGCGGTCTTCGGTTCTTGCAAGATCACCAGCCACACCAAACCCGCGGCTGCCGCCAGGTAGATCAAAAGCAGGATTACTTGAACGATACCCACGCTCGCCTCCTCTTCTGGTGCCGGGAGCGGGACTCGAACCCGCACGGGCTATTCACCCAGCAGATTTTGAGTCTGCCGCGTCTACCAATTCCGCCATCCCGGCACGCGGCCAAGCGACACTATAGCACAAAGCCCCAGTCAGATCACCACCCGGCCGCACTGCGTGGGCCTTCCGACCGCCTTCCCAGCGCCTGCGACAGGTAGCGATCGAGGGCCTCTGGAAAGAGCTCACCCGGATGGCGTGCCACGAGGCGCCCCTCGGCATCGAAAAAGAAGGTGAAGGGAATACCGCTGGTGCGAAACGCCCGCCCCAGTTCGCTCTTGCGGTCGAGCAAGACCCACTCGAGGACCAACCCCTGCTCGTCGAGGAAGCGGCGCACGGTCTCGGCGTCCTCCCCCTGGTCGACGAAGAGGAACACGGCGTCGCCGTGCTCGAGGGCCGCCTGGGCCAAAAGCGGCATCTCCCGCCGGCAGGGCGGGCACCAGCTGGCCCAGAGGTTGATGACCAGCGGCCGACCGACCAGATCGGCCAGCGCCACCTGGCCGCCGCCAAGCCTGGGTAAGACCAACGCCGGAACCGTGAGTTCTGGCGTCGCCGGTTTCCGCCCCAGACGCGAGCTCGGCGGGACTTCCTTCGTGGAAAGTGGGTAGCCTCGGGCCACCCACGCTTGCAGCCCGCCCGTGACGTTCTTGAGGTTTCGAAACCCCCGTTCCTTCAAGTATTCGGCGGCCTGGGTCGAACGGTGGCCGGTGCGGCAGATGAGGTAGACGGTCTTATCTTTGGGCAGGCTTCGCCACCAGTCCTGGACCTCATCGAGGGGGAGGTTGATGGCCCCGGGTACGTGCCCGGCGGCATACTCGATCGGAGTTCGCACATCGACCACGATGGCGGTGGCATCGTCGAGGTGCGCTTTGAGATCGTCGGGGCTCACGTTCTGATAACGCCCCCCACCGGCGCACGAGGCAAGCGCGACTATCAGAACCGAGGCGAGAAAAGCGAGGCGGGACCAAGCAACCCTTCGCATACCCCCATTTTATGCCCAAACCCCCCACGGCTTTCATCCCTCCCACAAGCAAAACAAAGACGCCATGCGGGATATACCCCCACATGGCATCGAACGGCTGGCTGGCTTTTACGCGGTCGCGGCCACGACCTTTTTGATGGCGTCGAGGAACGCCGAAACCGGCTGGGCCCCCAAAATCCGCTGGGCGCCGTGATTGATCACCGTGTCCGGCACCCCGGAGATGTGGTACTTGTCGGCCAGCGAGGGGAACTCCTGGGCCTCAATCATCTCACCGAAGACCTTGGGCGAGGCGTAGGCGAAGCGGTGGCTGGTGCGAACCGCCTGCGGGCAGTAAGGGCAGGTCGGGGTGACGAAGACCTGGAGCACCACCTCCTGGGGAAGCTCGTTCAAGGTCTTCACCACGTCCTCGGGCAGCCCGTGGCCGTCGCGACCGATCATCTCGATGTCCTCGAGGAGGCTCGCGAACTCGTAACCGGCCGGGATCCCGCGGTAGCGGATGTTCACCGCAGAGGACCCCTTCTCGCGCAGGATGATGGTGGGAGCGGCTTCCACCCGCATCGCCTGGGCCTTCTCCTTGCCTTCCTCGCTGGAAAGGTCGTAGACCACGAGGGTCACTCGGTCCGAAAGCGGCTCGATCTCGCGAAGGAGCTGCTCGGTCTCCTTGCAGTAGAGGCACGGTTCCTTGCCCGGGGCGATAACGGTCGAGGTGTCAGTAAAAAGGACGACCTCCACGTCCCGCTCAAGGTTCCCGAGACGCTCTCTCACGATCTGCTGTTCCTGTTCTCCCAAAAGCGGCATCTCTTCCCTCCTGGATCGGCGGGATACCCCCTCCGGGGTATCCCGGTACCGGTGCTTAGTATACGTGATAATTTCGCTTGGGTTTCGTAGTCGATCCTACACAACGCGGGGGTAAACTCGAGGTGTGAACGTCCACCTGGCAGCCCTGCAGGCGGCGATCGAGCCCCAATGGTACCAAACGGACGAGGCGTTTTTGGCCCGGGTCGACCGGCTCGCGCACCTGGCGGCCGCCAGTGCGCCCGAGGACGCCGCGCTCGTCATCGCCTTTCCCGAACTCTTTGCCCTGCCCCTCCTCTTTTGGCACCGGGCCCCGGAGGCGGCCTCGAAGGCCTCGAGTGCCCTCGAGGCCGCCTGGGTCTGGCTCAAATCGGCGAAAGGCGCCCCCTTCAAGTCGATCACCCACGGCCCCTGGTTCTTCTACCACTGGCGGGCCGAGCAGCTCTGGCCGCTCTACCTCAGGGCCTTCCGCGAAACCGCCCGAAAATACGCCGCCTACGTGCTGGCAGGATCCCTGATCGCGCCCCGCATGGACGAGGAACCGGCAAGAGGTATGTACGCGGTCTCCTCGAAGGTGTATAACCAGGCCCTTTGGATCAACCCGCAGGGCCGCATCCTGGCGCGGCTGGAAAAGATCCGCCTCATGCCCGAAGAGCGCCGGGCGCTCGTCGCCCCGGGAGAGTGGGGCGGGCAGGTGGTCCATACCCGCATCGGCGTCCTGGGCGCGCTCATCTGCCTGGACGCCTTCCACGAGGCCCTCATCGAACGGGTGGACGCGAGCGGCGCCTGGCTGCTCGTTCAACCCTCGGCCAATCCAGCAAGGTGGGAAGAGCCCTGGAAGCCCGACCCCAAAAGGCGCGAAGGGGAAGCCTGGCTCGAGGAGGGGCTCCGGAAAAAGCTCGAGGCCCGCGAAAACCTCCGCTACGGGCTCAATCCGATGCTCACCGGCCGCTTCTACGAAACCAGCTTCGAGGGCCGGGCCAACGTCGCCGCCGCCGGGGAGACGCTGGCCATTACGCCTGCCCCCACCGGCGACGGTCTGGCTTCATTCACTGTCGCTCGCGAAGGCTAAGCAAGCGCCCGCGAGCTTTATACCAATGCGAGATTGGCCCTGGTTTGCCTTTTGCTTCGGGGCCCCCGCCGTGGCGTTCGCCACGGCGGAGTACTTAGACGTTAAAGCCCAGCATCCGCATCTGCCGTTTACCGTCTTCGGTCATGCGCGCCGGGGTCCAGGGCGGGCTCCAGACGAAGTCGATGTTGACGCCCCGGACGCCCGGAACCCGCATCACCGCGAGCTCGGCGTCGGCCTTGATCATGTCCTGGACCGGGCAACCGATCGCGGTGAGGGTCATCTCGATGTCCACCACCCCATCGGGGTTCACGTGGACATGGTAGATGAGCCCCAGATCGACGACGTTGACCGGAATCTCGGGGTCCCGGACCACCTTGAGGGCCTCGAGGATCTCCTCCTCCTTGGGCAACGCCCGGGTCTCCGTCTCCGGCGATTTCTCCTCTGCCACTTCGGACCGCGTCTCCTCGCTCATGACCTCAGTATACCCGAGCGATTCACTCGGAAATCAACCGCCACGCGACTCGGCCCCCACCACCTGCCGCTTGGCCACGATGGCCTCGGCGACGAGCTCGGCCACGTCCTTCACCTCCAGCGCCTTTGCTTCCTCCCTCGCCGCCTCGTCGGTCAGCATACGCATGCAAAAAGGGCAGGAGGTGGCCACCATCTCGGCCCCGGTGCCCTCAAGCTCGCGGTAGCGGTTCTCGGAAACGCGCTCGGCCCCGGGTTCTTCCTCCTTCCAAAACTGCGCGCCGCCGGCGCCGCAGCAAAAGCTGCCCTCGCGGGTGCGCTCGGGCTCCTCGAGCTTGAAGCCGAGGGTTTCGATGACCTCGCGAGGCTGCTCGTAGACGCCGTTGTGGCGACCCAGGTAGCAGGGGTCGTGGTAGGTCACCGTTTCGTCGAACAACGGGGGTGTATCGATGCGGCCCTGGGCCATGAGCTCTTCGATGAACTGGGTGTGGTGCTTGACCACGTAGTCGCCGCCGAAGTCCTTGTACTCGTTCCCGATGGTGTGGAAGCAGTGGGGGCAGGTGGTGACGATCATCTTGGGGGCCACCGTGTTCAGTTTCTCCACGTTTTCGGTGGCCAACTGGAAGAAGAGGTATTCGTTGCCCGCTCGCCGGGCCACGTCGCCGGTGCACTTTTCCTCGGTGCCGAGGACGGCCCAGTCCACGCCGGCCTCGTGCAAGATGGTGGCCATGGCCCGGGCGATCTTTTGCGAGCGGGGGTCGTAGCTTGCCGCACACCCCACCCAGTAGAGCACCTCGGGATGGGGGTTGGTCGCGGTGGTGGGCACCTCGAAGGGCAGGTTCTTGGCCCAGTCCATGCGTTTTTCGGGCGAGAGCCCCCAGGGGTTCCCCGAACGCTCCATGCCGCGGAAGGCGTTTTGCAGCTCAGCCGGGAAGCTCCCCGCCATCATCACCCGCTCGCGCCGGATGTCCACGATGTGCACCATCTGCTCGTTGCCCACGGGGCACACCTCGATGCAGGCCATGCAGGTGGTGCAGGCCCAAAGCGCCTCGTCGTTGATGGCGAAGGCCATGAGGGGCCTTGGGCTTTCCTTCCCCTCGGCCAGATCACCGAGGATGCCGTTGAGCTCGTAGCGCTCGTTGATGATGAGGGCCGAAGGGGACAGGGCCTTGCCGGTGGTGTAGGCCGGGCACACCTCCTGACAGCGGTTGCACATGATGCAGGCGTAGGGATCGACGAGCCGGGTCCAATCGAAATCTTCCAGTTTGGCCACGCCAAAGCTTTCGAGGCTCTCATCCTCGAAGTCGATGGGGTCGAGGACGCCGGGTTTGTCTTTCCTGAGCGCCAGCTTCAGCGGCGCGATCATGAGGTGAATGTGCTTGGTACGCGGGAAATAAGGGATGAAGGCCAGGATCGAACCCAGGGCGCCCCACCAAAAAACGTGCTCCAGTACCACCAGCGTCGAAGCAGGCAGAGGCGCGAGCGCGGCGCCAACCCAGCTGGCGACGGGCTGGTAGGGGTCGGGGCCCTCGAGGGCCAGCTGCGCGGCTTTAGAGAGCAAGCGGTTGCCAACGTGGAAGATGATGAAGGCCCCGACGATGGCCGAGTCCCGGGGAATCCCGGCGCGCACCTTTTCGTGCAGGGGAACTTCAGGGGAAAAGAAAAAATCCTGGGGGCGAAGGAAGTAACGACGGACCATTAAAACGACGATGCCGATCAGAACCAGGGTGGTAAAGAGATCGGCCAGGAGGTTATAGCCGTTCCAGTAGCCCCCCCGGGTTTCGATGGGGAAGTAGCCCTCGAGGACGTCAACCAGGTTCACCAGAACGTAATAGACGAAGCCGTAAAAGACGAAGGCGTGGAAAAAGGAAATGAGCGGCCTTTTCTTAAATACGGTCTGCTGGGTGATGACCTGCCAGATGGCCCGGCCCAGGCGTTCGGGAAGGCGATCGATCGGCCTCCCGCGCTTCGCGCGACGCCAGAGTAAGTAAATACGGTAAAAGCCGAGACCACCGAAGTACGCGCTGGCCGCTGCCGCGATCAAGAAGAGCACCTTTTCAACCGGCGTGAGCATAGACACCCCCAAACACTGTACTCGGTACAATATTAGCCGACCGCCACACCTCTGACCAGCCTCACCGACGCTTTCGCCGATCTTACACGAGGGCGAAGCTCACCCAGGCCACGAGCGAACCCAGGAGCGCCCCCACGAAGACCTCGATATAGCTGTGGCCTAAAAGCTCTTTGACTGGCTCGCGGGCAAAACCCTCCTCAAAGACCTGCTGCAGCTCCTCGACCAGGTCGTTGAGGAGCTCGGCCTGACGCCCAGCCTGCCGGCGGATGCCGGTGGCGTCGTACATCACGATCAAGGCCAGGATCGCCGCCACGGCAAAGAGCGGGCTGTCCCATCCCGAACTCATGGCCACGCCAACGGCCAGGGCCGTAACCGTCGCCGAGTGCGAGGAGGGCATGCCCCCGGTATCGAGCAGCCGGCGCCAGTCCCAGCGGCCATTGAAGAGGTAGTCGAGCACCAGCTTCAGCGACTGGGCGGTGACGTTGGCGATCACCGCCGTCCAAAAGACCTGGTTTTGGGCCAGGCCCGTATCCCATCGCGCGATGACCTCGGGAGGGATCTTCATCCACGCCTCCGCAAAGCCGCATCCACGGTGTTCTTCAGCAACATGGCCACCGTCATCGGCCCCACGCCGCCGGGTACGGGCGTCAGCTTCGAGGCCACGTCCGCCACGGCGGGATCGGCGTCCCCCACCAACCCCTCTTCGGTCCGCACGACCGCCACATCGACCACCACCGCCCCCGGGCAAAGCATCTCGGGCTTGAGGTAGTGCGGCCGCCCGACGGCGCTCACCACCAGCTCGGCCTCCCGCAGATGGGCGGCCAGGTCCCGGGTTCGCGAGTGGGCAACCGTCACCGTGGCGTTTTCGTACAAGAGCAACGCGGCCATGGGTTTGCCGACGATGTTGCTCCGCCCGACCACCACCGCGCGTTTGCCGGCGATGGTCACGCCGTAGTGCTTGAGCAGGCGGATCACCCCGGCCGGGGTGCAGGGCACGATCCCCACCCCCGGCCCCTGCGACCAAAGGCGACCGACGTTCACCGGGTGGAAGCCGTCGACGTCCTTGGCGGGGTCGATGGCCTCCAGGACCCGGCGCACGTCGATGTGCGCCGGCAGGGGGAGCTGCACCAAGATGCCGTCGACGTCGTCGTCCCGGTTCAGGGCCGCGATCAGCTCCAGCAATTCCCGCTCCGGGGTATCCTCATCGAGGACATGAACCGTGCTCCTCAGACCCAGGGCCTTTGCCCGTTTGGCCTTGAGGCGCACGTAGGCCACCGAGGCCGGATCCTCGCCTAAACGAATGACGTGGAGGCTGGGCACAAAGTTGAGCTCGGCGAGCCGGCCGCGGAGCTCGGCGTAGACCGATTCGGCGACCGGCTTTCCTTTCATGATCTCGGCCACGGTTCACCCCAAACGCGGAACTGCCTGGAGCTCCCCGGAGCGTATGCGCTCCAAGAGTCGGGCGAGCACGCCGTTGACGAAGCGCCCCGAATCCTCCCCCCCATACCGCTTGGCGATCCGAACCGCCACCTCGATCAGCGGCTCAAAGGGCGTGTCGAGGTAGAGCGCCTCATAGGTGGCCAGGCGAAGCACCGTCAAATCGGTTTGGTTCATCTGCGAAAACGTCCAACCGCGGATGGTTTCCTTGAGGGCCCGGTCCACCTGGTCCCGCTCGGCCAGGTAGCCTTCGATGAGCCGCTTGGCGAAGTCCCGGGTTTCCTCATCAAGCGCCTGTTCCTCAAGCTCCAGCGCATGCCGCCAGGCCTCATCGAGCGTCACGCCCCCGCCCATCTGTTCAAAGAGCGCCTTAAAGGCGATTTCCCTGGCTCTACGACGCATCTCGGGGCTCCACCTCCGAGAAGGTAACGTCCACCGCCTTTACCCTGATGCCGGCGGTGGCCCGCAGGGATTCGCTCACCGCTCGCTGGACTTCCTCCCCCAGAGCGGGCAGGGGCTTGCCATAGACCGCCACCAGTGCCAGCTCGACTCGAACGCCGTCCTCATCCCGCGTGACCTTGACCGCCCGGGCACGGCGTCCCGAGAAAACGTCGCCGACGCTCCTTCCCGAAGCCAACCGCACCCCCTCCACCCCCTCGAGGGCGTAGGTGATGAGGTGCAAAAGCGCCGCTTCGCTCAAATCGAAGTCTATCATCGCCCCAGTTTACTCGCTCATGCGGCGGGCCACGAAATTGGTGTACACCGCCCCGCGCCGGAAAAAGGCGTTATCAAGCACCTTTTTATGGAAGGGGATGGTGGTCTTGAGACCCGGGCCCTCGAGGGCCGTCTCCTCCAAAGCCCGGCGCATCCTGGCGATGGCCGCATCGCGGGTTAAGTCCCACACGATGATCTTGCCGAGGAGCGAATCATAGTGGGAAGGGATGCGGTAACCGGCGTAGAGATGGCTGTCGACCCGCACGCCGGCTCCGCCCGGCCACAAGAGGGTCTCCACCTTGCCGATCGAGGGGCGGAAATTCTTATCCGGATCCTCGGCGTTGACGCGAACCTCGATGGCGTGGCCGCTGGCCCGGATCTCCTCCTGCTTGAGCCGGAGCGGCTCCCCGGCCGCGATCAAGAACTGCTCGCGGACCAGGTCCACCCCGGTCACCATCTCGGTCACCGGGTGCTCCACCTGGATGCGGGTGTTCATCTCGATGAAGTAGAAGTTGCCCTCGCGGTCCACAAGGAACTCGAGGGTGCCGGCCGAAACGTAGCCGATGTGCTCGGCCAGGCGCACTGCGCTCTTTAAAAGCCCGTCCCGCACCTCCGTTGGCAGGGTCGAGGGGGCCTCCTCGAGGAGCTTTTGGTGGCGACGCTGAATCGAGCAATCGCGTTCGAAAAGGTGAATCACCCGCTCGCCGTCGCCCAGAACCTGAACCTCGACGTGCTTGGGTTCCTCGATGTACTTCTCCAGGTAGATCGCCGGGTTGCCAAACGCCGCCCGGGCCTCCTCCTGGGCCTGCAAGACCGCACGCTCGAGCTCCTCCTCGGTGTGCACCAGTCGCATGCCCCGCCCGCCGCCTCCGGCCGAGGCCTTCAAAATCACCGGATAACCGATCTCGGCGGCCGCGCGTTTGGCTTCCTCGGGGTCTTGCAGCTCGTCGGTCCCGGGAACCACCGGCACCCCAGCTTCACGCGCGATTTTCCGGGCCGAGGCCTTATCCCCCAGCGCGCGCATGTTCTCGGCCGTGGGCCCGATGAAGGTGATGCCGTGCTCGCGGACCATCTCGGCGAAGGTCGGGTTTTCAGCCAAAAAACCGTAGCCGGGATGGATCGCGTCGGCCCCGGAAACGATGGCCGCGGAGAGGATGTTCGGGATATTGAGATAGGACTGCGTGGGGCTCGGGGGACCCACGCAGATCGCTTCGTCCGCGAGCAACACCGGCAAACTCTCGGCATCAGCCTCGGAATGTGCGACCACGGTGCGAATACCGAGCTCGCGCGCCGCGCGCAGGATACGGAGGGCGATCTCGCCCCGGTTGGCGATCAAGACCTTTTTCATACCGGTTCAATCAGGAAAAGCGGCTGGCCGTACTCGACGGGCTCGCCGTCTTCAACCAGGATTCGCCGTACGATCCCGGAGACCTCGGACTCGATCTCGTTGAAGAGCTTCATGGCCTCGATGATGCAGAGCACCTGACCCTTCTCGACCCTGTCGCCCTCCTTCACGTAGGGCTCCGCATCCGGGGCCGGCCGGCGGTAGAAGGTACCGACGATCGGCGCCTTCACCTCGACGCAGCCGGCGCAGGCCTCATCAGTGGCCTCTTGCGTCACCTCCGGGGCCGGCTGCGACGTCTCTTCCTGTGCTACGGGGGCCTCGGAGGGCTGGGGTGCGCTCACCGCCGCCGGCTGGGGCTGGGGCGCCGGCGCCGCCGGGGTCACCACCAGCTCGGGCGCCCCGCGCCGGACGCTGAGCTTGTACTCCGCGGTCTCCAAGCTCAACTCGGTGGCGCCGGTGGCCTCCATCGCTTGCAGGATCTGCTTCAACTCGCGAATGTTCATGACGCCCCTCCCCTACGCGCGCCCGACGTATTCGCCGGTCCGGGTGTCCACGCGCACCACATCGCCCTGGTTCACGAAGAGGGGCACCTGGATCACAGCGCCGGTTTCCAGCGTCGCCGGTTTGGAACCGCCACTGACGGTGTCGCCTTTCACACCCGGGGGGGTTTCCACCACCGTGAGCTCCACCGTGGTCGGCGGCGACACCTTGATGATCCGTCCTTCATAGACATCGGCGATGACGCCAGTACCCTCCTTGATGTACTTGGCCGCATCTCCCACAACCGCCGCCGGCACCGAGTACTGATCGTAGGTCTCGAGATCCATGAAAACGTAATCCTCGCCCTCGGGGTAGAGGTATTGCATCTCGCGGCTCTCGACGTAGATATCCTCCAGCTTCTCGCCCGAGTTAAAGGTGCGCTCGACGGTGGCGCCGGTCTCGAGGTTTTTGAACTTCGCCACGACCTTGGCTCCACCACGACCGATCTTCTGGTGCTGGTAACTCACGCACTCCCACAGCGCACCGTCCATCTTCACCTTGGTGCCAGGGCGTAGATCCGTTACACCGATCATTCCTCTCCTCCAATCCTAGATTCTACGCTTAGAGGTCAACCCACTCCGGGTGTAACCCCAACCGATCGATCCACTCGTCATACTCCGCCTCGTTCAATGGGTGTTTGCCGGCCAGGGCCACCATAAAGGCTTCCATCACGTTGGTGCCGAAGCTGCGCCCGCCAAGCCTCGGGGTGGTGGTCGCCAGCCGGGCCACGCCGCGCTGGCGAAGGAACTCGAGGTCCTCGGGGGTCGTGGTGTTGGCGACCACGATCTTTCCCTCCATCCCGTCGGGGAGGTGGCGCTTGATGTAGAGGAAATCCCCAGCGATTACATCAGCCCAGTGGAAGTAGCGGGCGCGCCAGTCGACCTTGCGCTCCTCCTGCTTCTTACCGGTGGGGTAGAGCCACTCGAAAGGCAACTTGGTGAAAATCGGCAAGAAAAGCCTTGCCAAAATGGCGAGCTGCCGGGGGGAGGTGAGCCCGACCGGAAGGCCCAAAGCAAAGATAATGTCGCCGTAGAGAGGCCTCGCCCCAACCTGATAAAACGCCTCCGCCATGCCAAAGCGATCGACCGCGGAAGGGATCAGGACCTTTTTGCCCGCAAACCCCAGTTCCTTGTCGAGCTCGAAAATAGCCCGGCGCTCAAGCGTGGCCTTGAGGCCCGATCCATCGACGACCGGCGTCTTCTTCGCAGCCCGAGCCAGGCGCAGCGCATCGCGGATCACGTAGCGCCTCCCCGCCGCAATGAGGTAGAGATCGATGCCCCCGAGCCCGATGGCGTCGACCTCGCCGTCGAGCTCGCGGATCAGGGCGATGGCCCGCTCGAAACTGCCATCGGTCCCGATACGCTCGAGGACAATCCGCTCGCCAAGAACCTCGACCTCGGCCCGGTGGTCGCGCCGAGACGAACCTAGGGAGACGCTTACGACTCGCTTAGACACGAGGGAATTTTATACCAACGGGGCCGGATACCGCCGGCCCCGCCCGAGGTTACTCGCTCCAGCCGAGCAGGGCCTTGAGCTCTTCGGTAACCCGCTCCGAACGAAAGCCGAGGTGCCGGTAGACTTCTTCGCCCGGTGCACTCTCCCCGAACCTGTCCAGGCACACGCACGCGTCGGCGTAACGTTCCCAGCCGAGGGACACCCCGGCCTCGACGGCGAGCGTGGGCAGATCCGGGAGCACCGCCGCCTGGTATTCGGGGGGCTGGGCTTCAAAGAGCTCAAAGGAAGGCATGCTCACCACCCGGACGCCGATCCCCTCTTCGCGCAAGGCGGCCTGGGCCCTGAGCGCCAGGTGAACCTCGGAGCCGCTGGCCACGATCACCGCCCGGGGGTCAGGCACGTCGCTCAGCACGTAGGCGCCCTTCCACAAACCCTGGGCCGGGGCCAGCTCCTCGCGATCGAGCACCGGGAGCTTTTGCCGGGTGAGCACCAGGGCCACCGGGCCCTTCCGCCGCAACAGGGCGACCTTCCAGGCCTCGACCACCTCGGCCGCGTCAGCGGGGCGGATCACGGTGAGGCCGGGGATGGCCCGAAGGCTCATGAGGTGTTCGACCGGCTGGTGCGTGGGGCCGTCCTCGCCCAGCGCGATCGAGTCGTGGGTGAAGACGTAGATGGGGCCCACCCCCATGAGGGCCGCGAGGCGGATGGCGGGCCGCATGTAGTCGGAAAACACCAGGAAGGTGCCCCCGTAGGGGACATACCCGCCGTGCAACGCAAGGCCGTTGAGCACCGTGCCCATGGCGTGCTCGCGAACCCCGAAGTGGAAGTAGCGCCCTTCGGGTCGTTCGGGCGAAAAATCCTCCATCCCCGCGGCCCGGGTGTTGTTGGAGGGGGTCAGATCGGCGCTCCCACCCACGAGCTCGGGCAGCCTCTCGGCCAGACCGTTGAGCACCCGGCCGCTCGCGCTCCGGGTGGCCACCTTTTCGCCGACAGCGAACTCGACGCCAAAGGTGCGGATCTCGTCCTCGGGCAAGCGGCCCTCCACCACCCGGCGAACGAACTCGCTCCCATCCTCAGGAAAAGCCTCGAGGTAGGCCTCGAGCCGGCGTTCCCAGGCCTCCTGGGCTTTTTGCCCCCGCTCGGCGATGACCTTGAAGTGCTCGTAAACCTCATCGGGGACCACGAAAGGCGGGTAAGGCCAGCCGAGGTTTTCCCGGGTTTTGGCCACCGCCGCCGCCCCCAGGGGCGCGCCGTGGGCCGCGGGATCGTCTTCCAACGGACTCCCCTTCCCCAAATGGGTCCGCACCGCGATCAGGGAAGGCCGGTCGAGATCTTCCCGGGCCACCTCAATCGCACGGCGGATGGCCTTAAGGTCCTCGCCGTCTTCGACCTCGAGGACCTGCCAGCCATACGCTTCATAGCGCTTCAACACGTTTTCGGTGAACGCCAGGTCGGTGGAACCGTCGATGCTGATGTGGTTGTTGTCCCAAAGGACCACCAACTTGCCGAGCTTCCAGGTCCCGGCCAAGCTCGAGGCCTCGCCGGAGACCCCCTCCATGAGGTCGCCGTCGGACGCGATCACGTAGGTGTAGTGGTCGACCAGGGGGTGGTTTTCGCGGTTGAACTCTGCAGCCAGCTTGCGTTCGGCCAGCGCCATCCCCACCGCGGTGCTGATGCCCTGGCCGAGCGGGCCGGTGGTCATCTCCACCCCGGGGGTGAGACCGTACTCGGGGTGACCGGGGGTCTTGGAACCCAGGCGGCGAAAGCGCTTAATCTCGTCAAGCGGCAGCTCGAAGCCACTCAGGTGGAGCAGGGCGTAGAGCAGCATCGAGCCGTGCCCGGCCGAGAGCACGAAGCGATCACGGTCGGGCCAGCGGGGATCGGCGGGGTTGACCTTCAGAAAATCGCGCCACAGGACGTAGGCCATGGGCGCGGCCCCCATGGGCATGCCCGGGTGCCCTGACTTGGCGTTTTCCACGGCGTCGATGGCGAGGAAACGGATCGCGTTCACCGCGAGTCTCTCGATCTCGGTCATGGCTCTATCTTAAAGGCCGACGGCGGCGCCTTCGGCATACCGATACTTCGCTGGCAATCGCGCTTCTTGCTTCGGGGCCCCCGCCGTGGCTTTCGTCACGGCGGGGTACTTAGTAGCCTTCCTTCACCACGTTCCAAAGCGGTCGGCCCTCGAGGAACCGCCGGATCTGGGCCCGGAGCAACGCCACGGCCCGGGGCAAAAACCGCGACGTGGCCCCGGCCACGTGGGGCGTGAGCAAAAGCCCCGGCGCGCACCAAAGGGGGTGACCCGCCGGCAGCGGTTCCGGGTCGGTGACGTCGAGGGCGGCGCGGATGTGCTCCCGCTTAAGCGCCGCCACCAGCGCTTCGGTGTCCACGAGCGCCCCCCGGCCGGCGTTGATCAGCCAGGCCCCCGGGCGCATTCGCGAGAGGAAGCGTTCGTCCACGATGCCTCTGGTCTCGGGGGTGAGCGGAAGGAGCAGCACCACCACGTCGGCCTCGGGCAACAGTTCCAAAAGCGACCGAACGCCGAAAACGCCTGCTCGGGCCCGCCGGGCAAGGCGCAGGATGCGCACCCCGAACGGGCGCAGCCTGGCCTCGAGGGCCCGCCCGATGGAGCCGTAGCCCACGATCAGAACCGTCTTCGAAGCGAGTTCGTCAAGCGCCACCTCGCCCCAGCGGATCCAGCGCTCTTCCTGCTGGGCCTTGGTAAAACGCGGGGTCTCCTTGGCCAGCGCGAGCATGGCCGAGATCACCCATTCCGCGACCGATACGTCGTGCACACCGCGGGCATCGGCCAGGACCACGCCGGGGGGAATCAGGTCCACGATCCAATCCACCCCCGCCGAGAGGGTTTGCACCACCTCGAGGCGTGGCAGCGCCGGGAGCACCTCGGCCAGGCGTTGACGGAGGCCGTAATTTGGGACCAGGAACACCACCTCTTCCCTACCCGGAGGCAGGGGGCCGCGCCGCGGCAAGTAGTCCCAGGAAACGCCTTTGGGAAGATCGGCAAGGAGCTTTGCCGGAATCGTCTCAGGCACCCAGACCTTCACGCCACACCTCTTTCGTCATCACCATCAGCGCATCCTCTTCCCCGCCCGAGGCCGGGACGAACCCCACCAAGCGAAAGCCCGCCTTTTCAAAAGCCCGCCGGGCACGGGTGTTCCACTTGAAGGTGCGCAGCTCGACCTTTTCCAGCCCCAGCTCCTGAAAGGCGAACCGCACCGCCTGACGAACCGCCTCGCTGCCGTATCCCATCCCCCAGCGTCGCTTATCGGTCAGGATCACACCGAGCGTAGCGCGACTGGCTTCGATCTCATAGAGTTCGACCGCGCCCAGCCACTTCCCCTCTTCATCCAGTATGGCGAACGCCACCCGGTCACCCCGCGAAAGCTCGGCCATCACCACCCGCCGAAAGAGCCAAAAGGGCATCTTCAAGGGTCGGTGCCCGTTGTAATGTGCGATCTCGGGGTCCTTGAAGGCCTGGTAGAAGGCGCGCCACTCCTCGTCGCTCAGACCCTGGCGAAAATCCTTGAGTCGGACCACCGGCATCGTTCCTAGCATACGGTCAGCCGGAACGGGACGAAAAAGGCCCGCCGAATTCCGGCGGGCCCGCTCGCCCGTAACCAAGGATCAGGGGTAGAGCCCGCGGAGCGCCCGGGCCTCCAGCACCCGCGTGGCCGCCACCACGTAGGCGCCGGTGCGTAACGTCACCTTTCGCTCGGCAGCTTTTTGCCAGGCCGCTTCGAAGGCCTCGGTGATGACCCGGCGCAGGTTGTCGTTGACCTCCTCCTCGGTCCAGAAGTAAGAGTTGAAGTCCTGAACCCACTCGAAGTAGGACACGATCACGCCACCCGCGTTGGCGATCACGTCAGGTACCACCAAAATGCCCCGCTCGGACAGGATGTCGTCGGCGGCGGGGGTGGTGGGACCGTTCGCAGCTTCGACCACCATCTTGGCCTTGATCTTCCAGGCGTTTTGCTCGGTGATGACGCCCTCGAGGGCGGCGGGGATTGCGATATCGGCGGGGAGCGAGAAAAACTCCTGGGCCGGCACCGGTTCGGCCTTAGGGTAGCCCCGCACGCCGCCGGCCTCGGCCACGTAGGCCGTCAAATCGTAGGGGTCGATCCCCTTTTCGTTGTAGATGGCGCCGGTCACGTCGGCGATCCCCACCACCAGCGAACCGTGGTCGTGGAACGCGCGCGCCGCCGCGTTCCCCACGTTACCGAAGCCCTGAATGATGACCCGGCTGCCCTCGAGGTCGAGCCCGATCTTCTTCGCCGCCGCCGCGGTCACGAAGAACACGCCGTTGCCGGTCGCGTCCCGGCGGCCGAGCGAACCCCCGAGCGGAATCGGCTTGCCGGTCACCACGCCGGGCACCGTCGAACCCACGTTCATGGAAAAGGTGTCCATCATCCAGGCCATGACCTGCTGGTTGGTGCCCACGTCGGGGGCGGGCACGTCCCGCTGCGGACCGATCAAAACCCCGATCTCAGAGGTATAGCGGCGGGTCAGGCGCTCGAGCTCGGCGACGGAGAGCTTCGCGGGATCAACGCGGATCCCCCCCTTTCCGCCCCCATAAGGCAGGCCCACGGCCGCGTTCTTGATCGTCATCCAGGCCGCAAGCGCCATCACCTCGGAAAGGGTGACCGCCGGATGGTAGCGAATCCCGCCCTTGGCCGGACCGCGTGAAGTGTTGTGGTGCACGCGGTATCCCTCGAAGTGGGCCACCGTTCCATCGTCCATCCGAATCGGGACGTCCACGATGAGGATGCGTTTGGGGCGCTTTAAGGTCTCGACCCAGTAGGCGAGCTTGCCCAGATGCGGCGTCACTCGCTCCACCTGCTCGAGGTACGTCTTCCAGGGCCCCTGATTCTCCTTTGGAAGATAGGACAGCGACTCGTGCTTCATGGATACACTCCCCTCATCCGGGTGGCCTCGTCAATGCGGGCGATGGCCAGCCCGTGGGCCGCGCTGCGCAGGTCGACACCGTCCGCCTCGGCCTTGGCCCACACCACATCAAGCGCCCGTTCCATGGCGGACTTGAGCTGGCTTTTGACCCGCGACTCGTCCCAGAAATAGTTGTTCAAGTCTTGAACCCACTCGAAATACCCAACCACCAAACCTCCGGCCGCGGCGAGCGTGTGCGGCACCACCTTGATCCCTCGCTCGTCCAAGATGCGGTCGGCCTCGGCGGTCACCGGTACGTTGGCGCCTTCCACCACCACCTTGGCCCGGACCTCCCCGGCGTTGGCCTCGGTAATCACGTGTTGGTACGCCGCCAGGACCAGATAGTCCACCGGAAGGGTCAAAAGCGCCTCGTTGTCGATCGGCTCGGCGGGAAAGCCGTCGAAGGTTCCCTCCTTTTGGAAGTAGGCCTCGAGGGCCCGGAGATCGAGCCCCTCGGGGTCGTAAAGCCCGCCGACGTCCATCGAGACCGCGACCACCTTGGCGCCGCGCTGTGCGAGCACCCGGGCCACCGCCCGACCAACCTGGCCGTAGCCCTGAACGGCGACCGTGGCCCCCGAAAGCGAGAGGCCGAACCGGCTGGCAAACCGCGCGGTCACGTGCACAAGCCCCACGGCCACCGCGTCATCGCGGCCCCGCGTTCCTCCGAGGCGCTCGGGTTTGCCCACCACCACCGCCGGCTCGATGAACCCTCTCGCCTGAGAGTAGGTGTCCATATACCAGGCCATCACCTGGTCACTGGTCCCGAGATCTGGAGCCAGCACGTCCATCTCCGGCCCGACCAGCGTGACCAGCTCCGCCATGTAGCGCCGGCTGATGCGCTCGAGTTCGGCCCTCGAGACCTGGGATGGGTCCACCACAACCCCACCGGCAGCACCGCCAAAGGGCAGCCCCAAGACCGCGGCCTTGAGGGTCCCCCACGCCGCCAGGCCCACGGCATCGCCAACGCTTAAGGCGGGGTCGTAACGAACCCCGCCGATGGATGGCCCCAGTGCGATGTTGTGCACGGCGCGGACACCGTGGAATGTTCGTATCTGCCCATCGTCCATACGGACCGGAAGGGCGACCCTGACTACCCTCCGGGGGTGCGTAAGGTATTCGTAGGTCGTGGGGTGCAGCCGGTTACACTGAAGCGCAGCGCCCAGATAATCGAGAAAATCACCCCAAAGCCCCTCCCCGTCCGGCGGCTTCCAAGCTTGGTTTGCCATTCGATCCCCCCGTTCTCATCCACCCGGGGATTATAGCGCTTTCACGAAGCCAAAACCCCTGATTCCCAACTAGGCAAGTCGCTCGATCTCGGCCTCGGCCAAAGCCGCCAGCGCCGACCGGGCGGGGGAGTCGGGAAGGATGGAAAGCGCGGCCTTGGCCCTGCGAACCTCGTCGCGGATGGCCTCGACCACCTCTTCGGCCACCCCGGTCGAAACGGCGAGCTCGCGCAAGCGCTCGATATCGCCATCGCCCTGACCACGGCGGAGGAAAATCGGCCGCACCGCATCCGGCTGCCGCTTGAGCAGCAAGATGGTGATGAGCGTGAGCTTGCCCTCACGAACGTCCCCGCCCACGGGCTTGCCGAGCCGTTCCGGGTCGCCCATGAGGTCGAGGTAATCGTCGCGCATCTGGAACGCCCGGCCGTACGCCTCGCCGAATTCGGCAAGCCCCCGACGTCGGGGATGAGCTTCATCGAGCCCCGCCAGCAGGGCCGCGCCTTCGGTCGCCGCCCGCATGAGCGCCGCCGTTTTGCCTTCGATGATCGTCCGGTAGTTCTCGAGCGAGTGATCTTCGTAGGCCGCAACCTGGAACTGCAACACCTCGGCCTCGGCCAGCCGCCGCGCCACCTCGGCAAACATGGCAACGAGCGAAACCCGGCCGGTTTCGGCCAGCAGGAAAAGCAGCCTCGAAAGCAGGAAATCGCCGGCCAAAACACTGACCGCATTGCCGTATTTCCGGAAGGCCGCCTCCTTGCCCCGGCGGGTCTCGGCATCATCGACCAAGTCGTCGTGCAAAAGGGTCGCCGAGTGCAAAAGCTCCACCGCCATCGCCAGGTTCATTTCGTAGGGCACGCCTTCCTCGCGCAAAGCGCGGCTGGCGAGGAACGCCAGCCTGGGCCGAACGCGCTTTCCCCCGGCGTAAACAAGGTCATCCTCGATCAGCTGGATGAACTCCACCTGCGAGTGGAGGACCGATCGCAGCCTGCGCTCGAACTCCTCGAGCGAATCCTTCGCCAACACCGTCCCGGCGTCCACGTCCACGGTGTCAGTATAGGGGCTTGGCGCACGTGCGTGGCCTTGGACCCCAACCCGCCTCAATACACCTGCAAAGGAAGCGGAAGTGTGATGGTCATGAAAGCACCGTTGTCGCCGACGACGTCGTAGGCCACCACGGTGTAAGTCCCCTCAGGAGGTGGAAGGTCAAACACGAAGCTGTAGCTGGTCGTGAACGGGCCACAAGGGGACGACGCGGTCACCGGGCAGGCATCGACACGGATCCCCGCCGAAAGGGTCTTGCCGCCTTGCAACCGGAACTGGTTGATCGAACCCGCCGGAGACCCCTGGAGCGTGTAGGCGTCGATGGAGAAGGTGAGGACGTACTTCCCGGTGTTCGGGTCGGGGGTCACGCTCTTCCCCCCAACACCCAGCTCGAGGGTTGGAACGCCGATGGGGTTGTTGAAGCTGAAGTTCGAACACGCCGCGAGCACGAAAGGCGCGCCGGCCAAAATGAGCAAGAGCCATCGTCTCATTCTGTCCACCTCTCATTCATGTGACGAGAAACGAAGAAACTGAGCCGGGAAAGCCCGGCCAGGAAGTCGACGTTCTCAACCGGAATATCCTTGGGGGCCTCGAGGACCACCGGGGCAAAGTTCAAAATGCCCTTGACCCCGGCCTGCACCAGGCGATCCGCCACCTCCTGCGCCGCTTGGGCCGGCACGGTGATCATTCCGATCTCGATGCCCCGCTCCCGGACCACCTGCGGCATCTTTGCAAAAGGCTCGATGGTCCCCTTGGTCAGGGGCTGACCGATCTTTCCAGGGTCAACATCGAAAAACCCGACCGGCTCGAAGTTCTCATCGAGCCCCGGGTAATCGGCAAGGGCCTGGCCGAGCCGCCCCATACCGACAATCGCCAGTCGCCACTTGCGCGACAGCCCCAGGAGCCGGCGCAGCTCGCGCTTGAGCAGGGGCACGGAATACCCCACCCCCCGCGTGCCGTAACTCCCGAAATACGCCAGGTCCTTCCGGACCTGAAACGCGGTCACCTGGGCTTCCTCGGCGAGCTGCTCGCTCGAGGTCTTCAGCACGCCACGGCGCTCGAGGTCCTCGAGGACGCGCAGATACGTCACCAGCCGTGACACCGTCGCGCTAGGAACCTTGGTCTTCGCCACCTTTGACCTCCATGGGGGTCAGGTCGAGTGCCCGGAGTTCCGTCTTAACCTCGCGTACCTGCTCGGGAGCCAGCGGCCCCACCCAAACCCGGGCCCAGGCGTCCCGGTAGTAGACCACCACGTCGAAGCCCTTCTCCTTCAGGGACTTGGCCAGATCACGCGCGCTCTCGAGCTTCCTAAACGCCCCCACCTGGAGGTAGATCCCCTTGGGAAGGGGCGTATCCCCCCGGTAGATCTGGGGCTGGTAGCTCGAAAACGCCTTGGCCACGCGCTCCGCCTCGGCCCGGCTCGAGTAGGGCCCCACCACGACCCGGCTGATCCGCCCGATGACCTCGATACGAACCGGGTAGCCCTGGGCCCGGGTCTTGGCCGCCAAATCCACGGCGTACTCGGGCTTGGCGAAGGCACCGATCGAGACCCGGTAAAGGGCCTTCGGCATGCTTTCCACCGCCGGCTTTTCAGGCACCGCCGGCTGAGGGGGTTTCGCGGCCGCCGGCGCCTGCGCCTTGGTGGGCTGGGCCGGCTCGGCGCCCGGGGTTTCCACCGCCGGGGGCAAGGGCAGCACCGACACCCCCGGCTTTTCCGCCTCAACCGGCTGGGCCGTGCCCTGAGGGCCCTGGGTCTCGGGCGGCGACTCACCGGCCGGCGGCACGGGCGCCTCGACGGGGGTCTGCACCTCGCTCTGGGGCGCCCCCGACACCACCGCGGGCTGGCGGGCAAAGGGGTTGATCCCGGTCAAGAACAGCACGATGGCCACGACCACCGCGGCCAAAATGACGAGGAGAAGCAGATCAAACCAGTTTTCACGGAGCCATCCCATGGTCACCTCACCAGCGCCCTCGCGGGCTCATAGCCAAGTTCCAAGGCTTCTTTCCACGCCCGTCGCGCCTCGGCCTGGCGACCGAGCGCCTTGAGCGCCCACCCCAGGTTGTACCAGGCCTCGGCGTTCTTGGGATCCTGCGAAACCACCGCCTGGAAAATCTGTTCGGCCTCGGCGAAGCGCCGGGCGGCGAGGTAGGCGGCGCCGAGGTTCACCCGCGTGGACGGGTCGGGAGAAAGGCGGTAGGCGTTCTCGAGGGCCGTAACCGCCTGGCCATAATCTTCGAGCGCGTAGCGGGCAAGGCCCAGCCACAGCCAGGCCCGGGCGTCCTTGGGACGCGCCTTGACCACGCGGCTAAGAGCGTCGACGGCTTCGCTGTAGCGTCCGGTGAAATAAGCGCTCTTGCCGAGCAGGAAAAGAGCCTCTTCCCCGGCATCCCCCCGGGCAAGCTGAACCGCCTTACGGGCCATTTCATAGGCCTTATCGTGCCGTCCGAGCGCGTCGTAGCTCGCGGCCAAACCGAGCAGAATCCGCGATTCCTCGGGATTCAAAGCGTAGGCCTTCTGGAAGGCCGCGAGGGCGTTGCCATACGCTCCGAGGCCAAAACGTACCCGGCCGAGGTCGTAAAAGACCGACCAGCGCATGGGATCGAGCCGGGCGCTCTCCTCGAGCAGCTTCAGAACCTCCTGTGCCGACGCCCCGCTGGCCTCGAGGACCAGGGCCTTTTTGTGGAGCAAGCGCGCCTTCACCCGGGCGTCCTTGGCCGCGGCCAGCGAGCGGTCGAGCTCTCGAATCGCCCGATCGGGGAGGCCCTGCGAAAGGTAGACATCGGCCAAGAGCCCGGTCGCGGTGGGGTCCTGGCGTTCCTTGGCCAAGACTTTGTACAGATAGGGAATGGCTTCATCACCCTGACCGGAGCGAACCAGCGCCCGGGCCAGGCGCAGGGCAACCTCGAGGTCCTCCGGCAGTTGCTCGGCGGCCTGGCGAAGCACCTCGGCCGCTTTTTTCTCGTTCCCGAGCGTCTCGTAGGCGGCAGCGAGCCCCAGGTAGGCCGGTTTGAGATCCTCCGGGGCCAGCTTGAGCTTCAACCCCACGGCCAGCGCCTGGGCGAAGGCCTTCGCCGCCTCCTGCCAGTCACCCATCCGGGTGTGGACCACCGCCAGGTTGTACCAGCCCTCGTAGCGTTCGGGGAAGAGTTTGGTCAGCTGGCGGAACTCAAAGAGCGCATCCCGGAGGTTGCCGAGGCGGTAGTCCGCAAGCCCCAGCCCGAAGTGGGCCTCGAAGTTCTCGTAATCAAGGGCGACGACGTCTTCAAAGAGCTGGATCGCCAGGTCGTAGCGTCCCGCGTTGAGAGCGTCATAGGCCGACTGAATGCGCGCTGAAAGATCGGTGGGTTGCGCGCCGGCGCTTTGAGCCCAGGCGAGGACCCAAAGCACGAGCAGCAACCCCACGAAGACCCTTTTCATAACTCCTCCTCCCGCACCCTTAAGGGCATTGTAAGCCACCCACGGTTCCTTGACAAAAAGGGCACGAGATCATAAACTTATCGTTGCGACGCGGGGTGGAGCAGCCTGGTAGCTCGCCGGGCTCATAACCCGGAGGTCGCGGGTTCAAATCCCGCCCCCGCAACCAAAGCCACGCGGGCCGAAAGGCCCGCGCGCCTTCTTTTGCACGAATCCCAAAAAACGTCACGTGCCCCAAACACCCAGAATGAGATAGACCGCCCAGCCGGTGATGGCAACCAAAATCCAGTTCCAAAACGTCACCCGTGCCCAGGGCTTATGGCGATCGAACCGGGAAGTAAAGGCGAAATACAGGGTGACCAAAGCCAGGGGCAGGTTGAGGGCAGCGATGACGCTATGGAAAAAGAGGAGCCCCAGGTAGGCTGAACGGAAAACCTCGGGCCCGGCGTAGCTCCGCCCCCCAAAAAGCGCGACGCGGGCGAGGTAAAACACCAAAAACAAAGCGGCGAGCGAGGCCGCGATGAGCATGCGGCGGTGGTGGATGTCCCTTTGGCCGCCCCGAATCGCCCGGTAGCCAAGCACCAGCACCACGGCGCTAGCGCCGATGCTTACGACGCTGAGCAACGCGAGTATTTCTGGCAAGCGAACGCACCTCCTCAAGCGCCAGCGCC
Organism: Thermaceae bacterium; assembly: GCA_015519965.1. Lineage (GTDB taxonomy): Bacteria > Deinococcota > Deinococci > Deinococcales > Marinithermaceae > WFXV01. Next base: position 27,090 of record WIAM01000019.1, read on the forward strand.
CAGGCAAAGGCCTCGCTGTCCCTGGCCGTTCGGGCGTAACTGTAGCCGGTCAACCACGCCCGCTCGCCCTCGCGAACCTTCCCCGCCCTGAGCGCTGCCTCGGCCAGGGCCAAAAAGAGCCAGGCGAACCCCGATTCGCGCGCCCGGCTCGGGGGTTCGCCCTCGAGCTGGGCAATCATCCGCGAGATCCGCGCGATCGCCCGGGGCGGCGGTTCCTCCCGCTGCGCCCGGACGAAATCCTTCACCGACGCATCCATGGCCTCCGAGTATAACCGGAGCCAAATCCTTAAGCCAGTGTGCGCGTTTTGTAGCGCTCGTAGGCGCGAGCGAGCCGGCGGATGCCCTCTTCGATCTGGTCTTCGGCAACGCTGGCAAAGGTCAAACGCGCCGCGGGATAGGGCGTTTGGGCGAAGAAAGGTTCGCCGGGGACGAAAGCGACGCCGGACTCGAGGGCCAAGTCGAGCAGCGCCCTGGTGTCAGTCCCATCCGGAAAACGCAGCCAGAAAAACATGCCGCCCCGGGGCACATCGAAGGCGACCTCCGGATCCAAATGGGCCCTCAGCGCCTCGGTCATACGGTCCCGCCGCCGGCGATAGAGCGAACGGACCCGCTCCGCCTGCACCTCCATCAGCCCCATATCGATGAGCTCGGCGAGGATCACCTGGCCGAGGATGTTGCTGTGGAGATCGCTGGCCTGCTTGGCCTGGATGATCGCGGCCAGGATCTCCGGATTCGCCACCACGTAGCCAAGGCGTAACCCCGGAGCGATCAGCTTGGAAAAGGTCCCAGCGTAGATCACCCGGGTCCTGGCGTGGGTAAAGATCGGGGGTGGCGGTGGGGCGTCGAAGTAGATATGACCATAGGGATCATCCTCAAGGACAACCGCATTCGCGCGTTCGGCCCATTGGGCCACCGCCCGGCGACGCGGCGCGTCCATCAGCGCGCCGGTGGGGTTTTGGAAGCTAGGCAGGATGTAGGCCAGCTTGGCCTTTTCCGGGAGCGCTTCCGGCTTTGCCCCCTGGGCGTCGGTCTCTACGGTGAGATACCGGGGAGCGTAGGGGTTGAGGGCCAGCAGACCGCCCATGTAGGTGGGCGACTCGACCACCACCGGGTCACCCTCGTCGATGAAGACCCGACCGACCAAATCAATGGCCTGCTGGCTCCCCGAGGTAATGAGGACCCAATCCGCCTCGACCCCAAGCCGGGCCGCGATCCACGCCCGGAGCGGGCGAAGCCCCTCCGTCGGGCTGTACTGCAGGGCTTTGGCCCCGTAGCGCTGGAGAACCTTGGCCGTGGCCCGCTGAATCTCCTCCATAGGGAAGAGCTCGGCGGCGGGAACCCCGCCAGCGAGGCTGAGCACCCCAGGCCGGGAAGCGAGCTTTAACAGCTCGCGGATCAAGGAGCTCTGCATGCGCTTTCTTCTCTCGGCAAAAGGATAATCCATCCCGCCCTCCTTTAAAGGTCCAGCTCCGCGACCACCGGCACGTGGTCCGAGGCTTGGGTTTCGTAGAAAATATACGCCTTTTTGAGACGGGGCAAGAGATCCTCGGAGATGACCACGTAGTCCACCCGCCAGCCGATGTTCTTCTCCCGCGCCCGAAAACGATAGCTCCACCAGGTATAAGCCCCTTGCAAGTCGGGGTGGAGGTAGCGAAAGGCATCCACCCAGCCCCGGCTCAAAAAGTCATCCATCCAGGCGCGCTCCTGGGGTGTAAAGCCAGCGTTTTTCACGTTGGCCTTGGGTCGGGCGAGGTCGATCTCCCGGTGAGCCACGTTGAGGTCGCCGACCAGGATGACACCCTTCGACCGCCGGAGGCCCTCGAGGTAATCGGCGATGGCCTCATCAAAGGCGAGTTTGAAATCGAGGCGGGCGAGTTCGCGGCCGGCGTTTGGGAAATAGGCGTTGACCAGGTAAAACTCGCCGTAATCGAGCGTCTGCACCCGCCCCTCGGCGTCGAAGTCCTCATGACCGAGGCCACGCCAAACCCGTTCAGGCCACCGTCGAGCGAGCACCGCGGTTCCGGCATAGCCTTTCCTCGAGGCCGGGTTCCAAAACCAGCGATAGCCGGAGAAATCCTCGGGCAGCGACAGGGGCTGGCTGGCTTTGATCTCCTGGAGCCCGAGGGCGTCGGGGTTCAGCCGGCGCACCGCTTCCCAAAACCCCTTCCTTTCGGCCGACCGTATGCCGTTGACGTTCCAACTGACCACGCGGAACATGCCATCACTATACGGATGGCGCGCCGTCAGGCTCCGACGTGATAGCCTCAAGGGCGATGAGCGAGTCTGTCACCGTGGTCGATCACCCGCTGGTCCAGCACAAGCTCGCCCTGCTGCGGGACAAGCGCACGGGGAGCAAGGATTTCCGAGAACTCATGGCCGAGGTCAGCATGCTCATGGCCTACGAGGCCACCCGCGACCTCGAACTCCAGGAGGTCACCGTCGAAACCCCAGTCTCTCCGGCCCGAGTCCGGATTCTGGCGGGCAAGAAGCTCGCGCTGGTCGCCATCCTCCGGGCCGGCCTGGTCATGGTCGATGGCATTTTGCGCCTGATCCCGGCGGCCAAAGTGGGCCACATCGGCCTCTACCGCGATCCTAAAAGCCTGAACCCGGTGGAGTATTACGCCAAACTCCCCGAAGACATCGGCTTCCGGAGAACCTTCCTCACCGACCCGATGCTGGCCACCGGCGGATCGGCGGTCAAGGCCATCGACATCCTCAAAGCGCACGGCGCTGGCCAGATCAAACTCATGAACATCATCGCCGCCCCCGAGGGCATCGAACGCGTACAAAAGGCCCACCCCGACGTCGAGATCGTGGTGGGCGCCATCGACGAGCGGCTGAACGAAAAGGGTTACATCGTCCCCGGTCTGGGCGACGCCGGCGACCGCATCTACGGAACCAAGTGACCGTGCCATGCCCCAGGCCCTGGCCGAGATACTGCACGCGATCGGCATCGCCGACCCCCAGGGCTGGGGGTGGCGCAGCGTGGTCCTGACCTTTCTCATCGCGGCCACGGTGACCTGGCGATTCACGCCGACCGTCCGCAGGTTCGCCCTCAAAGCCGGCTGGGCCGATGCCCCCGGCGGCCGGCGCCGCCATCAGGGGCCGCTCCCCAACGCCGGGGGGCTCGCGGTGTATGCCGGGGTGGTGCTGGCCCTCATCACCGCCTTTTTGCTCCGGCCCACCCTGCTCGACGACGTCCTGGTGAAGATCCTCAGTATCCTCCTGGGCGGCTCGCTCCTGGTCTTGGTCGGCTTCATCGACGATCAGTTCGAACTCACCCCGCGGTTCCGGCTCGTGGCCCAGACGGTCGCCGCCCTCGTCCTCTACGCCGCCGGCGTACGCATCGAGGCCGCGTTCAGCTACCCCATCGACCCCGTGCTCTCGCTCTTGCTGACCCTTTTTTGGGTGGTGGGCATCACCAACGCCATGAACCTCATCGACGGCGTGGACGGGCTCGCGGGCGGGGTCGCGTTCATCGCCGCGATGGGGCTTTTGGCCGCGAGCGCCCAGTTCGAGTCCCGGGCAGCGGCGACGCTGATCCTCGCCGGGCTAGCGGGGGCCGCGCTCGGCTTTTTGCGCCACAACCTCCCGCCCTCGAAGATCATCATGGGCGACGCCGGAGCCTATTTCTTCGGCTATACGCTCGCGGCAGCGAGCATCATGGGCAACGTCAAGATCACCACCGCCTTCGCCCTCGTGCCGGTCGCCCTCTTCCTCCTCGTCCCCATCGCCGATACCACCTGGGTCGTGATCCGCAGGGTGAGGCGGGGGCAAAACCCCCTCGCCACCCCCGGGCGCGACCACATTCACCACTGGCTCCTCGATCACGGCCTTTCGAATCTGGCGGTGGTCATCGTTCTTTGGAGTATTACCCTGGCAGCCAGCCTGCTGGCCCTTTGGCTGCAAAAAATCTCGTCGGCGGCGATCGCGGCCACCGCTCTGGCGAGCGTGCTGGCGCTCGGCTTCGTGCTGTGGCGGCGGAAGTTGGGGGAAAAAAGGTGAACCGGGAGAGAAAACGCATCGTGCTGGCCTTCGGTACCCGACCCGAGGCGATCAAGATGGCGCCGGTCTACCTCGCCATGCGCCAACACCCCCATCTTTCACCAACGATTCTCCTCACCGGGCAGCACCGGGAGCAGCTCGACCAGGCCATGGCCTTTTTCGGGTTACAGGCCGCGGACGACCTCGAGGTCATGACCGATCTCCCCGACCTTCCCCTGCTGGCGGGAAGGATCATCCCCGCAGCCGCCAAGGCCCTGCGACGTCTTCAGCCCGATTATTTGCTGGTTCACGGCGACACCCTGAGCACCTTTGCCCTGGCCTGGACGGCTTTTTTAGAAGGCCTCCCCTTCGGGCACGTGGAAGCCGGGCTTCGCAGCCACGACCTCGGCCAGCCCTTCCCCGAGGAAGCCAACCGGCGGCTCACCGCGACCCTCAGCGATCTCGACCTGGCCCCGACCGAGGCGGCGAAGGCCAACCTGCTCAAGGAGGGAAAAACGCCGGAGCGCATCGTGGTCACCGGGCAGACCGGGATCGATGCCATCCGCTTCGCCGCCGAACACGGAACGCTTCCCCCTGCCCTGCCTCCGGGCCCCTACGTGACGGTCACCCTCCACCGCCGCGAAAACTGGCCCCACCTCCGGGCGCTGGCCGGGGGGCTCGCGGCGCTGGCCCGGGAATTCCCCGGGCACACCTTCGTCTTCCCGCTCCACAAAAATCCCCTGGTCCGGGAGGCAATCACGCCGGTGCTCGAAAAGATCGAGAACTTCGTTCTGACCGAACCTTTGGGCTACGGCTCGATGGCGGCGCTCCTGGCCAGGAGCGACCTCATCATCACCGACTCCGGTGGCATCCAGGAGGAAGGCGCCGCCCTCGGGGTGCCGGTGGTCGTGGTGCGCGAGGTCACCGAGCGCCCGGAAGGGCTGGCACTCGGGTTCCTCCACCTGGCCGGCACCGACCCCATCCGCGTCGCCCGCGTCTCGAGCGCACTGCTCAAAGACCCGAGTCTCAAAAGAAAACTCGAAAAGACGCCGAACCCCTATGGCGACGGCCGGGCGGGGCAGCGTATCGCGGAAGCCGTCGCCTGGCGGCTCGGCCTTGGGGCGCGGCCCGCCGACTGGCGGTTCAGACCGGGGTCACCCGTTTAGGCCAGGGCAAGAGCGCATGCCCGAGCGCCGCCAGCAGCGCGACCAGCCCCATCGCCAGGGTGGCGTAACGGCCAAAGGCATCAAAAGCGAGGCCGGTGAGGTACATCCCCGGAGGCCCCGACCCCATCAGAACCAGCGAGTAAAGCGCGACCACCCGCCCACGGAGGAGATCGGGGACCAGCGCCTGGACCGTCGAGTTGGCGCTGATCAAGGTGACCACCATGGAAAATCCGGAAAAGGCGAAGAGGATCGCGGCCCCAAGCGTCCCCACCGGCAGTGCCAGGAGAATCTGGGCGATGGCGAGGACGAAGGAACCGAAAAGGATCCACCGGGGCCGAACCCGGGAGGAAATCACCGTGAGCAGGGCGCCGAAAAGGGCACCCACCCCCATCGCGCTCATCAGTAGGCCGTAGCCCTCGGCCCCGAGTCCCAGGACCAAGCGGGCATAGGCGGGGATGAGCGCCTGGAAGTTCATGGCGAAGGTCGCCACCAAAAACACCAGCAAGAGCGTCCAGCGCATCACCGGTGTCCGCTTGACATAGGCGAGACCCTGGCGAAGCGCGAGGAGAAAGCTCTCCTTTTGCACCGCTGGGGGCTGCGAGGGATAGCGCGCTAAGAAGACGAGCATGGGAAAGAACGAAAGGCCGTTGATGAGAAACGCCACCGCCGTGCCCCACTTGGCGATAATCAGGCCCGCGACCGCGGGCGCCGCCAGGCGGGAAACGTTAAAGGAGAACGAGTTCAGACCGATGGCACCGGCAATTCGCGATTTGCCCGCCAGCTCGACGTTGAACGCCTGGCGCGTGGGGACCTCGAAAGCCCCCATGGTGCCGTACAAAAGGGCGAACACCACCAGGTGCCCAAACCCGGCCGTGCCTCGAGCGATTAAAAGGCCCATCCAAAGGGCCAGGATCGCCATTCCCCCCTGGAAGACCAGAAGCAACCGCGCCCGGGGCAGCCGGTCGGCCAGGGCACCCGCGGGCATGGTAAAGAGCAGCGAGGGCGCGAACAGCAAGGCCAGCACGAGCCCCAACCGCTCGGCCTGGCCGGTGAGCTCCAGGACCACCCAGCCGAGCGCCGTGGCCTGCATCCAGGTGCCGATCTGGCTCAGAAAGAGGAAAATCCAGTAGCGGCGGTACGCCGGGTCTTTGAGCAGCTCCCAAGCCACGACCCCGAGTCTACACGAATGACCGACCGGTCAGCCAGTGCTCTTTTGCCCCCGCAGCCCCTGGAGCACGAGCAATATGACGAGCAGAGCGCCAATGGCCTCGATGCCCAGTGAGGGAAAGAAGATCAGCGCCCCACCGAGCGCGAGGCCGAGCCTCGCCCAAGCCTTGAGGGGAACGACCAAAAAGCCCTCCAAAGCTCCCACGAAGGCCGCCAGGGCGAGCAGCGAGAGCACCACATCCTCCCCCACCAAAGCCGCGCCGCCCTCGAGCATCACCCCGGGGCGATAAACCATCAGCAAGGGAATCAAATACAACCCCTTGGCGAACTTCCAGGCCATGAAGCCGGTCCTCATGGGATCGGCCCCGGCCATCCCCGAGGCAGCGTAGGCGGCAAGCGCCACCGGAGGGGTGACGTTGGAATCCTGACTGAGCCAAAACACGACCAGGTGCGCCACGATCAGGGGAATGCCCAGGTCCTGGAGCGCGGGGCCGGCAAGGATGACCAGGACGATGTAGGAGGCGGTGACGGGCAGCCCCATGCCCAGCACCAGGCTGGCCAGGGCGACCAGAACCAGGGCCAGGAAGATGTAGCCTCCCGAAGCCGAGATGACGAGCCCCGAGAACTTGAGCCCCACCCCGGTGAGCCCGACCACCCCCACCACGATGCCGGCGGCCGCCGTGGCCACCGAGACCGGGAGCGCCGATTTGGCGCCGTGGATGAGCGCCTCGATCAGCGCCGAAAGCCCGAGCGGCGAATAGGGCGAAAGCGTGCTCACGAAAATCCCGCCGATCAGGGCGTAAAACTGAACCAGGCTGATTCCCTGTCGGCTTTGCACGCCCACGTAGAGGAGGAAGCCGAGCATCAGGAGGTGGTAGGCATAGTGGAGGGCCCGGGGCCAAAAGGGCCCAGGCCTCGCCCGCAAGTTGGCGGCGATGACCACGGAAAGCACGCCGATGAACCCCACCTTCATCGCCGAGACGCCCTTGACCAGGTAATAGACCAGAATCGCCAGTGGGAGCAAATAGTGCCACCCCTCGAGGAGCACCGTGCCGAGGCGCGGGAGCTGATCCCGGGGTAGGCCCTTCATGCCGCGCTTGGCCGCGATGCCGTCGACGAAGAGATAGACGGTGAGGAAGTACAGGAGGGCGGGGATGATCGAGAGTTTGACGATCTCGAGGTAGGGCACTCCTGTGTACTCGGCGATCAGGAACGCCCCGGCGCCCATGATGGGGGGCATGATCTGGCCCCCGGTGCTCGCCGCCGCTTCGACGCCCGCCGCCTCTTCCGGCCGGTAGCCGAGGCGCCGCATCAGGGGGATGGTGAAGGCGCCGGTGGTCACCACGTTGGCGATGGCCGAACCGGAAAGGCTGCCCATGAAAGCCGAGCTGACCACGCTGGCCTTGGCCGGGCCACCCCGGCTGCGCCCGGCCAAGGCGTAGGCGAGATCGATGAAAAACTTGCCCGCGCCGGTGGCCTCGAGCAAGGCCCCGAAAAGGATGAAGATGAATACAAAGGTCGCGGCCACGCCCAGGGGAAGGCCGAAGATCCCCTCGGTGGTGAGGTAGAGCTGGGTGGCCAGGCGCTCGAGTCCGTAGCCCTTATGGGCGAAAACGCCCGGCAGGTAAGGACCAAAAAAAGCATAGGCGATGAAAAAGGCGGCGATGATGGTCATCGGCCAGCCAATGGTCCGGCGGGTGGCCTCGAGCACCAGCAACGTGGTCACCACGCCCATCCACACGTCCGATGGCTCCCACCACCCGAACCGGTCCATGATCTGGTCGTACTGGGTGTAGATGTAAGCGACGAAGGCGAAGGTGGCGAGGAGCAAAAGGCCATCGACGAGCCAGCGAAGGCCCGGCGAGGCCCGTTTGGAAACGGGCACGGTCAGGAAAAGGATGGCGAGAACGAAACCGAGATGAATCGACCGCTGAAAGATCGCGGTCATCGGGGCATAGCCCGCCGTATACACCTGAAAGGCCACGAGCCCCAGCGCCAGGGCAGCAATGAGGGTGGACATCACGGCCGATCGCTTCATAGGCACGGATCCTTCGCGGGAAAAAGGGCGAGAAGCCAGGGACGGGCGTCCAGCGACCAGGTCAGGCGACGGTGGGAAAAACAGGCCGAGAAATCATAGCCCCGCCCCCGGATCCAAAGGGTGTGGTGAATCTCCGGACGGCCAATCCGCAGCTTCAGATCATCCGCCGGCTCGTGAATATCGACGATGGCCACAGCGTGGTTGGCTTCGGCAACGACGCGCCCGCGACCCTCGACCTCCCCCAGCCCGGCGGCGAACCAGGGGTTGTGGGTCTCCTCGAGGTAAATCCTCCCGTCTTCAACCGCGAACACGTCGCGAACCACGATCCCGGAAACCGAGTGGCGCCAGCTCAGCTCGAAACGCTCGCCTTCGACCGTCGGGAACCAAAGCACCGGGCGCCCATCGACCCGGACCGAAACCCCCGCGCGCGGCCAAAGAAGAAGGCCCGTTCCCAAAAGGACGAGGATGAGAACGGGCCACCGCATCGTGACTTATCGGGCGATCCCCGCAAGCCGGTGAGCTGGCAAAACACCAAGCGAGCCCCGGACCATCACGCGATCACTTCTTCGGGCGAAGGTTGTCGGGCACCTGATAGCCCGCTTCCTCGAAGTAGCGGATCGCCCCCGGATGCAAGGGGATGAGCGTCGCCTGGAGCACGTAATCGGGGCTGATGGTCTTGGCCGCCGGGTGAATCTTCGCCAGGTCCTCGGTGTGCTCGAAAAGGGCCTTCGTCAGCTGGTAGACGAGCTCGGGATCGGCGTCCGCCTTCACAAAGAGGACGTTCGGCGTGCCCACAGTCAGGCAGTCTTCGCTCTGGCCGTTGTAGGTGCCCGCGGGAATGGTGAAGGGCTTGTAGTAAGCATGGGCCGCAGAGACCTTCTTTTGTTCCTCAGGCGTCATGCACACCAGGACCATCTTCCGGGTGGTGGCGAGGTCAATCAGGGACCCCGGGCCGAGCCCCACCGACCACGCGCCCACGTCGATGGTGCCGTCTTTGAGCGCCGAGACCTGCTCGGCGAACGAAAGCCGGAACTCCTTAAAAGCCTTGCCCGGCTCGTAGCCAAGCGTCTTGAGGATGGCCCGGGTCATCACCGCGGTGCCCGAGCCCGGCGAGCCGGTGGAGACCCGCTTGCCCTTGATGTCGGCGATCTGGCGGATGCCGGTCTCGGCCACGGTCACGAACTGCCAGGCGTTCGGGTACATGGCCCCGATGGCGAGGATCGGTTGCGGCCGCCCCTTGAACTTCCCCGAGCCCTCAAAAGCCTGGACCACGACCCCGCTGGTCCCAAGGGCCACCTGCGCCTCCCCGGAGACCACGAGCCGGACGTTCTCCACCGAAGCACCGGTGACCTCGGCGCTCGCCTCCACCCCGGGGACGTACTTGCTCCACACCTCGGCCATGCCGCCGCCGAGGGGGTAGTAAACGCCGCCCGTGCCCCCGGTGGCGATCGAGATGCGGTTCACCTGCGCCGTCGAAAGCCCGAGCAAGAGCAAAAGGGCGATGAAGGCATACGACCGTCTCTTCATAATCCACACACCTCCCTCTGTGCCTCAGGCTCCATCGTAGGGGGTCGAATGCAACTTTGTCAAAGCCTATGGATGAAAATCCGTAACACAGCGCTTATGCTGGGAGCATGCTGGATTTTTACCACCTCAGCGAGCTCCTGACCGAAGAGGAGCGGCAGATCCAGGCCGCCGCCAGGCGTTTCCTCGAGGCCGAGGCCCTACCCCACATCCGCGACTGGTGGGAAGCGGGCACCTTCCCCCAGCACCTGGTCGAAGCCTTCGGCGCCATGGGGTTTCTGGGCGCCAACCTGCCGGAAGACTACGGCGCCGCCGGGGTCTCCAACGTGGCCTACGGTCTGATCATGTACGAGCTCGAACGCATCGACTCCGGGCTCAGGAGCTTTGCCAGCGTCCAGGGCGCGCTGGTCATGTACCCGATCTTCGCGTACGGCTCAGAAGAGCAAAAAAGGCGCTTCCTCCCGCAACTGGCAAAAGGAAGCATGATCGGCGCCTTTGGACTGACCGAGCCGGACGGGGGTTCGGACCCTTCGGGCAACATGAAGACCCGCGCGGTCAAGAAAGGCGACCACTACGTCTTAAACGGCACCAAGATGTGGATCACCAACGGTACCATCGCCGACATCGCCATCGTGTGGGCTAAAGACGAGGACGGCGAGGTGCGCGGGTTCATCGTGCCCACGGACACGCCGGGATTTTCTGCCCCTGAAGTGAAGCACAAGATGAGCCTCCGGGCAAGCGTGACCAGCGAGCTGGTCCTCGAGGACGTCCGGGTTCCCGCCGAGCTCATGCTGCCGGGGGCCAAGGGGCTCAAAGCCCCCCTCGCCTGCCTCACCCAGGCCCGCTACGGCATCGCCTGGGGCGTGCTCGGGGCCCTTGAAGCCGTCTACGAGGAAGCCCGGGCCTTCGCCGAAAGCCGCACCACCTTTGGCAAACCCCTGGCCGCACGCCAGCTGGTTCAGGAAAAACTGGCCTGGATGGTGGCCGAGCACACCAAAGGCCTCCTGCTCGCCTGGCGGCTTGGCCGCCTGAAAGACGCCGGCCAGCTGCACCATGCCCAGGTGTCATTGGCCAAACGCGACAACACCTACGCAGCGCTCCAGGCGGCGCGCACGGCCCGCGACATCCTCGGCGCGAGCGGCATCACCCTCGAATACCACGCCATCCGCCACATGCTCAACCTGGAAACGGTCTACACCTACGAGGGCACCCACGACATTCATACCCTGATCCTGGGGCGGACGCTCACCGGCCACAACGCGCTGGCTTAGCCAGGGCCCCAAGCGGGGGCGCGTCCAAAAAGACACGCACCACCTGGGGATCGAGTGCGCGGCCGGCCTCGCGCTTGAGCTCACGGATCGCGCGCTCAAGCGGCCAGGCCGCCTTGTACGGCCTGGCGCTCACCAGGGCATCGAAGACGTCGACCACGGTGAAAAGGCGCGCTTCGAGCGGGATGGCGCGCCCGGCCAGCCCTTCCGGGTAGCCCCCGCCGTCCCAGCGCTCGTGGTGCAGCCGGACCACGTTGATCGTGATCTCGGGCAGGAAATCGAGCGAGCGGAGCATATTCGCCGCCAGCGTCGGGTGATCCCGCATCACCGTTCGCTCCCCATCCTCCAAGGCGCCGGGCTTGAGCAAGATAGCATCGCCGACCGCCAGCTTGCCGATATCGTGGAGGTAGGCCCCCCAGCGCAAGGCCTGGAGGCGATCGCCTCGGAAGCCGAAACGTCGCCCCAGGACTTCGACCATGGCCACCACTCGCTCCGAGTGGCCCTGGGTCTCCAGATCGCGGTGAACCAAAAAGCTTCCAAACGCCCTGAGCATGGACTCGCGGGTCCGGTTCAGCTCAGCCAGGGAAAAAAGCCGTTCGAGGACCTTTTCCAGCCGACGTGAAGCGACGCCGAAGACCTCCAAAGAGCGGGAAGACAGGCGTCCCCTCCGCCGGGAGACGAGCTCCAGCACCCCATAGGTCACCCCCTGCAAGCGGAGGGGCACCGCGGCGACCTGAACGATCCCCAGCGACACGAACGCCGGCAGCGCCGCGGGCCACCCCGGGTAGTCGAAAAGGTCCAGCGGTTCCCCGCGCGCCGCGGCCAGACCCACCGCCCCCTCCCCCAGCGCCGGGTGGTTGCGGTCGTAGGCCTCGAGCATGGCCTCGGTCAGCCGTCCGGCGGATAGCACTGGGGTGAGGTGGCCGTCCTCAAGGCGGGTGAACACCGCGGCATCCATGCGGGTCACCGCGAGCAGGAACTCGAGGGTCGCCGTGATCACCCGTTCGGGGCTGGTTTCGGTTTCGATCGAATCGCCAAACTCGAGGAGCTGACGGTAGGCCCGGCCCCGGTCGAAGGCCCGGCTCCAGAGGTCGCTGTAACCCGGGCCGGCGCCCCACCCTGCGGGAAGCGCCCACGCCCCGGCACCGGCGGCGGGCGCCGCCATCACCACGCCGGAAACGCGCAACGGATCGCGGTCAACCACGAACGCGGTGAGCGTGTACGCCCGACCCCTCCAGCCGAAGGACGTCTCAAGCGACGTCCGCCACCCCGCCCCCACCCATTCAAGGAGCAGGGCTTCAAGGGGAGAAGCCAAAAGGCGCCCCGTCTCCACCCAGTCGCGGAAAACGTCGTTCACCGAAAGAAAATCCACGCCCGCATCCGACACCTCGGCCAGGAAATGACCGATGGGCACCGCAAAGGCGTGGTTTGGCATAGACCACCCTACCACGCCCAGACCCCAAAGTCGGCTTTTGCCCTACGCCGCCGTGTCGAAAAGCTCGTGGCGGCTCGCTTAGTCTGTAGGCATGCTGCTGGTGTTCTCCGGGGACCCCTATCTGGCCCGGGTCGAGGCGAACAAGGAGGCCCGCTTCCAAAACCTACCCCCGCGCCTGCTGCCCCCCAGCGAGGAAAACCTCCGGGGACTCTTTTCGCCCGGGCTCTTCGAGACATCCCAGGGCATCCTCGATTTTTCGGCCCTGAGCGACGAAGACTGGCAAAGGGCCAAGGCTTATCTGGAGGCCGTCCCCGAGGATCGGAGCGTTTTGATCTACGACCCCAAACCAACCTCAGGGCGCACCCGCTGGTACAAACGCCGTGCCGAAGTCCGCCACTTCCCCACCCCGCGCTTCCGCGAACGGGTGATCTTCGTCCAAAACCTCTTCAAAACCCACGGCATCAAAGCCCCGGCCGCCCTGGCCCACCTCCTCGCCGAAAGCAACGCCGACACCGAGGGCCTGGTCTGGGAGGTGGAAAAGCTCGCCCTCCTCGAGGGCCCCCTGACGCCCGAACGGGTCAAGGCCCTGCTCGGCGCACCGCCGGCCTCGAGCGCCTTTGACCTGATGGAAAAGCTCGAACGCGGTGAACTCGGCGAGGCCCTGGCGCTGGCCGACGAGCTCATGCGGCAGGGTGAAAACCCTTTACGCATCCTGGGGGCGCTGGCCTGGCACTACGCCAAACTCACCGAGCTCGCCCTGCTGCACGAGGAAAATCCGAGGCTCTCCGTGGAAGAGGCGGCGCGCGCCCTCGGCGTCGCGCCATTCTCGGCCCGAAAGCTCGTGAAAAGCCTCCGCAGGCAGCCGCCCGAGGCGCTCGAGGACGCGCTCGCCACCCTGCTCACCGCCGAGCTTCGGGCCAAAACCGGAAGCGATCCCAGGCTCGCCCTCGAAGCAGCCCTGGTGCGACTTTGCCGGAAATCGGGCACCCCGGCTCCATAAACGGCCCTTGGCACCGGTATAATCGGGCGATGCTCAAAGAAGACGTCGCAGCGAAAGTGCTCCAGCATGCCCGCACCCTCGGCGCCGACTTCGCCGAGATCTACGTGGAGCGGGTCAGAAAGCGTAACCTCCGGCTTTTGAACGGGGAGCTCAAGGAAGCGAGCAGCGGGCTCGACCTCGGTGCCGGGGTCCGGCTCTTTTTTGGAACCCAGGTCGTCTACGCCTACACCAACGACCTCGAGGCGACCACACTGCTCGAGGTCACCGAGACCCTGGCCCGGCTCAAAGGGGAAAAGGGGCAGGTCGACGCGGAAGGGGCCGGCGGACTCGACTTCAGAAAAATGCGCCCCCAGGGCGTTCACCGACCCCAGCGCCCCCTCGAGACCCAGGACAAACGACAGCGCATCGATCGCCTGCTCGAGGCCGACGCGGCGGCCAGGATCGACACGGCGATCCGGAGCGTGGAGACACGCTGGGCCGAGTCGACGCAAGAGGTCTGGATCGCAAACAGCGAGGGGCTTTGGGTGAACGATGAGCGGGTCCGGTCCCGCTATTTCGTGCTCGCCATCGCCCAGGATGGCAACGAGGTACAAAGCGGGGTCTCCGCCCCGGGGAAGAGCGTGGGGCTCGAACTCTTCGATCTCTACCCACCGAGCAAGGCCGGTCGGGAGGCGGCCGAGCAGGCCCTCACCCTCCTCAAAGCCCAGCCAGCTCCCAGCGGACCGATGCCGGTGGTCATCGGTAATCGGTTCGGCGGGGTCATCTTCCACGAAGCCCTCGGGCATCTGCTGGAGACCACTTCGGTGGCCCGCAAAACGAGCGTGCTGGCCGACAAGCTCGGCGAGGTCATCGCCAGCCCGGTGGTTACCTACATCGACGACGGCACCCTCCCCCACGGCTGGGGATCATCTGAGTACGACGACGAAGGTCACCCCACCGAGCGCACCGTCCTCATCGAACGCGGCGTTCTGAAGAGCTACATGGTGGACCGCTGGGGCGAGCGCGTCACCGGGTACCGCCGCACCGGCTCGGCCAGACGCCAGGATTACACCTTCGCCCCCACCAGCCGCATGCGCAACACCTTCATCGCCCCGGGGGACGAACCGCCCGAGGCGCTGATCCGCCAAGTCGACTACGGACTCTACGCCAAGGCCATGGGGGGCGGGCAAGTCAAGCCCGGCTCCGGCGAGTACAACTTCTCGGTCCGGGAAGGCTACCTGATCAAGAACGGCCGCATCGAGGCGCCGGTGAGGAACGCGATGCTGGTCGGCAAAGGGCCGGAGACGATCCGTCGGGTGGTGGCAGTCGCCAACGACTGGGAAAACGCCCCCGGGATGTGCGGTTCACTCTCGGGCATGGTCCCGGTCGAGGTCGGGCAGCCCCACGTGCTGGTGGAAGAGATCGTGGTCGGAGGCCAGGGATGACCTTTGAAGCCGCTCAAACGTACCTCCAGGAAAAGGCCAAGTCGCTCGGGGTCGAGATCGAGATCCTCGCCGAGCGGCACAAAACACTCGCCTTTAAAGCCCGCCAGCACCAGATCGAGGAGGCGACCATCTCGCTCCAGGGCGGCCTCGGCGTCCGCGTCGTGGTCGCGGGGCGGGTGGGCTATGCCTACACCGAGGCCCTCGACGAAGCCGCACTCGAGTGGGTCCTCGACGAGGCCATCGAGAACGCCAGGCTGACCAGGGACGACTCGGGCTCGCTTCCCCAGGGTCGACCGCTCGGATCCCACGACCTGGTCGGCGAAGGCCTCTCGGCTCCGGTCGAGGAAAAGCGAGCCCTGGCCTTGGCGCTCGAGGACGGCATTCGGAAGGACCCGCGGGTCGATCGCGTTGGCGGGGCCAGTTACAGCGAGGCTGAGGTCGAGCACCGTTTGGTCTCCTCGGCCGGGGCCAGGGGCGACTACCGAAGCGGGACCGCCAGCCTCGGCGTCAGCGCGGTTATGCGAGACGGCGAAAGCCTCAAGCAGGGGATCGAGGTCGTCTTCGCCCAGGACGCGTTTGCCCTGGACCCGGCGAGCACCTCCCAGAGCTTCCTGGAAAAAACCGGGCGCCTGCTCGGCGCCAAACCCTTGCCCACGGGAACCTACCGCGCCTACCTCGAGCCGCGAGCCCTGGCACAACTGCTGAGCTTTTTCTGGTCAATGTGGAGTGCAAAAGCGGTCCTCGAGGGCAAGAGTCCCCTCAAAAATAAGCTCGGCCAGCGCATCGCCTCGCCCCTTTTGACCCTCCTCGACGACCCGGCCCACCCCCAGGGCCTCGACAACGCACCCTTTGACGACGAGGGCGTTCCCGCCAAGAAGACCACCCTCATCGAAGCCGGCGTGCTGCGGTCGTTCTTGCACAACAGCGAGACGGCACGAAAACTCGGCCACGAAAACACGGCCAACGGACGCCGCTCTTACAAGAGCGTGGTGGGCGTGATGCCCTTCAACCTCGTCGTCGCCCCGGGACAGGGGGTGGCGATCGAAGAGGGGGTCGTGGTCACCGAGCTCATGGGGGTCCACGCCGGGGCCAACCCCATCACCGGAGACTTCGCGGTGCAGGGCCTTGGGCTCCTGGTCAAAGACGGCGAACCCACGCCGGTGGAAAACTTCGTGCTCGCGGGCAATTTTCTGGACCTCCTGCAAAACATCTCCGCCATTGGCGACGGGTTCTGGTGGACCAAGATGGGCTTTGGCATCGGCGTCCCGCTCGTCGCGGTCGAGGAGGTGCACTTTGCCGGCGCTTGACCCCATCGTCGATGCCCATCTCGACCTGGCTTACGGCGCCCTGACGCACGGCTGGGACCTGACCCTCCCCCTCGAGACCCTCCGCCAGCGGGTCCATGGCCCCTACCGACCCACCGTGACCCTCCCCGCGCTCGGCGATGCCGGCGTGGCGGTGGCGTTCGCGACCATCTTCGTGGATCCCGAGCGCTACCCGGGCCACGAGGAAGCCAAGCAGGCTGCCCTGGCCCAGATCGAGCGTTACCGCCGCTGGGAGGCTGCCGGCCACGTCCGCATCATCGAAGACGCCGGCATGCTCCGGGCCCACCTCGAGGCCTGGTCCCATGACCAAAAGCCGGGCTTGGTCCTACTCATGGAGGGTGCCGAGCCCATCGAGTCCCCCGACGAGCTCCCGGAGTGGAAGCGCCTTGGGGTTCGCATCATCGGCCTCGCCTGGCGCACCACCCGCTACGCCGGGGGAACGGGCGGTCACGAGGGGCTCTCGCCTCTCGGCCGGGACCTCCTCGCCGCCATGGCCGACGAGGGGCTCGCCCTCGACCTCTCCCACCTCTCGGACGCCGCCTTCTTCGAAGCCCTCGATCACTTTGCTGGCCCGGTGGCGGTCAGCCACGCAAACCCCCGGGCCCTGGGCTGGTCCCCGGAATCCCCGGTTCCGGCCAACCGCTTCCTGAGCGACGACGAGCTACGTGCCCTCAAGGGACGCGGGGGCGTCGTCGGCGTGGTCCTCTATAACCGCTTCCTCGATCCCACCTGGACGGCTGAGAAACCCCGGCCCTCGCCAGAGCTCGTCGCCCGCCACGCCCGAGTCATCGCCGGATCCCTGGGGTGGGACTCGGTCGGCATCGGATCGGACTTCGACGGCGGTTTCGGCGCCGACGCCACCCCCGAGGGAATCGAAAGCCCAGGCGACCTCCGGGCGCTCAGCAAAGTCCTCCCCGAAAGCCACGCCGCTCGCGTGCTCGGGGCGAACTGGCTCCGCTGGCTCGGAAGCTGGCTTTGAGGCACGAGGGGTCTGGCTAGGCCAGACCCCTCGCCGAGTTTCGCGCGACGAACTCAGCCCCGTTCCTTACTCTCCATCTTGCTCTTAATCTTCTTGAGGCGGAAGTTATCCTCCCGCTCCCGCTGCTCGAGGACCTGACGGATGTAGCGAACCTGATCATCCAGGCGGGGAATGACCACCTGCTCAAGCGCGTTCACCCGGCGCGTGGTCTTTTTGATCTCCTCACCGATGCGGCGCAGGCGGGTTTCGGTGTTCGCGACGTCGACCAGGGCCTCGGCGAAGTCGCGGAATGCGCGCTGGGCGGCGAGCGTCTGCCCGCCGGTCCCGATGGGGCTGGCCGCGACCTTTTCCGGCCAGCCGACCTGGAATTTCGGCACCTTGGTTCCCCAAACGTTTTCGACCGCGGCCTCGACGTCCCGAACCACGGGGACGCCGAGGGACAAGGCCTCGACCTCGCCCGGGCCATCGAAGGCCTTGGCCAAAAACAGCGAGAAGTAGGCCTCCTTGGCCGCCTCGGAGAGCCGCTCGCGCGCCTTCAAGGTGTCGCCCACCAGCTGGAAGAACTCGGCGATCAGGGCATCGCGCTTTTTCTTCAGGAGGTCGGCACCCTTCTCCGCCAGCTTTTTCTGGTTCCGCTTTTGGAGCAGGGTCATCCGGGTGGGGCTGATCTGTTCCATGGTTAGACGCTCCCCTCCTCAGCGTGCCGACCCTTAAGCCTCGCCGGCGGCAACCGCGAACTCCTCGAGGCTGAACTTCCCGTAGTACTTCTCGATGAGGCTCTTGGAAATACGGCTGAGCGCCGACTGGGGCAGAATCGAGAGCAAGGCCCAGGCCAGGTTCAGCGACTCGTCGATGCTGCGGTTGGCGTTCCCCTGGTTGAGGAAGTACTTCTCGAAGGCGTCGGCGAACTCCAGGTAACGCCGGTCGGTCTCGGTCAGGGCATCCTCGCCGATGATGGCCACCAGCTGACGGATGTCGACGCCGTTGGCGTAGGCGGCGTAGAGCTGGTCGGCGACCTGTTTGTGGTCCTCGCGGGTCTTGCCCTTGCCGATGCCGTTGTTCATCAACCGGGAGAGCGAAGGAAGCGGGTCGATCGGCGGGTAGATGCCCTTACGGTGCAGCTCACGCGAGAGCTGGATCTGCCCCTCGGTGATGTAGCCAGTGAGGTCGGGGATGGGGTGGGTCCGGTCGTCGTCGGGCATCGTGAGGATGGGGAACTGGGTCACCGAACCCTCTTTGCCGACCACCACGCCGGCCCGCTCGTAGATCGTGGCCAGGTCGGTGTACATGTAACCCGGGTAACCCCGGCGCCCCGGCACCTCCTCGCGCGCGGCCGAGATCTCGCGCAGGGCCTCGCAGTAGTTGGTCATGTCGGTGAGGATGACCAGCACGTGGTAGCCGTGCTCGAAGGCCAGGTACTCGGCCACGGTGAGCGCCATGCGCGGGGTCAGGATTCGCTCGATGGTCGGGTCGTCGGCCTTGTTGAGGAAGATCACGCTACGCGAAAGCGCCCCGGTGCGCTCGAACTCGTTGACGAAGAACGAGAGCTCGCGCTGGGTAATACCCATGGCGGCGAAGACCACCGCGAACTGCACGTCCTCCCCGGGCACCGTGGCCTGCCGGGCCACCTGAGCCGCGAGCTCGTTCGCGGGCAGACCGGAGCCGGTGAAGATGGGCAGCTTCTGCCCGCGCACCAGGGTGTTCATCACGTCGATGGCCGAGATGCCGGTCTGGATGAACTCCTCGGGCTTGCGACGGGCCACGGGATTGATCGGCTGACCGATGATGGGCAGGCGCTTTTCCGGCGTCACCGGCGGGAGCCCGTCGATGGGCTTGCCGATGCCGTTGAAGCGGCGCCCGAGCATATCCTTCGAAACCCCGAGGCGGGCCACGTCCTCAACCAGGCTCACGCGGCTGGTGGCCAGGTCGAGACCCGTGGTCTCCTCGAACACCTGAATCACCGCGAACTCCTCGCTCACTTCGATGACCTGGCCCCCGCGCCGGTTGCCCTCGCCGTCGACGATCTCGACGATGGCCCCGTACGCCAGGTCACGGGCGTTCTGCACGAAGAGCAAGGGGCCGGAGATGTACGTGACCGAGGTGTATTCCTTTTTGAGAAGGTCCATTTTCCCTCCTTATGCCGGCTGCTTGAAGGCGGTGGCGATCTCCTCGAGGACGCTCTCCAAATACCCCTCGAACTCGCCCTCGGGAACGTAGCGCGCCCGGGAAATCTTCTCCATGACGGGGTGGGCGATGACCTCTTCAACCGGAACGCCGGCCTCGATGGCCGCGCCAGCCGCCTTATAGAGCTCCAGGATCATGCGCATCATGCCGTAGGCCTTCTTCAAAGAACAGTAGGCGTCGACCTCGTCGAAGGCGTTTTGCTGCAAGAAGCCCTCGCGAATGAGGCGGCCCACTTCGATCACCAAACGCTCGGCGTCCTGGAGGGCGTCGGGACCGACGAGCTGCACCACCTCCTGCAGGCTGGCTTCCTTTTGCAGCAGCTCGGAGATGGCGCTGCGCTTTTCCGGGTAGTCCTCGGCCACCTGGGTCCGGTACCAGCGATCGAGGGCACCGGAAAAGAGCGAGTAAGAGCCGTTCCAGTTGATGGCCGGGAAGTGACGGCGGTAGGCGAGCGCGGCATCGAGACGCCAGAACGCGCCCACGATGCGGAGGGTGGACTGGGTCACCGGCTCCGACATGTCACCGCCCGGGGGGCTCACCGCGCCCACGATACTCACCGCTCCCTGCTCGCCAGAAAGGCTGATGGCGCGTCCGGCGCGTTCGTAGAAGGCGGCGAGGCGGGCGGCGAGATACGGCGGGTAACCCTCTTCAGCGGGCATCTCCTCAAGGCGCGAGCTGATCTCGCGGAGCGCCTCCGCCCAGCGCGAGGTGGAGTCGGCCATCAAGGCGACCGCGTAGCCCTGGTCGCGGAAGTACTCGGCGATGGTCACCCCCACGTAGATGCTGGCCTCGCGCGCCGCCACCGGCATGTTAGAGGTGTTGGCGATGAGGATGGTCCGGTGCATCAGGGGACCGCCGGTCTTGGGGTCCTCGAGCTCGGGGAACTCGACCAACACGTCGGTCATCTCGTTCCCCCGCTCACCACAACCCACGTAGACCACGATGTCGGCGTTCGACCACTTGGCCAGGGATTGCTGGGTCACGGTCTTACCCGAGCCAAAGGGTCCCGGGATCGCCGCCGTGCCCCCCATGGCCAGGGGGAAGAGCACGTCCAAAATCCGCATGCCGGTGAGGAAGGGCTCGTCCGGGTCGAGGAGTTGCTTCACCGGCCTCGCCTTACGCACCGGCCAGGTGTGGTACATCTTGAGCTCGGTGCCGTCCTCGAGGACCACCACCGTTTCCTCGACGGTGTACTCGCCCTCGGGCTTCACCTCTTTAACTCGCCCCTCA